>JABDLI010000151.1 GCA_013003065.1 Phycisphaerales bacterium | reverse complement strand
CCGTGTCCGTGTCCGCGTCCGTGTCCGCGTCCGTGTCCGCGTCCGTGTCCGCGTCCGCGTCCGTGTCCGGGTGCGTGTGCGTGTGCGCGTCCGTGTCCGTGTCCGCTACTCCTCGACGCGTTCGCCGAGGTATTGCGCGACCTCATCGACGAGACGCTCGACCTCCGTGTCATCCTTCCCCTCGAGGTTCAGACGCAGCAGCGGCTCCGTGTTGCTCGCACGGACGTTGCACCACCAGTCGTCCTGGCTCAGCGTCACACCGTCGAGCTCCTCGACCCGGGCGTGGGGGAAGGCGCGTTTGAGGTCGGAGAGGGCGAGTTCCTTGTCCTCGGTCTCGAAATTGATCTCCCCCGATTGAGCGTACCGGCGGGCGGGTGCGATGGCCGTGCTCAGCGGGTCGCCGGACTCGGCAAGAGCGCTCAGCACGCATGCGAAGGCGATGGCACCGGAGTCGGCGAAGAAGTTGTCCCGGAAGTAGAAATGCCCCGAGAGCTCGCCGCCGAAAACGGCGCCGTGCTCGCGGAGCTTCTCCTTCATGAAGACGTGCCCGACGCGACTCTTGATCGGCGTGCCGCCCGACTCCGTGATGATCTCCGGCAACGATCGGCTGGAACGGAGGTCGTAGACGATTGGCGAGCCGGCGTTCTCGTCGAGGAAGCGTCGGCTGAGCCACGCCGTGAGCAGATCGCAGCCGATGAGCTGCGCTTTCTCGTCCACCACCATGCACCGATCGGCGTCGCCGTCGAAGCAGATGCCGGCGTCGGCGTTCTGCTCCAGGACGGCCTCCCGCAACTGCGCGAGGTTGGCGGCGACGAGCGGGTTCGGCTCGTGGACGAACTCGCCGGTCGAGTTGTCGAAGTTGAGCTTGATCAGCTCCAGCCCCGCGATGTCGTCGAACACCTTCGGCACCATCGTCCCCGCCATGCCGTTGGACGCATCGACGACGACCTTGAGCGTGCGGGTGCCGGCGACGAGCTGGGGATCGAGGAACCGCCGGACGTGCGCCCGGTACTCCGGCCACAGGTCACGCTCCTCCATCCGGCCGCCCGCCGGCGTCACCTTGTCGGCCGACGCCATGGCCGCGTTGCGGCGGATCTCGTCGAGGCCGGTGTCCATCCCGACGGGCCGGGCGTGGATCTTGGAGATCTTGAACCCGTTGTAGTTCGCCGGATTGTGTGACGCCGTCACCTGCACGCCACCGCAGCAGCCCAGGTAGTTGATCGCGAAGTAGACGAACGGCGTGTCCACCCGCCCGACGTCGATGACGCTTGCGCCGAAGTCCCGCATGCCCTGCGTGAGGGCGGCGGTGAGCTCGGGTGAGCTCTTCCGCATGTCACGCCCCACGACGATGTGCCGCATCATGGGCTCGTCGTGCCCGGCCTCCGCGGCCTCCGCGGTCAGGTACTGCGCGGTCCCGTAGCCGATCTGCCACGCCAGCTTGGGGCTGAGCGGCTTGGGAAAGGTCGAGCGGACGTCGTAGGCCTTGAACACTTTTCCGAGCATGGAATTCCTCGCGTGCGATGGGGGCGACGGGCGTGGCGGCGGAGGATACGGGGATCTCGTACGACCGGGGCACACGCAGGGTTCTCCCCTCCGGGTGTCGGGCGGTTCTGGTCCGATTAGAACCGATCCGTCCGTTTCGGCGGTTGAGGCCTGGTACCGGCAACGCGGGGTGCCGGCTCAACCCTCATGGCGACCCGCCGCGTTGGCGATAAAGGACCGAGGGCCGCCACCGCCCGAGCGGTCAGTCATCGATGAACGTGAATGAGAGCATACATCCAATGACCCGTCGCGGGCATTCGCTCATCGAGCTCACCATCGTCGTGATGCTCGTCGCGACCATCGCCGTGATCGCCGTTCCGCGGTACACGCGGTCGCTCGAGCGGTATCGCGTGGACGCGGCGGCGCGTCGGGTCGTGGCGGACCTGGCGTACGCGCGGACCCAGGCGCGGCTGGTCGGTCAGTCCAGAACCGTGACGTTCAACCTCGCGAAGTCGGCCTACACGATCAGCGACGTGCGTGGCCTTCGGGACGACGGCGGACCGTACGAGGTCGTGATCGCGGACGAGCCCTACTCGGCGTCGATCCAGAGCGTCGCGCTTGGCGAGCCCACCGACCTCGACGACGACCCCGCCGTCGTGCAGTTCAACGGCTATGGCGTTCCCGATGGCGGGGGGAACGTCGTCGTGCAGTCGGGGGACCTCAGCCGGACGGTGGTCGTCGATGCGGGAACCGGGGAGGCGGTGGTTCAGTGACGGTCGAGGAAAGTCCCATCCGGACCGCACGGGATCGTCAGGGGTTCACGCTCCTGGAGATGACCATCGCGATGGTCATCCTCTCGATCATCGTCGTCGGGATGGGCTCCGTCATGGTCCTTGCCGCCCGCGACCTCGGTGGCACACAGTCGGACGCGGTGGCGGCGAGCCGGACCGCCGACGTCGCCGAGGCGATCATCCGTGACGTGGGCTTCCTGAGCACGATCACCGAGCAGACCGACCGCGCGATCACGCTGACCGTGCCCGACCGCGACGGCGACGGAAACGCGGAGACCATCCGGTACGCCTGGGAGAGCGCGACCGGCGATCCGGGCGTTCCGGGTGATCCGATCTGGCGGACGTACAACGGGGGCACGCCGGTCGCGGTGATCGACGCCGCGCAGGACTTCAGCCTCACCTACCTCACGCGGGTCGTCCGCGGCGACTGGATCCCGGTCGCCGACGAGTCCTTCAACCTTCTCTTCGTCGTCCCCGACCCGAACGATCTCGACGCCGGCGAGATCCTCCGGCGGGATCTCATCGAGTCGTGGGGCTACACGGTGACCGTGATCGACGACGACGCGATCCCGCTCGAGTTCGATGCCGCGGTGGCGGGGAACAGCGTGGCCTATGTGTGCGAGACCGTCGACCCCGGTCGCCTCGGAACCAAGCTCACCCCCGCGGACATCGGGGTCGTCAGCGAGCAGAGGGAGATGGCGGAGCTGCTCGAGGTCGAGGCCAAGGAGACGAGGGACTACGGGCAGTCGTCGGTCAAGGTCGTGGATGCCGGACACTACATCACCGCGCTGGTCTCCCCCGGAGACCTCACGATCGCGTCGTCCTCGGTGCGTCTGCTGCGTCCGGACGACGCCCTCGCCCCGGACGCCGTCTTTCCGATCTCCAAGCACGACGATCCGACCAAAGGCGTGCTGGTGACCGTCGAGGCCGGCGGCACGCTCGACGACGCCACGCCGGCCGCCGGGCGGCGGGTCGTGTTGCCGTGGGGCAAGGATCTGGACTTCTCGAAGCTGAACGCGACCGCGCACGTGCTCACGAAGCGCTCGATCGACTGGGCGGCGGGAAACGAGTCGCTCGGCGGAAGCACCTTCGGGTACGTCGATGCCTTCCCCACGAACGTGACGAACGTGCGTCGGCTCCAGGTCGCCACCCAAGTGACCCTGGCCGAGGCCGGGACGGTGACCGAGGTTGGCGCGTTCATCGGCGGCTTCGCCGACAACTGCCGCTTCGCAATCTACTCGGACCTGGCGGGGGAGCCGGACACGCTGCTCGCCGAGACCGCCGCCTTCGCGATCGAGTCGGCGTACGACTGGCAGTCCGCCGCGTTGCCGCCGATCCATCTGACCCCGGGCACCTACTGGCTCGCGCTCGCCTTGGCGTCGAACACGCAGGGGTTCTTCGTGGACTCCGGGGGAGAGCTGAGATACCGCAATCACTGGGCCGAGAAGAACGGGTTCCTGCCGAGCTGGGGAGCTTCCGATGACACGTTCGGTGTCAAGATGTCGATCTATGCCGCGTACGTTACCGACTGACATCCCGCCGGCCGCGTCTCGCGGCTTCACGCTCATCGAGGTGACCCTGTCCCTGCTCATCGTCGGGGTCGTGCTCGTTTCGTCGCTGTACGCGCTGGGCGCCGTCGCCCGCCTCGGACGGACCGTGGTCGACGACGATCGGGCGCGCCTGCTCGCTCGATCGCTCCTCGCCGAGGTGATCCAGAGCCCGTACGAAGATCCCGACGGCAGCCCCGTCTTCGGCCGCGAGTTCGAAAGCGGATCCACCCGGGACGGGTGGGACGACGTCGACGACTACCACGGCTGGTCGGCCAGCCCGCCCCAGGCGAAGGACGGCACGCCGCTGAGCGGGTTCACCGACTGGACGCGGCAGGTCAGCGTGGCCTACGCGAGCACCGGAGCATTGGCCACAGCGGTGGCCGAAACCGGGCTCAAACGCATCACGGTGACCGTGACCGATCCGTCCGGCGTCGTGACCACGGTCGAGGCGTTGCGATCGCGGGCCAGTTCCTACGAGCAGGCCCCGGCCCTCGATACGCAGATCCTGACCTTCGTCGGGATCGAGGTGACGCCGACCGCGAGCGGCGTCATGACAACGGCGGGAACGAATTTGCGAAACCCGGTGACGGTGGGAGCGGTGGCCCAATGACGGTCGTGCGGCAGCCATCGGTCCCATACTGCCGCCGGTCCCGCGGCTCGGCGTACCTGCTCGTCCTTGTCATGACGGCGATGGTCGTCGTGATCGGCCTGGGCGCGATCGCCGTCGCCCGCCTGAACCACCGCAACGCCGCCGTGCGTGGGGACGAGGCGGCGGCGGACGTTCTCGCGCTCTCGGCGCTGGAGATGGGAATCACTGTCCTGGAGGACGCCATGGACGCGGCCGAGCTCTCCGCGTCGCCCTGGCGGCCGGGCTTCACGCACGGCGTCTGGTCGTCGCCCGTCGACTTTGGCGGCGGCACCGTCGAGTGGTCGCTGGCCGACGCGACCGGGGACGAGGATCTCGCCGACAGCGATTCGGATCCGATCGTCCTGACGGGACGCGGCAGCATCAACGACGCCGTCCGCCGCTGCAGCGTGCTGCTCGTGCCCGCGGGCGCCGGGCTCGAGGTGCTTCAAACGCCGTTGCACACGGCGGGGAACCTGATCAACGACAAGTCGCTCGCGGCCAGCGGCGGTCCGATCTCGGTGGCCGGATCGCTGTACAACAACGACACGATCGCGGGCGACGTCGAGGCCGGTGCGGTCATGGTGCACGGGTCGATCAGCGGTACGGTCACGACGCCGGTGCCCGCCAAGGACATGCCGGGAAGCTCGATCTTCCAGAGCTACTACGACCGGGCGACACCGATTCCGTGGTCGGCGTTTCCCAACCCCGACTTCGAGCCGGGGCTTCTCAGCGCCGCGGTGAATCCCTACGGTCCTCAGAACAAGGACGGCGTCTACCGCGTGGACGTCCCCGCGTTCGAGACTCTGAAGGTCCGTGAGGGTCGGATTCGCGGGACGCTCGTCATCACGCTGGGGTACAAGTCCAAGCTGAAGCTGCAGGACGAGCTGCTCCTGGAGCCGCACCGCCCGGACTTTCCCTGTCTCATCGTCCAAGGCGC
>JABDLI010000150.1 GCA_013003065.1 Phycisphaerales bacterium | reverse complement strand
GTCAAACGCCCTTGCGTGATGGACGCTGACGGCACGGACGCTTCGCTGTCCGTGGCACCATGGGGGGTTGTCCGTGTCCGCGGCCGCGTCCGCCGTCAGGTCGCCGTGTCCGTCGCGACGTCGGCCGCCGTGTTCGACTCCAGCCGCTTTCGCTCGCGGTCCTGCCGGTGCAGCGACAGCATCAGGACCACCATTCCCACCAACAACAAGACATCCGCGATGTTGAACACCCACGGGAACATCTCGTCGTTCTGCGTTCCGGGCCAGGTCCAGCCGAACGGCAGGGGGCGTCCCGGGAGGGCGTGGAGGAAGTCGCGGACGCGGCCGAAGGCCATGCGGTCGTAGAGGTTGCCCAGACCGCCGGCGAGGACGAGGGCGATCGCGGCGTGCTCGATCCAGCTCCGGCGGCCCGTGTAGCGGCCGAAGACATAGACGCCCGCCGACATCGCGATCACCGTGAAGACGATGAAGAACCAGCGGTGGTTGGCGCCGATGCCGAACACCGCGCCCGGGTTCAGGACCAGGCGGAACTTGAGCAGGTCGAACGGCAGCACCGGATCGCCGCGGTGAAACGGGATCGGGTCGAAGCCGGGCTCGGCGAGCAGACGATCACGGTCCAGCTCGACCGGCGTCTGCGCGACGTTGTCGAAGCTCCAGCTCTTCGACCACAGATCGGCCGCGAGACCGACGACGAGCACGGCGAGCAGGATGGCCCATGCGCGCGGTGATCCGAACGCCGTGTCCCCGGCGGGTTGCCGCTGTATCACGCCTGCCACCGCCGCTCCAGCTCGCGGGCGGCCTCGATGGTGTACTTGGCCCACGGCTTGGCATTGAGACGGGTCTTGGGGATCGGTTTCTGCGTCATCGCGCACACGCCGTAGGTCCGGTCGCGGATACGCAACAGCGCTTCGTCGATCTCGATGAGCCGCTTGCGTTCCGTCTCGGCGAGACCCAGCGTGAAGTCCTGGTCGTACGTGTCGGAGCCGATGTCGGCCATGTGAATCGGCAGGTTGGAGAGGTTGCCGCCGCTCGTCTTGAGGGCCGCGGTCTCCATCGCGCTCACATCACCGACCAGCTCGCCACGCTTCTCGAGCAGCACTTGCTCGTAGTGCCTCAGCTCTTTCGTGCTGAGCTTCGTCTTGACCGGCTTGGCCGAGCGCTCCGGCTCGACCGCGTTCGTGTCCGCCTTCCGCGATCGGGACTTCTTGGTGACCGGCTGTCCCTTGGTCGAGATCATACGCACGCGTCGCCCGTTGACGAACACGTACCCCTGGGCATCCGCCTCGCTCGCGCTCGCGGCCTCCGCGACCGACTGCGCTCCGAGCGCGCGGCGGCCGGTGCGTTTGCGTTTGGTGGTCTTCTTGGTGCTCTTTGCGCCGCTCTTGGTCGACTTGGCCGGGGCCTTCTTCGCGGTCTTCTGGGCCGTCTTCTTGACTGGCTTCTTGGTCGTCTTCTTGGCGGGAGCCTTGGTCTTCTTCTTCGTCTTCTTCTTCTGCCCCGCCCGCTTGGCGGCGGCCCGCTTCGCCGGACGCTTCTTCGCGACCTTCTTCTTGGTCTTCTTCCTCGTCGTCCTCTTCTTCGTCACCGCCCGCCGCGTCGAGGCCTTCTTCGCGGTCTTCTTCGACGTCGACCGCTTCTTCGTCGTCGGACGCTTCGTCTTCTTCCGGGTGGTCTTCTTCTTGGTCGTCTTCTTCTTGCTCGCCCCGGTCCGGCTCTTGGCGGTGGATCGGGACCGAGCGGACGAACGGGTCGTCTTCGACCGGGTTCCGGCCGACCGCGACTTTGCCACCGTCTTCTTCTTTGTCTTCTTCTTTGCCACTGAGATGGCCCGCCACCTGCGGTGAGCCCGGCCGGAAGTGCCTGTCCATCAAGGACTTGCGCTTCAGATCGCGGACAATCCGCCTATAGTAAAGGGATGGCGTCCCAGCGTCAACGCACCGGTCACTCCGCTCGGGCCACGGCTCCGATCCGCCGGAGCTTCTCGTACCGCAGCCGAACCAGGGTCTGACCCTTGAATCGTCGCAGCTCCCGGATCTGATCGACCAGCCATTGCTGGATCCGATCGGCCACCTGCTGCCGGTGGCGGTGGGCCCCGCCGGGGGCCTCCTCGATCACATCGTCGATGAGGCCGTGCCGGAGGTTGTCCCGCGCGGTCAGCGACAACGCCGTGGCGGCGGCCTGGTTTGTCTCCTCGTTCGCTTCCTTCCACAGGATGGCCGCGCAGCCCTCCGGGCTGATGACGGAGTACCAGGAGTTGGAGAGCATCGCCACGCGATCACCCACGCCAAGCCCGAGCGCTCCGCCGGACCCGCCCTCGCCGATGACGACGCACACGATCGGCGTCTTCAGCCGGCTCATCTCGCGGAGATTCACCGCGATCGCCTCGGCCTGCCCGCGTTCCTCGGCCTTCACGCCGGGATAGGCCCCGGGCGTGTCGATGAACGTCACGATCGGCAGACGAAACTTCTCGGCCAGCTTCATCTTCAAGAGCGCCTTCCGGTAGCCCTCCGGATGCGCGCAGCCGAAGTGGCACGCGACCTTCTCCGCGGTCGTGCGTCCCTTCTCGTGCCCGACGATCATCACCTTGTGCGGTCCGATGCGACCGAACCCCGTGATGATGGCGGGATCGTCGCCGAAGTGGCGATCGCCGTGCAGCTCGCGGAAGTCTCGGCAGATCATCGAGATGTAGTCCGAGGTCTGGGGGCGATCGGGATGCCGGGCCACCCGCACGACGTCCCACGGCTCGAGGTCGCGGTACAGCTTGGCGAGCAGGCTGTCGCGACTCTCGGAGAGCTTGGCCAGCTCCTCCGCGTACGAGTTGGCATCGGCCCGGTCCTTGAGCGTCTCGATCTGACGGTCGAGGTCGATGACCGGCTGCTCGAACGGAAGCGCGTAGTTGTACCCGTTGGTCTTGGTCATGGCAGGCCTCCGCATTCTACGAGAAAGCCGGCGGCGGCCCCGCTTTCCCGCCCCGATTTGCCTCCCTCCCCGGCGGGGTTCGCTGGCGCGAAACGCCCCGCGGGCCGATGGAAGAAGCGGGCGGAGCATGTCATGACGCATCGACTCGGCATCATCGGGGGCGGCAACATGGGCCTGGCGATCGCACGCGGGGCGGTCGCGGCCCGCGTGCTCGCACCGGCCGCCATCGCCGTCGCCGATCCGGATCCCCAGCGTCGCGATCTTGCGGCCGATCTGGGCTGCGCGACCGCGGCGGATCCGGCCGGCGTCGTTTCCAGCGAGCAACTCCTGCTGGCGGTGAAGCCGCAGACCTTCGCCGACGTGGCCCGGGTGATCGGCCCGCTCGAGCGGCCCACGATCGTGATCTCGATCATGGCCGGGCTCGAGACCGATCTCCTTCAGCGGCAGCTCGGGCCGAAGGCGCGGATCGTGCGGGCGATGCCGAACACGCCGTGTCAGCTCGGCGAAGGGATGACCGGCATCGCGCTCGGCGCCGGCGCGCAACCCGGCGACGACACGCTCGCCCGCCAGATCTTCGAAGCGCTCGGCCGCACCGTGCAGCTCGACGAGGAGCTGCTGCACGCGGTCACCGCGGTCAGCGGCTCCGGTCCCGCCTACGTCTATCTGCTCGCGGAGCTGATGGAGAAGGCCGCCGGGGAGATCGGGCTCGACCCCGCGACCGCGCAGCTCCTCGTCGTCCAGACGATCATCGGTGCCGGACGCATGCTCCGGGAGACCGGAAGCGACCCGGCCGAGCTTCGCCGGATCGTGACCACGCCGCAGGGCACCACGGCCGCGGCCGTCGACGTCATGGTGCGTCGACAGTTGCCCGAGATCCTCATCGAAGCCCTCACCGCCGCCCGCGACCGCGGCCGCACCCTCGCCCGCGAGGCCGATGGGGCCGGGCCCTAGCCGACATCCGGCACGACGGACGCCCTTCCTTACAATACGCGACCCTTCCGGAAGGAGACCCCGATGCCGAACGACAGGATCGCGGCGCCGCCGCCGACGAACGAGCCCGTGCTCGAGTTTCGCCCCGGCGCGCCCGAACGCGCCGACCTCGACGCGGCGGTCAAGGAGCTGACCGCCGGCGAGATCGAGATCCCGCTGATCATCGGCGGCAAAGAAGTGCGCACGGGCAACACGATCGAGGCGGTCATGCCGCACCGACACGGACACGTGCTGGCGCGGGTCCACCAGGCGGGCC
This sequence comes from Phycisphaerales bacterium, assembly GCA_013003065.1. GTDB lineage: Bacteria > Planctomycetota > Phycisphaerae > Phycisphaerales > SM1A02 > JABDLI01. The sequence goes on along the minus strand of JABDLI010000150.1, from coordinate 10,341 downwards.
CCGCCGAGGTGGACGCGGCCGTCGACGCGGCGATGGCGGCGCGGCACGACTGGTCGCACGCCGACCCCGAGCACCGCGCCGCGGTCTTCTTGAAGGCGGCCACGCTGCTCGCCGGCTCCTGGCGAATGAAGATCAACGCCGCCACGATGCTCAACCAATCCAAGACGTGTCACCAGGCCGAGATCGACGCCGCGTGCGAGATGATCGATTTCTTCCGGTTCAACTGCTCGTACATGTACGAGATCTACCAGATCATCCAACCGCGCGTGAGCCCGGCCGGTTCGTGGAACACCGTCGAAGGACGCGGGCTCGAGGGCTTCGTTTACGCGATCACGCCCTTCAACTTCACCAGCATCGCGGGCAACCTGCCGCACGCCCCGGCCCTCATGGGCGGGACGTCGGTGTGGAAGCCCTCGGACAGCTCGCTCTACAGCAACTACATGGTGATGCGGCTGTTCGAGGCAGCCGGGCTTCCGCCGGGGGTCATCAACTTCGTGCCGGGGGATGCGGTCAGGGTCAGCGAGCGGCTCTTCGCGCACCCGGAGTTCGCGGGCGTCCATTTCACCGGGTCGACCGAGGTCTTTCGATCGATCTGGCGCACGATCGGCGAGAACCTCGGCCGCTACCGCAACTACCCGCGGATCGTCGGCGAGACCGGCGGCAAGAACTTCGTCCTCGCGCATCCCTCGGCGAACGGCGACGCGCTGATCGCGGCCCTCGTGCGTGGCGCGTATGAGTTTCAAGGTCAGAAGTGCTCGGCCGGGTCCCGCGCCTACATCCCGCGAAGCGTCTGGCAGCGGATCGAGGGGAAGCTCGTCTCCGAGATCGAGTCGATCCGCATGGGCGACCCGACCGACTACGGAAATTTCATGGGCGCGGTCATCCACCGCGGTGCGTTCGATCGGTGCCGGCGGTACATCGACCAGGCGACGTCGCTCGCCGACGCATCGATCGTCACCGGGGGCAAGACCGACGACGCCGAGGGCTACTTCGTCGCGCCCACGCTCATCCGGGCCGAGCGGCCGGACGTGCCGTCGATGGTCGAGGAGATCTTCGGGCCCATCCTGAGCGTGTTCGTCTACGACGACACCCGCTTCGAGGAAGCGCTCGCGTTGTGCGACGAGTCGACGCCCTACGGGCTCACCGGCGCGATCTTCGCCGAAGATCAATCGGCGATCTCGCAGGCGTTCGAACGGCTCCGGTACGCGGCGGGCAACTTCTACATCAACGACAAGCCAACCGGTGCGGTGGTGGGGCAGCAGCCCTTCGGCGGCGCCCGCGCGAGCGGCACCAACGACAAGGCCGGGAGCACGCTCAACCTGATGCGGTGGGTGAGCCCCCGCGCGATCAAGGAAACATTCGATCCGCCGCGGGACTACCGCTACCCGTTCCTGGCTCAGTAGTCGCGTCGTACGAAGATCAGGCCGGCCGCCAGCAACAGCACGGCCTCGAAGACCAGCGACGTGCCGACGATGTACCAGAGCGACTTCTCGGCGTCTTCTTCCAGGCGGCGCCGGAGTGATTCGCGGTCGGCGCTCGTGTCGCGGGTCTCGAAGTCGCCGGTGGACGCGTCGATCTCCACCGTGCCGGCCATGATGTCCATCAGGTTGACGTCGGTGTCGCGGGCCAGCCAGCGGTCGAGCAGGCCGATCGTCTCGCCCGTCTTGGGCATCACCGCCTGCATCCACTTGATGGGCCGGTACCAGTCGTCGAGCTGATCGATGGTGTCCTGCACGGACGTCCGTTGGGCGAGGGCCGTCTCCTGCTCCGCCTCCACGCGGGCCCGCACCGGGGCGGCGGCGTCGTTGTTCGGCAACGCCTCGAGCCGCTGGTCGAGGCTGTCGAGCAGCCGGTCCGACTCCTCCGTGCGGATGACGAGCTTCGTACGCTCCTGGTAGAGGACACCCTCGGCCATGTTCACGCTGAAGAGGCTGAACCACACGAGCATCGTCACGAGCAACGCGGTCAACGCCGAGCGGGTCCACACGCCGACGAGCACGCTGATCGAATAGAGATAGCTGAAGAAGACCGTCACGATCGGGATGGCCGCGAAGACCTTCCACTCCCAGTCCCCGAGCCGCAGCCCCATGCACAGGAAGACGCCCAGGCAGAAGATCGTCACCTGCAGGAGCACGAACAGCAGGCTCACCACGTACTTCATCGCAAAGAGCGTGGGACGCCGCACCGGCTTGGAGAGCACCATGTCGATGCTGCCGCCGGCGATGAAGTCGGGGAAGATGGTCGCGGTCGAGATGAGCGCGAGGATGGTCGCGACCCACGCGAGCCAGAGACCGATCATGAACGTCGTGAAGATCGAGCGGTAGAGCACGCTCGAGATGAGGCTGTCGCGGCTCAGCATCGGGTTGTCGATGTTGACGAGCCCGAAGAACATCGACATGCCGTCGTCGTCGAAGCCGATCGAGCCGTAGACGATCGTGACGAACGCCGACAGTCCGAGGATGACCCAGAACAACCGCTTGCTGTTCAGCTCGCGGTAGGCGTCGACGAGCATGGCGCCAAAGACCCTCACGACGAGCCTCCGTTGCGGGCCGCGCCGGGCGCGTGGGGGCGGCCGGTTTCCGGATCGGTGACCGCCCGCATGAAGAGATCCTCGAGCGTCTCCCGCACCGGTTTCACCGAGAGGATCGTGCGTGATTCGCGACGCAGCCGATCGAGGACCGGCTGGAGCGCTTCCGCATCGGAGCGGGGAGCGATGAGCGTCGTCGTGTCGTTCGGACCCGCGTCGGCCCGGAGCTTCTCGTCGCCGGCGACCCAGGCGGGCGGGGCCCCCGCGATCGCCACCTCGTACCGCTCGCTCTCGGCCGTCAGCTCGTGCATCGTGCCCTGCTGCGCCACGACGCCCTGCACGAGGATCGCCACGCGGTCGCAGACCATCTCCAGCTCGCTGAGCAGGTGGCTGTTGAGGAAGACGGTCTTGCCCTCGCCCCGCAGCTCCAGCAGCACGTCGCGGATGTCGCGGCGACCGACGGGATCGACGCCGTCCGTCGGCTCGTCGAGCACGACGAGGTCGGGGTCGTTCATGAGCGTCTGGGCGAGCCCGAGACGCTGGAGCATGCCCTTGGAATACGAGCCGAGCTTCTTGTCGGCCCACTCCTCCATGCCGACGAGCCCGAGCAACCGCCGGGCCCGCGGGCGACGTTCCGACCGAGGAACGCCCGCGAGCGCGGCGTAGAAATCCAGCACCTGGTGTCCGGTCAGGTACGGCGGCATGCGGTGGTGTTCGGGCAGGTACCCGACCCGGCCGAGCGTCGGCTTGTGCCCGATCGGCCGGCCGAGGATCGTGCCGGTCGCGCGGTTCGCCCGCACCACCGTCATCATGATCTTGACGAGCGTGCTCTTGCCGGCCCCGTTGGGACCCAGGAGCCCGAAGATCTCTCCCCGGTGGACCTGCATCTCGATCCCCCGCAGGGCCCGCACCTTCCCCCGGTACGTCTTCTCGACGCGGTGAAGATCGATCGCGTAGCTGCCGTTGTTCGTCACGGTCGCGTCCCGCCGGTCCCCTGAAGAGCGTGGCGAAGATCTTATCGGCGATCGCCCTCGATCGGGTGAGCGGAACGCCATTCGCAGGGGGTCGCCAGCTTGTTGGGGCAGCGGTCCGAGTCCTTGCAGGCGGCGGCGTTCTCACCGGGGCGGCCCGCTGCGCGGACGTCGCCGCTTCGCTATCCTCGGCGGCGATGGCTGCAACGCTGCGAGACTTTCTCTTCGAGCTGGAGGCTGCGGGCGAGCTGCATCGCATCCGGCGGCCGGTCTCGCCGCGGCTGGAGATCGCCGAGATCGCCGACCGCCACGCCAAGGTTCTCGCGCCGACCCCCAGCGCGAACGCCGTCGCCTTCGATCCCGGACACGCCGGCGGCGGCGGTCGCGCGTTGCTCTTCGAGTCGGTCGAGGGCTGCGATCTGCCGCTGGCCATCAACGTGTTCGGGTCCTACCGCCGGACGGAGATGGCGCTTGGCGTCGCCGGCACCGGCGGGTTCGGTGCGGTCGCGTCGCGGCTCGCGTCGCTCACCAAGCCGGAGCCCCCCCGGTCGCTCGGGGCCATGATCGGCAAGGGCCGCGAGCTGCTGCCGCTCCTGCGGACGCCGCCGCGTCGCGTGCGGCAGGGGGTGTGCCAGGAGGTCGTCCGCCGCACCGAGCGGGGAGAGGTCGATCTGCGGCGGCTGCCGCTCATCCAGTGCTGGCCGCTCGACGGCGACCCCACCGCGGTGGGCTACCCCATGTCGGCCGAGGCGGCGGGTACGGCGGGGGGCGAGGGGCGCTACGTCACGTTCGCCGGCATGCACACCATCCACGCCCGCGACGCGCGGGAGAACAAGCCGGCGAGCCACAACATCGGGATGTACCGCGCGCAGCTCGTCGGCCCGACGCAGCTGGTCATGCACTGGCACGTCCACCACGACGGCGCCGCGCACTGGCGAAGCTGGCAGGCGGCGAAGATGCCGATGCCGATCGCGATCTGCTTCGGCGGCGAGTCGGTCCTGCCCTACGCCGCGACCGCGCCGCTGCCACCGGGCATCAGCGAGCTGCTCATGGCCGGCTTCCTCAACGGCCGCGGCATCCCGCTCGTGCGCGCGAAGACGGTGCCGCTGTGGGTGCCCGCCAACAGCGAGGTCGTCATCGAGGGCTTCGTCCGCACCGATGCCGGGCCGATCGGCTTCGATCCGCGGCGCGATCCCGACGGTCTGGGTCCCGGGGCGGCCTTCGAAGGACCGTTCGGCGACCACACGGGCTACTACTCGCTGCCCGATCGCTATCCGCTCGTCGACGTGACGGCGGTGACCCATCGTCGCGACGCGATCTTCCCCGCCACGATCGTCGGCCGTCCCCCCCAGGAGGACTACTACCTCGGCAAGGCGACCGAACGCATCTTTCTGCCGCTCCTGAAGACGCTCATCCCCGACATCGAGGACTACCACCTTCCGATGTTCGGCTGCTTTCACAACTGCGCGTTCATCGCGATCGACAAGGCGTACCCGCTCCAGGCGCGGCGGGTGATGCACGCGGTGTGGGGAGCGGGGCAGATGGCGTGGACGAAGATGATCGTCGTGGTCGATGGTGACGTGAACGTCCACGACGAAGCGGCCGTATTGCGGGCCATGTTCACGCACTGCCACTTCGGACGCGACGTCGAGATCGTCAACGGCCCGCTCGACATCCTCGACCACGCCGCGCCGCGGCTGGGGGCGGGGCACAAGATCGGGTTCGACGCGACACGGCGGATGACCGGCGAGGAGGTCGGCGGCTACGACCTGACGCCGCCCCCGCCCGCCGACCGGGAAGCCGTCACCCGTCGCCTCGAGCCGCTCGCCGGCCACGACGCGATCGACCGGATCACGGTGCCCGCCGTCGGCGGCGGCCGCGTCGTCTTCGCGTCCGTCCGCAAGACGGCGGCGGGGCAGGGCGCCGCCGCGATCGACCGCATCTTCGCGGCGACCGACACCGGCGCCGACTTCGTCGTCGCGGTTGACGAGGATGCGGATGTCGGCGACTGGTCCGACACGTTCTTCCACCTGTGCGCCAACGCCGACCCCGGCCGCGATCTCCACCGCCGCGGCGCGCGGCTCGGCATCGACGCCACCCGCAAGCTGCCGGGCGACGAACGCAACGGCCAGCCGGTGCGTGACTATCCGCCGATCATTCAGATGACCGAGACGGTGCGAGAGCGCGTCGAGATGCACCGGGGCGAGTTCGGGCTGTTTCTCGCACCGCCTCCGGCGGGGGCAGGCTGCGCGGGGACCGGCGGCGTCCATGCCGCCTTGCTTGGGAAGATTTGGACGTGGACCCTTGCGCTGGCATCCTGCCAGGGGACGGTGGTCGTGCTTGCCGGGCGCCGCGGCCGCGTTGTTGACGCCGCGTCGTGCGGCTCGACCCCAGTTGTCGTGGGTCTCATGTGACGCTCGCATCCTGCGAGCTGGTCAGTGAAGAATTGGACGTGGGTTCGGACTGTCTTTCGCACCGCGTCCGGCGGGTGCAGGGCTGCGCGGTTGACCGGCGGCGTCCTGCCGCCTGGTGCAGGTTGGGTCGGGCGTGGACCCTTGCGCTGGCGTCCTGCCAGGGGACGGTGGTTGTGCTTGCCGGACGCCGGTGGCCGCGTTCTTCACGCCGCGTCGTGCGGCTCGACCCCAGTTGTCGTGGGTCTCATGTGACGCTCGCATCCTGCGAGCTGGTCAGTGAAGATTTGGGCGTGGGTTCGGACTAGTTTTCGCACCGCCTCCGGCGGGTGCCGGGCTGCGTGGGGACCGGCGGCGTCCATGCCGCCTCGAGCAAGTTTGGTCGGGCGGTTTGCGCGCTCGCCTTACGGTGTCGCCGGTGCGCCGTGACGCACCGTTGCGAGATCCGGGAGCGGCGCTGCGCCGGCTGCGGTCCGCAAGGCGTTCTGTGCGACCAGTGCCGGCGGGAGATTCTCGATCGGGATCGTCGTCACCGTTCCGTCGGCGTGTCCGATGTGGACCTCGCTGGGGGCGCTGGGTCCGGCGGTCCCGTCGGGGTCGGGCCAGAGCACCAGCACCCAGAGGCCCGCGTCGCACGCGGACAAGTCGAGGCCGTGGTACGTGAACACGAAGTCGCCCACGCGGTGGGCGATCGTGCTCTCCGGCAACGCCTCTCGGGCCGCGTCGATCGCAACGACGCGTTGGTTGCTCGAAAGCAACGCGAGCTCTGCGAGCGTGGTGTCGGCCACCGGCACCTGTGTTTCGTCGGTGTCGCTGTCGAGCGAGACGAAGTTGCCCGTGGCGAGATCCTGGGCTGTGACGAGCTGGAGCGCGTGCACCGGCCCCTCCCCGGCGTGATCGGCCGCGTAGTCGATGATGGCCTGGGTCATCGTCTGCGTCTCACCGGTCGCCATGCTCAGCCGCGCGCTCTGGAGGGCCGGGCGGATCGTCGCGAAGACGGCGGCTCCGATCACGGCGAGACCGATGATGAGGACGACGAGCCCCGAGCCCAGGACCGCGAACGTCGCCCGCGCTCCGGAGCAGCGGTGCGCTTGCTTGAGCATGAGGATCGCCGCCACCGCCCACCAGATCCGTCCCGCCATCCGCACGCAGTCGAACGGGACGATCGTGAGACAGTTCGGGCCGACGCTGTAGCAGATCGCGTGGAAAGTTCGACGCATCGGCGCTCGTTCCGGAAACCCGACGCCGACGAGCAGGTGCGTTCCCCACGCCCAGATCGCAGGCAGGAGGGCCATGAGCATCAGCAACGCGGCTTGGACGATCAACGCCTGCATCATGACCGATCGCCCGAGCGCCGCGCCGCCGAACGTACTGGGCGCGGCGGCCAGGAGGACGGCCACCAACATCCCCGGGAGGATCATCCCCGCGATCGAGAAGATCACGTTGGTCACGTACATGAACAGCCACGCCTGCCCGCTCGTCACGTCCGGCGGGACCGCCCGCATGAGGCTCGACGGGCGATTCATGGCCGCGGTGACCGTCGCCAGCCACGCCCGCACGGTGCCCCGATGCTCGCGTTCGAACCAGGGCATCCGATCGGCCTGGGTCGCCTCCGGCTCCACGCCCTCGGTCGGACGCAGCACCATCTCGTCCATCGCGACCATCGTGCCGCACGAAACGCACTCGAACGATTCGGGCACGAGATGACCACGCTCGCCGGTTCCGTAATACGACTGATCACAGTGCGGACAGCAGAAACGCACGGCGTTCGGGACGAAGTCGTAGTCGGAGGGGCGAAACGGCGTACCACACTCGGGACACACACCGGCCGCGAGGTTCCACAACGCGTAGTTGCAGGACTTGCAGTGCATCGGCGTCCTACCGCGGCCGGTACTCCTCGCCGATGCCGTCGACGAAGAGCTCCACCCGGCCGCAACGCGGGCAGACGTAGACGTCGAAGTGCTCGCGGTTCGTGAAAAGCTCGCCCAGCTCGCCGAGCACGCCCCACCGCGTACCCTCGTGAAATCGCTTCGTGCCCACGTAATCGAGCTGGGCGCGACAGCGGGGGCATTCCATCGGGTGGTCGTCGGGCATGATTCTGCCTCACCAAATCGGCCCGAGCTCCGCAAGCTTGGCGCCGGTTGACGACATCCTACACTCAAGCGTGGGGCAGGCCGCAGGAGCACCCCCGAGAAAGGACCACCCATGAGCGATCGAGCAACGCTGTGTCTCGGCGGAGCGATCGTCGCCGCGTTGGCGACAACCACATCCGCGATCGATCTTCACGTCCCGTCCGAGTACCCGACGATACAGGCCGCCATCGATGCCGCGGGCGCCGGCGACACCGTCCTCGTCGCCGACGGCGTGTACACGGGCGACGGCAACCGCGATCTGACGTTCGCCGGCAAGGCCATCACCGTCCGCAGCACCGGCGGAGCCGAGGTTTGCATCATCGACTGCGATGCGACGCAGGAGAATCCGCATCGCGGGTTCTCCTTCACGAGCGGCGAGACACGCGACTCGGTCGTCTCCGGATTCACGATCCGCAACGGATCGACCCCGCAGGGCGCGATCCTCGATCACTTCAACGGCGCCGCGATCCTGTGCGCCAATGGCAGCAGCCCCACCATCGCAGAGTGCACGTTCACCGGCAACTGGGCCGGGTGCTGGGGTGGCGCCGTCTGCTGCAGCTCGCAGAGTCATCCCGTGATCGACCGCTGCCTATTCACCGGCAACCACTCCGATGACGACGGCGGCGCGGTGTTCGCGTGGAACGGAAGCAACCCGGTGATCTCCAACAGCGTCATCGTCGGCAACACCTCGCGGGTCACGGGCGGCGGCGTGACGAACTTCAGCGGGGCGATGACGATCCGCAACACGACGATCGCCGCCAACAGCGGGCCGATCGGCGGTGGGCTCTACGGCTGGAACGTCACGATGTCCAACTCGATCGTCTGGGGCAACACCGGCGGCGCGCAGATCGAAGGCGTGCCCACCGTGACGTACTCCAACATCCAGGGCGGCTACGAAGGCACCGGCAACCTCGACGTCGATCCCGACTTCGTCTCCGGGCAGGGCGGCGACTACCACCTCGCCGCGGGCTCACCCATGATCGACGCCGGCGATCCGGACTTCGTCCCGGCGGCGGACGCCGTGGACATCGACGGCGACCCCCGCCTGGTGGGTCTGCGTGTCGACATCGGCCCGGACGAACGACTGCTCGCCGGTGACGTCAACCGCGACGGCGTCGTTGATTTCCTCGACCTGCTCGCGACGCTGGCGGCGTGGGGCCCCTGCCCGCCGACGGGTGAGTGCCCGGCGGACGTCGACGACGACGGCGTGGTCGGGTTCCTCGATCTTCTGAGCGTGCTGGCGAGCTGGGGCACGTAAGAGGCGAGACGCGAACGCGGTCGCGGTCGTGAGGACGGCCGCGGCCGCGGGCGCGGACGCGGTCACGGACGCGGACACGGACGCGGACACGGACGCGGACACGGACGCGGACACGGACGCGGTCACGGACGCGGACGCGGACCCGGACGCGGACCCGGACGCGGACGCGGTCACGGACGCGGTCACGGACCCGGACGCGGACGCGGCCCCGACCACGGACCCGAACGCCGACTCTCACCCCGCGCTCACCACCACCCCCACCACCACAAACAGCACAGCAATCGCGTACCCCAACCACGCGGTCTCCTGTTTCCGCTCCAGACAGCACACCGCGGGCTCGACCGGGTCGTAGTACACCGGAACGGTCGCGCCCACCGGATACCGCTGGCACCGGCGACGCGCCCGCGATTCGAATGTCGTGTCGAGCTCCCCGCCGAGACAGATCGTTTCGCCGTGGTGGGTGGTGCCGCCAACGTCGTACCGGTACTCGATGACCGCCGAGTGAATCCGACCGTGCCGGGTCGTGGTCATGCGGACGTTCGATCGCAGTACGGTGCCATCGACGCTCGGCCACCGCAAGCTGCGCACGACGCGCCGACCTGCCCACCAGGTCGTCCAGGCGACGTACGCCCCCATGCCCACACCACCCCAGCCGATCAGCAGGCTCGTCATGAGGCAGGCCCTATGAACTCGTCCGCAACCACAGGAACAAGACAAACGGCATCGCCAACAGCACCCACCCGCCAACCCGAACGATGCCACCGGCCGTCGCGGTCGCCGTGTGGAGGTGGATGCTGCCGGTATAGGCGCCGAGGTCGTCGGCAAACCAAATGCAGCCGAGTGGCAGCACGAGGGACAAGGTCATGCCGCACGCCGCCTCCGATCCGGCGATGACAAGAGTCGCCGCGACGTAGGTCACGGCGACGAGGAGCGAGGTGAGGCGGTGCCCGTCCATGCGGGGTGCATCGGCCGGACGGTGAGGGGGCTTGAGCGGGGAGCTGGGGGCGAGCATCCGTGGCGCCGGTCGTTGCGCAGGGAGAGG
>JABDLI010000133.1 GCA_013003065.1 Phycisphaerales bacterium | reverse complement strand
ACGAGGGGCTTCGTGCGCTCGGCCATGACGTGACGATCGCGTCGCGTCTCGGCGCGGGGCACGGACGCGGCCAGGTCATCTACCGGCTGGATGACGGCTACCTGGCGGCGTCCGACCAGCGGGCAGACGGGCAGGCGGTGGGGTTCTGAGGACTCCGCCCGTTCCAATTCCCCCATTCCCCCATTGTGCAATTTCCCAAATCCCGGCTCCTGATTCCCGGTTGCCAGTTCCCAGTCTCCGACTCCGTCCCGTCGCGACGTTCGCGCGAGGACCATGGCGAAGAGGAGGAAATGCGGAACCGGGAACGGGGAATCAGGAGCCGGGATTTGGGGAATTGCACAATGGGGAAATGGGGGAATTGGAACTCATCACGGGACCTCGGACTTCACGATCGTCAACGCTCCCGTCGGCGCATCGTCGACTCGCTGCGTCATTCCGTCGGGCCACGTGACGAGCAGCGTGCGGGGCTCGTCCGGCGGCACGCCGAAGTGCGCGACCGGGGCGGCCGCCGACTGGAACGGCCCGCCGCCGTAGATCCATCGCGTCTGCCGGTGGTCGCCCGTGGTGAAATCGATCCGCGCGCCGAGGGCGTGGCGGTTGCCGGGCGTCGCGGGGTCGTCGAGCGTGACGAGCAGCCACGTCGCGGGATCCGGCGGACGATCGTTGCGAAGGACGCGCACGGGGCCGTTCAGCTCGCCGACGATCGCGTCGAGGTCGCCGTCCCCGTCAAGGTCCGCGACCACCGCGGTCCGGTCGCGATGCGGCTCGGCGAGCCAATCGCCGGCGGTGTCCGCCGTGAGCGGCACGAACCGGCGGCCACGACGCTCGAAGAGCAATGGAGGCTGGGCGTACGCGGAGTCCATCGTCTCCGGCGTCGCCTCGGGATAGACGTGCCCGTTGAAGGACAGCAGATCCTCGTCGCCGTCGTGATCGAAGTCGGCGAAGACGCAGGCCCAGCCGAGGTAGGGGCGGCTGACGAGCCCGAGCCCGTACTGCTGCGTGCGATCGTCGTAGAAGCGTCCGTCGAGGTTCAGGTGCAGCGTGTTCGTGTCGTTCGCGAAGTTCGTCGTGAAGACGTCAGGCCGACCGTTGCCGTCGACGTCGCCGACGGCGATCCCCATCGTGGCCTGGTTGGACCCGTCGATGTTGGCGGCCAGGCCGGTGGCGAGGCCGATCTCCTCGAAACGCAGATCGCCGAGGTTGCGAAAGAGGAAGTTGGCCATCGAGTCGTTGCCGACGAAGATGTCGACGATCCCATCTCCGTCGAAGTCGAGGATCGCCACGTTCAATCCGAATCCGGGAGGGCGGACACGCACGCCCGACGCTTCGGAGATGTCCCGAAACGTGCCGTTTCCGAGGTTCTCGTAGAGGATGTCAGCGGTCGGTTGCAGGTTGTGCGGGCCGTTCATCACCTCGACGCCCTTGTGGTGCGCGCGGGGCGGCGGGGCGGCGGGGTTGAAGTCCAGGTAGTTCACCACGTACAGATCCAGGTCGCCGTCCCGGTCGAGATCGCCGAACGCCGCGCTCGTGCCCCAGCCGGGATCCTCGATGCCCGCGTTGCCGGCGATCTCGAACCCACCGCGGCCCGTGTTGCGGAGCAGCGTGTTCGGTCCGAAGCACGTGACGGCGAGGTCGTCCCAGCCGTCGCCGTCGACGTCGCCGGCCGCCACCCCCATGGCCCAGCGGCGCAGCGTGATGCCGGCTTCGTCCGTCACGTCGGTGAAACGGAGACCGCCTTCGTTGCGAAAAAGTCGGGAGCCGGGACCCCGTTCCGGATCACTCATGGTCGCGCCGTTGGCGACGAACAGATCCAGATCGCCGTCGCGGTCGTAGTCGATGAGCCCGAGCCCGCCGCCGTTGACCTCGAGGATCTCCTGCGACGGGGTGCCGCCACACGTCATGGTCATTGCGATCCCGCTCTCCGCCGTGACGTCCGTGAAACGAATCGGGGGCGGAGGCGAAGACGAACGCGTCGCGGTTCCGGCGGTCGCGGAGTCGGCGGCGGAAGGAGCGGGCGGGGAAGATGGCGGCGAAGGAGAGCGCTCGCATCCCGCCAGCCCGCACGCCAACGCGAGCGCGGTCGGGATCGCGGTGGAGCGCCAGAGAGAGAGGAGCGTCGGGGCCATGGGCGGTGAGTGTACGTCGCTCACTCGGGGAAGCGGGTGCCGGGGCGGACCCGTTCGCGGGCAGCGTGGAACTTGGCGAGGGCCGCGTCCGCGGCTTCGGTTTCCTCGAGACGCATGTGCACGCGGTAGAGCTTGTAGTAGGCCTCGTAGTGATCGGGGAAGAGCGTGGTGGCGGTCTCGAGCTCGGCCTTCGCGTCCTCGAAGTGACCGCGGCGGACGAAGACGTCGGCGAGGCGGGCGTGGGCCTTGGAGCGGTCTTTGTCGCGGCCCGGCGTGTCGCCGTGGATCTCCAGCGCGGTCTCGAACCGATCGGCGGCGTCGTCGAGGCGATCCTCGTCGAGCGCGATGAGCCCGAGGCCAAAGTGGGAGTCGCCGGCGTCGGGGGTCAGAAGCAGGTGCCGCTCGAAGGCAACTCGGGCCGCTTCGATGTCGCCGAGGTAGTACGACGCCCACCCCGAGAAGTACCACGCGGGCGCGAACGACGGCTCGTGGGCGAGCGCCCGCTCGAAATAGGGGCGGGCGAGGCCGTACCGACGCTCCCGGTGGTAGCTCAGGGCGAAGAGAAAGCACGCCTGGCCGTCGGTCTGATCCCGATCGAGCCGCTTGCGGAGACGGACCCGGGCCGGTCCCGTCTGACGCGCTTCGATGAGCCGGAAGAACGGCACGAGATCGTCGCGCAGCCGCGACGATTCCGCGGCGGCCGCCGGTCGCCCCGCCGGGACGGGCGCCGGGACGGTCGTCAGCTCCGTCGCCTCGTCGCAACCAAGCGGGGTCACGGCCAGGCAGACGGCGATCGAAAGAAGTCTCCCGCGTGATCGGACCTTGGGCGAACCAGTGGAATTCGACCGTGTGACCGTCTGCAGAGCTTGCCGCAAAGCACTGATAACAACGAATTTACGACAAACGATCAATTCCCGGCTCCCGACGCGAGGCCTCGCTTGCTCCCCGATCCTGTTCGGCCA
>JABDLI010000044.1 GCA_013003065.1 Phycisphaerales bacterium | reverse complement strand
ACACGGACACGGACACGGACACGGACACGGACACGGACACGGACAAAAACAGGACGGCGGATCGAAGATTCGTCCGCCGTCGAGCTCGTATGGCCACCGCTTCGGTCGCGGGGCGCCCGGGATGTGGTCCCGGTGATTGGCCAGCTCATGGCCGGCCGGTTGTCCGCATGCTCGCGCGCCGGCGTGGTCGGGTCAAGGGCAAAGAAGCGAGTTGCCGTGCAGCCGGGTTCAACTTCCCGCGGTGTGCCCCATGCCGGCTCGAAGGGCCACGGTATTCAGACCTCGATCTCCGGTGGAAAAGCTTTCTCCCGCACTGCGGCGACGTGACGCGGCTCCAACCCGCCCGTGCCGGCTTCGACGTGCCGATCGATCAGAAGGACGTCCGCTTCACCCCGCCGGAGCCGCCGGGCGAGCCCCTTCGCGCAGTAGGGGCCCGCGAAAGCGTGGGAGAGACGGTCATCGGCGTTCACACGCCGGGCCAGATCACCGTGAAGTGATACGTGAGAAGCGCAAGCGAATATGCCACCGGGAAGGCCGACACGAGGACGGCCAACCGCGCGAGCTGGCGACTCATCCGTGGTCGCTGCGTCGCGACGAGCTCGCACACGGCGATCACGAACATCATGAGTCCGAACTTGAACGCGATCGCGCCCGGGAGGTCCCATCGTTCGATCACGGCCGCCGCGATCGGATTTACTTCGCCCCCGCCGAGGAACAGGATGATCCACGTCAGCATGATGTCCATGGACGAGACGAAGACGAACCACACGTACAGGTTGGGGTGACGCATCGGCGTGGCCAGGAGCCACGCGACGGCCGGGTGCTCGGACCACGATGTCCCGGGGGGTCCGGATCCGGGTTCGACCGTCGTTTTCACCATCGCACACATCGTAGGCCTCCGCACTCGAGATCCGTCTCGGCGTGGCGTTTTCGCGGCTCGGCTCAGTCGCCGTGCCAGCTCCGGGCGAACAGGTCGTAGATCAATGCGGTGTCGGCCGCCTTGGCGCCCGACGGACAGGTCACCACGCCCACGTCGACCGCGGTCGAGTGGAGCTCGGTCTCGATCGGCCGAACGGTCAGCGAACCGGTCCGCTCGAGCAGGTGCAGGACCAGCGGAAGCTCCGGCGTCGAGACCGCCGCGACCGACTGGCCGGTGACGGCGGCCACGTACGCCCGAAGAGCCGCGGCGACGAAGCGGGCGGCGTCCTCCTCGGAGCGGGCATCGAGGACGATCCCTTCGGGGCCCCGCGTCGTGATCGCCGCAACGGCGCGGATCTCGACGGCGAGCGGAGAGGCGCCGGTGTCGATGGCCGTCTTGATCGCGCGGGCGTCGCCCGCCTCGACCGGTCCGTCGATCTTCGTGGCGACGACCGGCTCGACCGCTCCGCGCAATCGCGAGACCACCTCGGCGGGGGAGGCGAGCGTGTGGGCGGGGTCGATTTCGTCGCCGCTCGCCTCGCGGGGCGAACCGGGGTCCGGCGGGTCGGTGACCCACGAGAGCAGCGTGTCGGCGCCGGCGGGGCCGATCTGCGACCACGGGCCGTCCAGGGCCGTCATGAGGTCGAGGGGCTCGAGCTCCAGACGGACGCCATCGGGCGTCCGGGCGAGCGTCGCGCGAAGGGCGGGAGCGAGACCGCGACGCCGGCGGGCGCCGGGTCGGCGGGTCTCGGGGACGTCACGGAAGAAAGCGTTGTTCGAAGGTGCGTTCATGTCGTATCACTCCCCGCAGTCGAGGTGCTCAGGGCGGCCTTTCGGACACGGATGCGGCGAAGCCGCGTGCATTCGTTGGTCGTGTGATGCGGCATGACGGTGATGAAGGCGGCTTTGACGAGCATGGTTTGGCTCCCGAAGTGAATGACGAAAAAAAAGCCCCGTCCGCGTTGGACAGGGCGTGTGGTGTGAGGATGTGAGTGCTTCTCAGCGATTCACCTCGCACGCCCTGCGCGGCATGACACGGCACGGAATGACCACAAGCTTGAGATGGTCATGCCTCCGCGAGCGCAGAACGGTTGCCACCGCGGCGCGGAGCACCCGCGTGGCGGCGGCGAGGGGCGAGTTGGTGGGGGCATTACGAAACATCGTCATGAGTATAGACGGAGCAAACAGCGAATCGGTTTCCCTCTTTTTCGGAAACGCGGGGCAAAATGTCGGTCGGGGAGGACGGCGCGGCCTGGGGGAGTCCTCAGCCGCCCCGGTTGTCGCCGAACCTCTCGCGGAGACGGGCCTGGGTCTCCGGGTGGGCGATGACGTCTGCCGAGACCCGCGCGGCCCGGTCGAGCATTCCGTCCTCATCAGACCCGTCCAGCTCGTTGAGAAACCGCTTCATCGCCCGCATGGCGTGGGGGCCGCCCTGCGCGAGATGCTGCGCGAGCGTCACGCTCTCTTCCGGGAGCGTCGTCACCGGATGCAGCCCGGTCGCGATGCCGGCGTCGAACGCGACCTGGCCGGAGATCGTCCCGCCCCGCAGCAGCATCGCCCGGGCTCGGGCCGGCCCGACGATCCGCATCAGCCACGGCGCCATGAGGGCGGGGCTGAGGCCGGTGGCGACGGGGGGGTAGCCGATCTTCGCCTCTGGGTGCGTGAGCCGAAAGTCGCACGCGGCCATGAAGCCGAAGCCGCCGCCGATGGCCGCGTTCTGAACACACGCAATCGTGGGCACCTCCAGCCGCCGCACCCGCCGCATCACCTCCGACAGCCGCGTCAACATCCTTCGAATGGTCGACTCCGACCCCCGCACCTCGTCGAGGTCGAGCCCGGCACAAAACGACTTGCCCGCCCCGGCGATGATCACGACCCGCAGATCGGGCGCACTCGCGATGCGTTCGAGCCCCCGGTCCATCGCATCGAGCATGGCGATCGAGGTGGGGTTGCGTCGATCGGGCTGGTTGAGCGTGAGGGTGGCGATGCCATGGTCATCGATCGTGGTCAGCGCGAGGTCGGGCATCGCAGCAGTGTACGCGGACCCCCATCGCGCAGGCGCCCGACCCAACCTGTGCGAGGCGGCGTGGACGCCGCCGGTCCCCACGCAGCCGCGAACTGGAATTGGAAGGGCAGTACGCCAGCGCAAGCCCCGATGAATGGTGCCACGGACAGCGAAGCGTCCGTGCCGTCAGCGTCCATCGCGAGGGGGAATCCCATCTCGAATCCCGAAGGTGCCACGGATAGCGAAGCGTCCGTGCCGTCAGCGTCCATCGCGAGGGGGAAGCTGACTCCCTTGCGCAGCGGACGACGCACGGCACGGA
>JABDLI010000043.1 GCA_013003065.1 Phycisphaerales bacterium | reverse complement strand
ACACGGACACGGACGCGGACGCGGACACGGATACGGACCCGGACGCGGACGCGGACGCGGACGCGGGCACGGACCCGGACCCGGACACGCCCCCGGATCCCCGCCCGCTACCATCCCCCCATGACCTCCGCCCCCGTCATCGCCAACCCCGTTCCCCGCACCGCCTGGCTGCGGCTGGGGACGATCATCGGCGCGCATCCGATCGTCGACGCGTACTCCGGCTTCGTGCCGCCGCTGCTCGGCGTCTTGCAGGTGCGGTGCGATCTCACGGGATGGCAGACGGCGTCGCTCCTGTCGATCGGGCCGCTGACGTCGGGTCTCTGCCAGCCGGTGTTTGCGTGGCTGAGCGACCGGATCGACTCGCGGTTCTTCGGTCCGGCCGGTCTGGCCCTGGCGGCGGCGTGCTTGAGCTCGATCGGGCTGGCGACGAGCTTCCCGGCGCTCGTCGTGCTGTTCGGGCTCGGCATGTTGGGGGTCGGCGCGTTTCATCCGGTCGGCGCGGCGAGCGTTGGTCAGCTCGCGGGGCGCCGGCGGGCGGCGGGCGTGACGGTCTTCTTCGTGGCCGGAATGCTCGGCGCGACGGTCGGGCCGGTCATCTCCAGCCGCGTGACCGCCATCGAGCCGGACGGCTTCACGTGGCTGCGGTGGGCGATGGTGCCGGGTTTGCTCGCGGCCGTCGTCTTGCACCTGGCCATGGCCCGCGTGTCCCACCGGGCGGACGATCACCACACGCTGCGGTTCGAGCCGTCGGAGATTCGACAACGCTGGTGGACGACCACGCTGCTCTGCGCGGGCAATGCGCTCAGGTTCTCCGTCAACATCGCCCTCTTCTACATCTACGTCTGGTGGGCGCAGGCGGTGGTGGCGGGAGAGGGGGTGGCGGGAGACGAGATCGTGAGGGTCGCCGCGATCTTTTGCGGCGAGCTGAACGCGCTCACGATGCTCGGCATGGGTCTGGGCGGTCTCGTGGCGGGAACGCTGGTGCGGCGGGGACGCGAACGCTGGTGGTTCATCGTCGTGCCCCTCGCGTTCGCGCCGCTGATCGCGCTCTTCCCCACGGCCGGACGTGGGGGCGGGTACCTGCTCGCCCTGCTCGCCGGCGTCGGCTTCGCCGCGGTGATTCCGATCTCGATCGCGACCGCTCAGCGTCTGCTACCGCACCGGACGTCGCTTGCATCGAGCCTGATGATGGGTGGCCCCTGGGCGATCTCCGCGCTTGCGCCACCGGGGGCGGAGTGGCTGATCGCACGGGCCGGGCTGGGTGCCGCCTTCTCGGTGGCGGCGATCCTGCTGGCGTTGTCGGGGATCCTGGGGCTGCTGCTGCCCGGTGTGCTTCTCCGCCGGCTGGATTAGAATGCGGGGCCCGCGTGAAACTCGCCGAGCCCGGAACGCCCCCGTGACCACCGCCGAATCCGCCTCCGATCCGCTGCCCCGCACCACCGCCACGTCGTTTCACGGCGCGCGACGCAACTCGGCGATTCTCGTCACCGGGGCCGCCGGCGAGGTGGGTCACGGCCTCATCCAGTCCCTTGCGGCCGCCGGGCGTCGGGACGTCGTTGCCATCGACGTCCGCAAGCCCGATCGCAGCCTGCGGGACGTGTGCCAGGAAACGTACGTCGGCGACATCTGCGACGGCTCGTTGCTGACGCGACTTCTGGCGATGTACGAGATCACCGAGATCTACCACCTCGCCGCGCTCCTCAGCACGCGGGCGGAGTTCACACCGGAGACGGCGCACGAGGTCAACGTCGGCGGCACGCTGAACCTGCTGCGGCTGGCGGCGGAACAGGCGCGGTCGCACGGTCAGCGGGTGAAGTTCATCTTCCCCAGCTCGATCGCCGCGTACGGGCTGCCGGATCTCGCGACGAAGGACGCCGCCGGCGTCGTCACCGAAGATCAACACCTCCGGCCGGTGACGATGTACGGCTGCAACAAGCTCTACTGCGAGCACCTCGGCCGCTACTACGCCCGTCACTACCGCCGGCTGGCGCAGGACCGCATTCCCGATGCGGTCGACTTCCGCTGCTTGCGGTATCCGGGCCTCATCAGCGCCGACACCGTGCCGTCCGGTGGCACGAGCGACTTTGCGCCGGAGATGATCCACGCGGCGGCCGCGGGCCGGCCCTACGCGTGCTTCGTGCGGCCGAACACCCGCATCCCGTTCATGACGATGCCGGACGCGATCGACGCGACGTTGCAGCTTGCCGCGGCCGACGGCCGGAAGCTGAGCCGGCTCGTTTACAACGTGAGCGGCTTCAGCGCGAGCGCCGGCGCCATCGCGGACCTGGTCAAGGGATTCTTCCCGGGCGCCGCCATCGCGTTCGAGCCGGACGAGCAGCGGCAGTCCATCGTTGACTCCTGGCCCGCGGATGTGGATGACTCCGCCGCCCGCCGGGACTGGAGCTTCGAGCCGCAATATACTCTTCAGTCCGCGTTCGAGGAGTACCTCGTCCCGACGATACGGGCCCGTTACGCCGGGTGAGCGCGGTTTTTCCGGGGGCGGCCACGCCGCCGCATTTCGAATTGGATTCGCTGGAAGGAGCATGGCATGGGGATCTGGGACAGGCTCAAGACCGAGCTCATCGACATCATCGAATGGCTCGACCCGAGCAATGACACGATGGTGCACCGCTTCGAGCGGTACGAGAACGAGATCAAGTACGGCGCAAAGCTGATCGTGCGGGAGGGGCAGGCCGCCGTCTTCGTCAACGAAGGACAGATCGCGGATGTCTTCGGTCCCGGCACGCACACGCTGGAGACGAAGAACCTGCCGATTCTCGCCACGCTCAAGGGTTGGAAATACGGTTTCCACAGCCCCTTCAAGGCCGAGGTGTACTTCTGCTCGACCCGCCGGTTCACCGACCTCAAGTGGGGGACGCAGAACCCGGTGATGCTCCGCGACTCGGAGTTCGGGCCGGTGCGGCTTCGCGCCTTCGGCACGTACGTCATCAAGACATCCGACCCGGGCACGTTCATCCGCGAGATCGTCGGCACCGACGGTCACTTCACCACCGACGAGATCACCGAGCAGCTCCGCAACATGATCGTGTCGCGGTTCACCGACATCCTCGGCGAGAGCAACATTCCGATCCTCGACCTCGCCGGCAACTACGACGAGCTCGGCGACTTCATCACGAACCGGATTCAGCCGGAGTTCGGCACCTACGGGCTCGAGCTGACCAAGTTCCTCGTCGAGAACATTTCGCTGCCGCCGGCCGTCGAGGAGGCGCTCGACAAGCGTTCGAGCATGGGCGTGATCGGCGACCTCTCGAAGTACACGCAGTTCCAGACGGCCGAGGCGATCCGCGACGCGGCCCAGAACCCGGGCGGCATGGCCGCCGGCGGCATGGGGATGGGCATGGGGTTCGCGATGGCCAACCAGATGGCGCAGGCGATGGGCGGCGGTGCGGTTCCGAACCCGATCCCGCAGCCCGCCGGCGGCGCCACCGCGCCGATCCCCGCGGGCACCGCGCCCCCGGCCGGCAACCCGACGCCGACCGCGGTGCCGCCGCCGCTGCCGACGAGCGTCACGTACCACGTGGCGGTCGAGGGCAAGCAAACGGGACCGTTCGACGTCGCCAAGGTGCTCGAACAGATCGGCCAGGGCCGGATCACGCGGGAGACCCTCGTGTGGTCGCCGGGCATGGAACAATGGTCGCCCGCCGGCGAAGTCGGTGACCTGCGTGGCGCGTTCACCAACGTTCCGCCGCCGCTGCCCCCGGCGACCTGAGGTTGAGCGGATGGCGGATCAGAGCCCGGTGGACGTGGTCGACGACGCCGCGGAGGCGAATCGCTTCGCCTGCAAGCGGTGCGGCGCCGAGCTGGCCTACCAGCCCGGTACGACGACGCTGCGTTGCGGGTACTGCGGTCATCTCAACGAGATCGAGGTGGCCGAGTCCGCGGCGATCGAGGAGCTCGATTATCTGGAGCACCTGAAGCAGCTCGAAGCGGCCGAGCCGGTGCGGGAAGCGACGCTGGTCAAGTGCCGCGCCTGCGGCGCGGAGGTCGATCTCCCCGAGGATCAGGAGGCGTTCAAGTGTCCGTTCTGCCGATCGGACATGCTCGCCGGATCGTCGGTCGCGCGGCTCATTCGTCCACGCGCGGTGTTGCCGTTTCACCTGGATCGTGATCGCGCGCAAAGGCTGTTTCGCGACTGGATCGGCCGCCTCTGGTTCGCCCCGAGCGACCTGAAGCGTTTCGCGCGATCGGGCGGCCGGCTCGACGGCGTATACATCCCGTACTGGACGTACGACAGCCGGACGCGGTCGATGTACAGCGGGCAACGGGGCGACGACTACTTCGAGACCGAGACGTACACCGCCAACGAGAACGGCAAACGCGTCCAACGGCAGCGTCAGGTCCGCAAGACGCGGTGGACGCCGGTGGAGGGCGTGGTGGATCTCGCGTTCGACGACGTGCTGGTGTGCGGAAGCCGTTCGCTGCCGGAGAAGTTCATCCAACGGCTCGATCCGTGGGACCTCGACAAGCTCGTCCCCTACAAGGAGGAGTTCATCGCCGGATTCCGGGCCGAGAAGTACAAGGTCGAGTTGGACCAGGGCTTCGCCGAAGCGCGGGAGATCATGGCCGGCCCGATCCGCACCTCGGTGCGGCACGACATCGGCGGGGACCACCAGTCGATCGAACGGCTCGACACGCGTCACTACGCGATCACGTTCAAGCACCTGCTGCTGCCACTGTGGATCAGCGCGTACCGCTACCGCGGGAAGGTGTACCGCTTCCTCGTCAACGCCCGCACCGGGGAGCTGCAGGGGGAGCGGCCGTGGAGCGTCTGGAAGATCGTGGGGTTGATTCTGGCGGGGTTGGCGTTGATTTTGATTGTGGTGATTGTGGCGTCGGTGGGGTAGGAGGCGGGGGCGAAGCGCGGTCACGGACACGGACGCGGACGCGGGCCCGGGCGCGGACGCGGGCCCGGGCGCGGACGCGGATGCGGATGCGGGCACGGATACGGGCGCGGACACGGACACGGACACGGACGCGGGGGCGCTCGCTGGCGCTCGCGGGGCATCAGCGCAAACGCGCCCAATCGCGCAAGCGCACGACCCAACCTGCCCGAGGCGGCATGGACGCCGCCGGTCCCCGCGCAGCCTGCACCCGCCGGAGGCGGTGCGAAAAATAGTCCGAACCCACGCTGAACCATCCAGACGCTAGCCCGCAGGATGCGGGC
>JABDLI010000042.1 GCA_013003065.1 Phycisphaerales bacterium | reverse complement strand
GACGCCGACCGCGGTCGGCGCGGCATGAGGCGGCGACTCGGGTCCGTGGCCGTGGCCGTGTGCGGGTCCGGGTCCGCATCCGGGTCCGCGTGCGGGTCCGCGTCCGTGCCCGTGTCCGTGTCCGTGTCCGTGTCCGGGTCCGTGCCCGCGTCCGGGTCCGTGACCGTGACCGTGCCCGCGTCCGCGTCCGGGTCCGTGTCCGTGCCCGCGTCCGGGTCCGCGTCCGTGTCCGGGTCCGTGTCCGTGCCCGCATCCGCGTCCGCGTCCGTGCCCGCGTCCGCGTCCGTGCCCGCGTTCGCTCCCGTGCTCGGGTGCGCCGCATGACGATGCACACCATCGACTGGCTCATCGTCGCCGCCCTCCTCGCCGTCATCTTCGCGGGCGCCCTCAGCACGCGGCGTTACACCCGCAGCGTTTCCGCCTTTCTCGCCGCGAGCCGGTGCGGGCGACGCTACCTCATCTCGATGGCGTTCAGCATCGCCTCGGTCGGCGTGATCACGCTCGTCTGGTACTTCGAGCAGAACTACAAGGTCGGCTTCACGCCCTACTGGTGGGGGCTCATGGAAGGCCCCGCCATGATCGTCATGGCGCTCTCGGGATGGGTGCTCTACCGCTACCGGCAGACGCGAGCGATGACGCTCGCGCAGTTCTTCGAGGTCCGGTACAGCCGGCGGTTCCGGATCTTCGCCGGGTTCGTCGCGTTCCTGGCCGGGCTCATCAACTTCGGCATCTTCCCGTCGATCGGGGCGCGGTTCTTCATTGCCCTGTGCGGTCTGCCGGAGCACCTGCCGCTGCTGGGGTTGGCGATTCCGATGTACCCGCTGCTCATGGTGGGGCTGCTGGCGATCTCGCTGCTGTTCGTCTTCGTCGGCGGGCAGATCGCGGTGATGGTCACCGACTTCCTGCAGGGCGTCTTCTGCAACATCGTGTTCATCGTCATCGTGATCGCGCTCCTGTCGATGTTCCGCTGGGAGCAGATCGGCGAGGTCCTGCTTGCCGCGCCGGCGGGGGAGTCGCCCGTCGATCCCTTCGACCTCGGGCAGGAGAGCCATTTCGACGTCTGGTACTACGTCATCAGCGTCATCATCATCTTCTACGGCGCCCTCGCGTGGCAGGGGGCGCAGGGCTACAACTGCGCCGCGGTGGACGCCCACGAGGCGAAGATGGCCGGCATCCTCAACGGCTGGCGGCCGCGGGTGCTCATGCTCATCGTCATCGTCGCGCCGATCTGCATCCGCACGTTCCTGCACCACCCGGACTTCGCCGCCGATGCCGCGCCGGTCCACGCTGCGCTCGACGCGATCGAGACGGAGCCCCTTCAGAACCAGCTCCGCACGCCACTCGCACTTGCCGCGCTGTTGCCGCCGGGCCTCCTCGGGCTGCTCTGTGCAGCGATGCTCGGGGCCTTCATCAGCACGCACGACACCTACCTGCACTCGTGGGGCTCGATCCTCGTCCAGGACGTGATCCTGCCCTTCCGCCGGAAGCCGTTCACGCCCGAGCAGCACCTGCGGGTCCTGCGGTTCGCCATCGTCGGCGTCGCGATCGCCATCTTCCTCTTCAGCCTGCTGTTCGAGCACACGCAGTACATCGCCATGTTCGTCGCGTTGAGCGGCGCGGTGTTCGTGGGTGGGGCGGGGTCGGTCATCATCGGCGGGCTCTACTGGAAGCGGGGCACGACGGCGGCGGCGTGGAGCGCGATGCTCACCGGCATGCTCCTGTCACTCACCGGCATCGTCATGAAGCAGTTCGATCCCGACTTCTTCCTGACCGGTCAGGAGATGACGTTCTGGGCGATCGCCGCCTCGATCGCGATGTACGTGCTCGTGTCGCTCCTCGGCCCGCGGGCGGAGTTCAACATGG
The DNA here is from genome assembly GCA_013003065.1 of Phycisphaerales bacterium. Taxonomy (GTDB): domain Bacteria; phylum Planctomycetota; class Phycisphaerae; order Phycisphaerales; family SM1A02; genus JABDLI01. The sequence goes on along the minus strand of JABDLI010000042.1, from coordinate 2,247 downwards.
ACCGCATGCTCCATCGCGGCGACTACGCGCTCCCGGGCGAGACGACCACGTCCTGGCGCGACTCGCGTACGTGGATGGAGCGGCTCGGCTTCAGCCGCGACTTCACGGGGTGGGATCGGGTGGTCACGCTCGTCACGCTGAGCTGGCCGCTCTTCTTCACCGTTCTCTTCGTCGTCGGGACGGTGTACTGCCTGCTGGTCGACGTCCCCGCCAAATGGTGGCTCGGCTTCTGGCGGATCTGGACGTGGTTTCTGCTCGCCTGCGCGATCGGGGTGACGATCTGGTTCTCGATCGGCGGCTTCCGCGACCTCCGCGCCCTCTTCAAGCTCCTCCGCGAGCAGCCGCAGAACGTCGTCGAGGACGGCCGCGTCGAGGATCACCGCAACGTCGGTGAGTGATCCAATGTGCCGGGTCGGGAGACGGCCTGCGGTGTCTGTGGCCTCGGTCGGGTCGCGAGTCGGGGAGAGGTGGGGAGAGGCGCAGAGGCACAGAGGCACAGAGAAGATGCTTGTTGCGACAACGCGCGTCGCCGAACAACGAACGTCGTCATGATTAGATAGAACGGACTGTACGCCTCCGGTCGCTCGCGACGCGGCGGCTCATCCTCATACCAAATCCTTTCTTCTCTGTGCCTCTGTGTCTCTGTGTCTCTCCCCAACTCTCCCTGGCTCACGTTCCTCCGACCACGACCGGACCGACGGGAGCCCTCCGACGCGGGCACCGCTCGCGTGCTACCATCGCCGCCACGATGAGAACGACGCTCTTCCTGCTCACGCTGATGGCGGCCGGGTGCGCGACGACCGAGGCCGAATTGCCCAAGCGGTACACGTGCGTGAAGATCACCGCGCCCGTCGCTGTGGACGGACGGATGGATGATGCCGCGTGGAACGCGGCGGCGTGGACCGATTGGTTCGTGGACATCGAGGGCGACGTCAAGCCCCGGCCGCGGTTCCAGACGCGGGCGAAGATGCTCTGGGACGACACCTACTTCTACGTCGCGGCGTGGATGGAGGAGCCGCACGTGTGGGGGTCGCTCACCGAGCACGACCAGATCGTCTTCCACGACAACGACTTCGAGGTGTTCATCGATCCCGACGGCGACACCGCGCAGTACTACGAGATCGAGGTGAACGCGCTCAACACGATCTTCGACCTCTTCTTGCACAAGCGGTACCTGGACGGCGGGCCGGCCGACCACGACTGGAACGCGGAAGGCCTGCGAACCGCGATCTACGTCGACGGGACGCTGAACGACCCGTCCGACGTCGATCGCTTCTGGTCCGTCGAGATGGCGATTCCCTGGGCGACGCTCGCGCCGTTCGCGAACCGCCCGTCGCCGCCTCACGCCGGCGACACGTGGCGGGTCAACTTCTCCCGCGTCCAGTGGCAGCACGTGATCCGAGAGGGCCGGTATCGCAAGCGCCCCGACACCAAGGAAGACAACTGGGTCTGGTCGCCGCAGGGGAAGATCAACATGCACCTGCCGCGGCACTGGGGCTACGTCACGTTCGCCGGGCCGGAAGCAGGGGGATGAGGCGGTCGCAGCCGCTGCGGGAAACGGAGTGGACGCTGCGTCCCGCGGATCCCGCGGCCGGACCCCGGACGATCGGCGTCATCGACGCTCGCGTGCCGGGCTGCGTGCACGACGCGTTGATCGCGGCGGGGATCATCGACGATCCGCTGCGCAACGCGAACGAGGCCGCGGCCCGCTGGGTCGGCGAGACGGATTGGATCTACGAGACCCGCTTCACGCTCGACCCGTCGGCGGCCGACGCCGATCGGGTGGAGCTGGTCTGCGCGGGCCTCGACACGGTGGCCACCGTGTTCATCGACGACGCGGAGATCGGTCGCGCCGCGAGCGCACACGTGACGCACCGGTTCGACCTCCGCGGGCTGGCGTCGGGTGAGCACGCTCTGTCGGTTCACTTTCGCGGGCCGCTCGCGGCCGCTCGCGCCGAGGAACGAGCGCGGGGAACGCGGCCGGTGAACGGCGACTGGGGGCCGTACGCGTATCTACGCAAGCCGGCGTGTCACTTCGGGTGGGACTGGGGGCCGCAGCTTCCGACGGCCGGGTTCTGGGCGGCGCCGGTGATCGAGACGTGGTCCGGCGCGCGGATCTGTCACGTCCGGCCGCTCGTGCGCACGGCGACGCCCGAGGCGGCAACCATCGACGTGCACGTCGATTTCGCCCACGCGACGCCGGCCGATCGTCGCGTCGAGATCCGGCTGACGGGTCCCGGCGACGCG
>JABDLI010000032.1 GCA_013003065.1 Phycisphaerales bacterium | reverse complement strand
GCACGGACCCGGACGCGGGCACGGACCCGGACGCGGGCACGGACCCGGACGCGGGCACGGACTCGGACACGGACCCGGACCCGGACGCGGGCACGGACGCGGACGCGGGCACGGACGCGGACCCGGACACGGGCACGGGCCCGGACGCGGTCACACCCCCCCCAACATCAACGACGTCCGCGCAAGTTCCGAAGCCGCCGTCGCCGCGCCGCACGCTCTCTCTGCACAAGCGCGCGATCCCGAAACACCCACCGAACGTGCCCCTGGCTGAAGATCAGCAACACCAGCAGCAGCGTCGTCGGCGCGACGATCGTGATGAAGCTGTTGATGACCGCGCTCGTGATGTTCTGCCGGTCGGCAGCGCTCGCGCCGGTGAAGAACTCGAAGGACCGATCGGAGACCATCATGCCCATGAGCACCCAGATGGCGATGAGCTGAATGCCGCAGAGAACCCACGCAACCCGCAGATCGCGAAAGACGCCGAGCGAGACGAGCAGGTAGATGGCCCAGAACACCGCAAGCGTCCATGGGATCGAAGCGAACTGGTCGTAGTGCAGGATCATCCCCATCGCGAGCAACGCGGCCCATCCGAAGTTCAGGATGCGGAAGAGATGAACGAACATCGCGTCGGGGCTCGCTTGGGCGTGAGGATGGGAGCCGAGGGCAGCGCGACCGATAAGCGCACCGACCCTGTCAGCGTCACGAACTCATCGGTCGATTTCAGGACGACGCTGACGCCAAAGACCGGCTCCCGGACTCCGGCCGGTTCGACACCGCCGCTTCGAGGAGCCGCAACAGCCGTGCGGCCTGGGCGGCGCGGCGATATCGGTCCGTGACCTCCGGTCGCCCCGGACGCCGGCACGCCGCGGGATCGCGGGCCAGCCGGCCGATCCACGCGGCGATCGTCGCCGGATCGCTTCCGACCGCATCGCCCCGGTCGGCCTCGGCGACGAGACGGGCGATCGAGCCATCGGGCGGACCACCCACCACGAGGATCGGCGTCTCCCACGGCAGGTACTCGAGGAGCTTGCCGCTCAGGACACCGGAGTACGGCTGCGACCACTCGATCGAAACGAGCGCGTGCGCGTCGCGTTGTAATCGCAACGCTTCGTCGCGGGGCACGAGACCCCGTACGTCGAGCCGCGACTCCACCCCGAGCTCCCGGGCGGGCGCCCGCCACAGATCGGCTCGGGTGCCTGCGACCACGAGCCGCACGCGGTCGGCGAGCGTCGGTTCATCGCGACGCAAACGCGCCAGCCCGGCCAACAAGGGGCGGGGATCCTGTCCCCGCGGATACAGCGTGCCGGTGTAGGCCAGATGCACGTGCTGCTCATCGAGGCGTCGGGCGCCGTTGAGCGACGCGATCTCCTCGGTGGCAAACCCGTTGTACACGACGTGCACTGGTGTCGCCGCGGCCGTGCGCAGGCGATCGGCGAGGCCGTCGCTGACCGTGACGATCGCGTCCGCATCGTCGAAGACCTGCTGCTCGAGCGACCGCTCACGCAGCGTGAAGGGGAAGAGCCCCGACGCCAGGTGGTTCGCCGTCCAGAGGTCGCGGAAGTCGGCGAACCACGTGCCGGCGTGTTGCTCGCGGCGAAGGTGGAGCCCGACGAGGTGGGCGGTGTACGGACCGGACGAGCTGACCACGGCATCCCACGGAGGCTGCTCGCGCGCCCACGCGAGCGCCGGACGCACCCACGCATCCGTGAGGTCCGGCATCCGCAGACCGCTGTAGACGCCGGTGCGGCCACGGGCGGCGCGAAGCACGCGGATCCACCCGGGCGAACTCGACTCGGAGGGCGTCTCCGGTTCGGCGTGATCGGCGCCCCGCAGTTGCTCCAAACCCCAGCGTCGCGGCACCGGGATCGCCGTCACGCCGAAGCCGACCGGCGCGAGCTCCAACCCCGCCTGGTCCGCCCGCTTTTCGGTCGTGAGGACGGACACGTCGTGCCCCGCGTCCGCCCACGCGTGCGCGAAGCTGTGCGCGCGGAGCGACGCCACGGCGTGCTGCGGCGGAAAGAACGGCGAGACGATCAGGATGCGCATGGCACGGCCGGGTGGTTGGGAACGCCGGCGATCGGCGTCTCCGCGTCGGCTTCGTACAGCCGAAGCAGACAATCGCGGTAGCGGGATTCGGTTCGCATCTCCAGGTAGCCGTCGGCCGGGGTCCGGCGCAGGCAGCCCGAGCGGTGATCCTCGGCGACCTTTCGCACCGTGGCCGCGACGGCCGCGGGATCGGCGGGGTCGAAGGTGTAGCCGACGCCGGAGGCACGCACCGCCTCCCGCATGCCGCCAAGATCCGAAACGAGCAGGCTCGCCCCGCAGGCCAGCGCTTCACCGATGACGATCGGATCGTTTTCGTACACCTTCGACGGCAGCACCAGAACGTGCGCAGTGGCCAGCCGCTCGAGCGTCCGTTGCCGTGAGCAGCGGCCCGCGAACGTGACGGTCTGCGTCAGACCGCGGCGCTCGACCTCGGCCCGCACCGCGGGCAACGCGGCGCCGTCGCCGACGATCGTGAGACGACTCTCGACGTCGACGGGGAACGCGGCGATGAACTCGCCCAGACCCTTCTCCGGCTCGACGCGGCCCGCGAAGAGCAGGTGCAGCGGCGTTGATGGTCGATCGGCCGCGCACGATGCGGGCACCGGGTTGGCGATCACGACGGTCGGCACGCCCAGGCGGGCCACGGCGTCGGCCATGAACTGGCTGGGCGCGATGATGGCGTCGATGACCCGGTGCCGCCGCAGCAGCCGGTAGTTCCACAGATGCTGGAGCGTCTTGAGCGTCGAGTACGCCCGCCCCCGCTCGTCCCAGCTCCGGGTCAGCAACGCTCCGAGCGAACCCGCCGCGTCCGGCTGGGCGTTGACGGCTTCGCCCCGGCGAAAGAACCGCAGCCCGGCATTCGGGCAGATGAGATGGAAGTCGTGCGCGGTCATCACGACCCGAACGGATCGCCCTCGACGCCAGCGGCGGAGCGTTGCCAGAATGCCGGGCGAAAGCTCGTGGTAGAAGTTGTGCAGATGCACGACATCGGGGCGGAAGGCCGCGAGCTGCCGCGTCAGGGCGCCTCGCCCACGGTGATTGTCGATGTAGGACAACGGCGTCCGGCGATGTCCCGCGACATCCTCCGAAGTGAACCGCTCGACCTCGATCCCGCTTCGGATCAGGGCTTCGACCGTGACGTCCATCAGGACTTCGCACCCCCCGTGCGTGCGGTAGTCGTTGATGTGGAGGACGCGCACTGGGGACTCCTGGGGGGAGGGGGAGGTGTTCCTCGAGCATCGTAGCAGAGGCGTGGCGGACAAGGCCGCGGACACGGACGCGGACACGGACACGGACACGGACACGGACTTCCTGACGGCAACGATGCCCGTCACCTCGACGATCGGTGTCACCTTTCCGGGGCGGCGTCCATCGCGACGGTGCCACGGACAGCGAAGCGTCCGTGCCGTGCGTCATCCGTTGCGCGGGGGAGTCAGATTCCCTCGCGCAATGGACGCTGACGGCACGGA
>JABDLI010000019.1 GCA_013003065.1 Phycisphaerales bacterium | reverse complement strand
CGCGGACACGGCCGCGGCTACGCCAGCTTCGCCGCGACCGCCTCGGCTTCCTCTTCCTCGGCGCGAGCGGCCGGGTAGGAGATCCGGGCATGGTGGATCGCGTTGAGCCGCGCAATGATCGCTTCGTCGATCAGACCAAGCTCGCGGAACGTGAGATCGCACTCGTCGAACTGCCCGTCGAGCAGCCGCTTGCGTGACAGCTCACGCACGAGGTTCTCGATGCGGCTGGGGTTGGGTTCGGTCATCGCGCGGGTGGCCGATTCGACGGCGTCCGCGATCATGAGGATCGCCACCTCGCGGGTGCGGGGCTTGGGACCCGGGTAACGAAACTCGACCTCGTCGACGGCCGACTTGTCGTCCATCTCCGCCTGCGTCTTGGCCGCGTGGTAGAAGTACTCGACCAGCGTCGTGCCGTGGTGGGCTTCGATGAAGTGCTGAATCGTTCTCGGCAGGCCGTACTCGCGGGCGAGCTCGATGCCGTCCTTCACGTGGCCGATGATGACGAGCAGGCTCATCGCGGGTCGCAGCTTGCTGTGCTTGTTGAAGCCGCCCGACTGGTTCTCCACGAAGTACTCGGGCTTGTTCATCTTCCCGATGTCGTGGTAGAGCCCGCCGACGTAGACGAGCAGGCTGTCGGCCCCGATCGCGTCGGCCGCCGCCTCGGCGATGTTGGCGACCTGGAGCGAGTGGTTGTACGTGCCGGGGGCGCGTTGCTGGAGCTGACGCAGCAGCGGTTGGGACGGATCACGCAGCTCCGCGAGCGTCATGCCGGTCGTGATGTCGAACAGCCGCTCGATGCTGGGGAGAATGCCCAGCACCAGGAACCCCACGACGACGGCGGCGACGGATGACCAGGCGACGTTCACCAGAAGCTGCTTGCCCACGCCGGCCACGGCCGGAGAGACGAAGAGCCCGAGCAGGAACGTGCCGAAGCCCAGCACGACCGCCGTCGTGATCGCCGCCCGGATCAGGCTGTTGCGTTGCCGGACGTGGCCGAGCTGGGCGATCATCGAGCCGGCGCCGATCATGAGCAGCACGAACCACGACGCGCCCTGGCCCAGGGCCAGGGCGACGATTGCGCAGAAGACGGTGCTGAGGAAGAGCGCCAGCCGCCGGTCGTACGCGAGGACGAGGATGGTGGCGGCGAAGAGCGTCGGGGCGATGGCCGCCGGGTAGATGAACTGCGGCGCGTACACGCTCATCACGACGGCCACGAAGAGCATGCTGACGAGCAGGAGGCACAGCGTGGCCAGCCGCAGGCCGTTGCGTCGGATGCGGGGGTAGGCGGCCAGGATGAAGCCGCCGGCGAGCGCGCTCAGGAGCGCGATGAGCCCGGTGACGCCCAGTCGCGGCAACCAGATCTCGGCGGCGGGCGCGCTGGCCTGGTAGCGGGCGGCCTCGCGTCGGAGCGCGGCCATCTGCTGGTCGCTCAGCTCGTCACCCCGCCGGAAGATGACCTCGCCCTTGCGGTATTCGTGCACGAGCGTCTCGACGAGAGCGGCCCGCTCCTCGGCGAGCGCGTTCGTCGCCGCCTGGTCCCGCACGAACGTCGGCTCCGCGATGGAGGCGAGACCGGCGACCACGTAGCGGCTGGCGTCTTCCGGGAAACCGGCGCGTCTGATGACGGGCGCGAGGTCGCGTCGGAGCTCGGTCCGCGTTTCTTCGCCCCCCAGGGCGATCGCGTCCGACCAGCTCGCGACCACCGAACCTTCGGGCGAGCGCAGCTGCGGCGGCTCGGGCGCGACGAGCCCGCGTTGCCACTCGTCGCTGGGGATGATCGGATGCCGGTGCAGCACCTGCGTCAGCAGCCGGTCGACCCAGTTGAGCCACGCCTCGGTCGGCGCGCCGTCGCGGGCGAAACGTCCGAGCACCTCCATCGACGCGGCGTCGAGACCGTAGGAGAGCCGCAGATCCTGGCGAATCGCGTCGTAGCTGCTCTGCTCGGCGACGAGCACCGGGAGGTTCTCCAGCGGAGCGCGAAGCCGTTCCAGGACGTCGCGATCGAGGGAGTACACGGTCGGCGCCCGCTCGCGGGCGTCCCGCCGGGCGTCGGCCGTCCGGGCCTCGTCCACGACGCGGAAGTCCAGGCGGTTCAGACGGGTGTCCGTCATCACCTGCCCCTCGGTCACGATGACCTGATCCCGCGCCCAGATCACGAGCGTGCTCGCCGCGATCGCGAACAACGCCAGCACCGCGATCGCGGTCAGCGACTCGGGTCTCTGGAGCGCAGACCACAACCCGGCGGTCGGCTTCGGGAGATTCCGCCGCAACTCCTCGCGGCGTTTCGCCGCGGTCGGGCTCTTCGAGGTCTTGGGCATCCGTCCCGGATCTCCCTTTGGCCCCGCGTTCCGTCGGGGGCCAGTCCACATCAGGGGCCCGGAGAGCCTATCGGCTGAACCCCCCCGGGCAAATAGGGATCGGCTCTCTGGGTTCGAGTATCCTTGGCCGGACCCCGGGATCGAGCCACCGCGAGGGAAAATTTCCGTAACTGGCTATGTGGAAACGACTTCCATCCACGCATCCCGCCGCAAGGCCCCTTCGTGGTGCCGCCACGGCGGTTACGGGAGCCGTTTTTGCGTTCGTTGGCTGCGGAACACCGCGGCCCGCTGTCGTCGATCAGCCGCCGTCCGGGCTGATCTCCGCCGACGGGCGGCGGGAGCGGCTGGAGCTGACGGGCCGCGACCGGCAGGAGCTGCTGGCGGCCATGCGGTCGGTGGCCCCCGGGTACCGGATCACCCGGACGCCGACGCCGGCGGCCGCGATCGACGGCCGCGTCCGTTGGGCGGACATCCCGGCGGCGGCCCGCGCCGCGTGCCGGGAGGCGGAGATTGCCGTCGTCGCCGCCACCGCAAACGCGGACGCCACCGCGTGGACGTTCTCCTTGCGCACGATCGAAGACTGGCCCGGCACGCTTCACGTGGAGCGGCGGCCGCCCCCGGACCACTACGCGGCAACCGCGTCGATCGGCCGCTTCCCCGATCTGCCGGAGCGTCGCGTGCGAGCGGAGGCGGTGCTGGATCAGCTTCGCGAGAAGCTGCTGGCGTACGGTCGCAAGCGGTCGTGGGACGAGACGGAGGGCGACGCGGCGGACGCGTCGATCACCACGGGGAGCTCGGCTGCGTCCGAGAGGGCCGCGCCAGCATCGCCGCCCCGATGAGCCCCGCGTCGGCCGCGAGCCGCGTCGTGACGAGCTCGCAACGCAGGCTGGGCGGAAAGACGTTCGCATCCAGGCTCCGGCGGACCTTCGCGACGAACGGCGGACCGAGCGCCTCCGTCAGCCCACCGCCGAGGATCACCGTACGGAGTGCGAGCACGGTCACCCAGTTCGCCATCGCGAGGCCGACGAGCGTCGCCGCCCGGTCGATCAACGCGACGGCGAGCGGATCGCCGGCCGCGTAGGCCCTGCAGAACGCCTCGGTGTCGAGCCGGTCGACGTCGCCCGCCGACGCCAACGCCGAATCGGGAATCTCCGGAAGCCGTTCCGCCACCCGGTGCCGCCAGCCGCTGCGGCTGCAGTGATCCTCCACGGTCCGCGCGCCGGGAGGGCCGTCGGGAAGGACGACGGTGTGACCGATCTCGCCGGCCGTGAACGCGTCGCCGTGGTAGAGCCGGCCGCCGAGGACGAGCCCGCCGCCGACACCGGTCCCGAGCCAGACGCCGAGGGTGTCGCCGTCGACGACGCCGAGCTGATGTTCGGCCCAGACCGCCGCATTGACGTCGTTGTCGAGTACGACCACGCGTCCCGTCCGCTCGGCGACCAGGTCACGCAGCGGCGTGTCTGTGAGCGCGAGGTTCGGCGCGGTCAGGATGATCCCGCGCGGGACGTCGATGGCGCCGGCGGCCGCGACGCCGATCGCGGCGATCTGCTCCAGCGGCACGCCCGCGTCCGCCGCTGCGACGCGGACGCCGGTGTCGATGTTTTCGAGGATGCGGGTCAGGCCGCCGGAGGCCTCGGTCTTTGCCCGCGCCCGTCCGACGATGCGGTTGCGCTCGTCGACGACGCCGAACTGGAGGTTCGTGCCGCCGACGTCGACTCCGATGACGGGTTGATCCATGCCACGCCGCCCTCCGCTCAGCCGAGCTGCTCGCACACGCGTGCAATCCGGAACATCGTCTCTTCCGCGAACGCGGGGCACTGGAGGTGCAGACCCACCGGCAACCGCCGCCCGTCCGTCTCGATCGTCCCGGCCGGAACCGAGATGCCGCAGATGCCCGCGATGTTGGTGATCGCCGTGTAGACGTCGCACCGGTACATCGTCAGCGGGTCGGCGCGTTCGCCGAGCGGAAAGGCGGGGACGGGCGACGTGGGACCGAGGATCGCGTCGCAGTGTGCGAAGGCGCCGTCGAGCTCGTTCTTGATCAGACGCCGGACCTTCAACGCCCGGACGTAGTACGCGTCGTAGTAGCCCGCGCTCAGCACGTACGTGCCGAGCATGATCCGCCGCTTGACCTCGGGGCCGAACCCCTCGGCCCGGCTGCGGGCGTAGAGGTCGAAGAGGTCGTCGCCGGGTCCCGTCTTCGCCCGACGGCCGTAGCGGATTCCGTCGAACCGCGCGAGGTTGCTCGACGCTTCGGCCGGGGCGATCACGTAGTACGTCGCGATCCCGTGCGTGGTGAGCGGCAAGTCGATGTCGATGATGGTGGCGCCGGCCTCGCGGAGAAGCTGGATCTTGCCCGCGATCAATTCCGACACCGCCGGGTCGTTGCCGTCGCCGAGATACTGACGCGGCACCCCGATCCGCAGGGGATCCGGGGGGGTCTCGAGCCGGGCGAGGTAGTCGGGGACGGGCACGTCGGCGCAGGTCGAGTCGCGTTCGTCCGGTCCCGCCATGACGCCGAGCAGCCGCGCTGCATCCGCCACCGAGGCGGCGAAGGGACCGATCTGGTCGAGGCTGGAGCCGAACGCGACGAGCCCCCACCGGCTCACGCGTCCGTAGGACGGCTTCACGCCCACGACCCCGCACAACGCGGCCGGTTGCCGGACGGAGCCGCCTGTATCCGATCCCAGCGCGGCCGGACACTGTCCGCCCGCGACCGCCGCGGCGCTGCCGCCGGAGGAACCGCCGGGCACGCGGGCCGGATCCCACGGGTTGCGGACCGGTCCGTACGCGCAGTGTTCCGACGAAGAACCCATCGCGAACTCGTCGCAGTTCGTCTTGCCGATGACGATCGCGCCGGCCGCCGCCAAGCGTTCGACGGCCGTGGCGGTGAAGGGGCTGCGGTAGCCCTCGAGGATACGTGAGCCGCAGCAGGTCGTGCCCGCGCGGGTGACGATGTTGTCCTTGACCGCGACGGGAACGCCGGCGAGGGGGCCGACGTCGTCGCCGCGGGCGAGACGCTCGTCGAGCGTGGATGCCGCGGCGAGCGCCTCCGCGTGGTGGACCTCGCGAAAGCTGTTCAGCTCGTCGTTGCGTCGATCGACGCGTTCGAGGCACGAACGCACGGTGGCTTCGACCGTCGTCGCGCCGCGGCGATGGGCGTCGGCGACGTCGGCGAGGCTCGCGATGGGGGCGTCGGTGGACATGGTGAGACGGCGGGGGCCCGCGGAATCGAGATCCGGCCGCGTCAGCCTCCCTGATCCTCGAGGACCTTGGGCACGGCGAGGTAGCCGCCCTCAGTGGCAGGGGCGTTCGCAAGCAACGCGTCGAGATCCATCGGCGGCGACACCACGTCGTCCGCCGTGCGGTTCGTGACGTCGAGGGGATGGGCCATCGGCTCGACGACGTCGACGTCGAGCTCTTCCAGCGTCGCGATGTGCTGCAGAACGCTCGCGAGCTGGGTGCGGTACGCGGCGAGCTGTTGCTCATCCAGCCGCAGACGCGCGAGCTTCGCCACGTGCTCCACCGCGGTTTTCGAGAGGGGATCGGCCATGCGGGGAGACTACCAGAGGGCCCGGGGCGATGTCCGTCCGCCGATGGTGGAGCCGGAGCACGGGCCCGGACGAAATCAGGACGACCCCCGCCCGGCCGGGGTCAGTGCCCTACGCTACTCCCCCCGGTCCGGCCCCCCGAGATCCTGCATGGCCAAACAACGGACACCCTGGCTCGCCATCGTCACTCGCAGCCTCCTCGCCGTCGTCGTGGTGGCGGTGGGGTTCGGCATCTTCCAGGTGCTGTACCGGACGCGACCGGAGCCCGCCCGATCGGATCGGGCCGACGCGGCGCCGCAGGTCGAGGTGCTGCCCGCGACGGCCGTGACCGTGCGGCGCCAGTGGGAGGGGTTCGGCAGCGTCCGGGCGTTGCGCTCCGCCGACGTCCCGGCGCGGGTGACCGCGACGGTCGCGTCGATCCCCGAGGGCATCGAAGAGGGAACGCGGGTGGCGGCGGGCGATCTCATCGTCCGGCTCGATGATACGGACTTCACCCGGAGCGTCGAGATCATCACCCAGCTCCTCGCCGACATCGACGCGCAGCTTGCGCAGCTCGACGTGGAAGAGACGAGCTGGTCACGCCGCGTCACGCTCGCCGACGAGCTTGTCGCGCTCGCCGAGGCGGAGTTCCAGCGGGTGATCGACGCCAGGGAGCGGGGCGGCGCCAAGCAACGCGAGGTGGATCTGGCGCGGCAGTCGCTCGTGTCGGTCGTGCGTGACCAGGTGGTGACCCGCGAGGCGTTCGACACGATCACGCCGCGGCGGCAGGCCCTCGAGGCTCGCAAGGCCGGGCAGACGGCGGAGCTCGCCCAGGCGCGGGCGAACCTCGCGCGCACCCGCGTCACAAGCCCGCTGTCCGGCGTGCTCCAATCGGTGGACGTCGAGGTGGGTGAGAACCTGACCGTGGGGCAACGCGTGGCGCGGGTCGTGGACGTGAGCCGCCTCGAGGTGCCGCTGCGGCTGCCCGCCTCGGCGCGGGCGGCCATCGCGATCGGCGACCCGGTGACGCTCGCCGGCGTCAGCGGCAACGTGCCCATCCGGGCCGCGGTGACGCGGATCGCCCCGGAAGATGATCCCGGCACCCGCACGATGGTCGTCTACGTCGAGGTCGCCGCGACGCCGACGGGAGCCGGGGGCCTTGCCCCGGGCCAGTTCGTGCGGGCGGTGGTGACCGGTGACCGGTCCGAACGCCGCGTGGTGATTCCCCGCCGCGCGCTCGACGGGGACCGGCTGCTGACGGTCGAGGACGACCACGTGGTCGGGCGTCCGGTTCGCATCGCATTCTCGTTGACGCAGCGGTTTCCCGAGCTGGGCGTGGCGGACGAGCAGTGGGTCGTGCTCGAGAGCGAGCTCGCGGCAGAGACGTTGATCGTCACGAACCCGAGCCGCGCCATCAGCGACGGGCTGCTCGTCCGTCCGGTCCTCGCCCGCGGGACCGATCCGGGGGCCCGCGCGAAGCGGGAACACTCCCCGTGAGCCTTCCGCGGTTCGGCGTCACCCGGCCGGTGCCCGTGAACATCCTCATGGCGTGCTTTCTCGCGGCGGGGGTGCTGAGCGGGCTCACGATGACGCGTGAGTTCTTCCCGGAGACGGCGCCCGAATCCGCGACGATCACCCTCCGGTACCCCGGCGCGACCCCCGAGGAGATCGAGGAGAGCCTCGCCCGCAAGGTCGAGGACGCGGTGGCGGACCTCGACGAGGTCGAGCGTCTCACGACGATGATCGCCGAAGGCGGCGGCGGCATCACGGTGGAGTTCCGCGACGGCGTCGACGTCATGCGCGCGACGGACGAGGTGGAACGGGCGATCGACGCGCTCACGGATCTGCCCGACGAGGCGGAGCGGATCCAGGTGACGGAGCTGGAGCCGCAGCTGCCCGTCATCATGGTCACGCTCTACGGTCCCGTCGAGGAGGAAGCCCTCAAACGCGCCGTGCGCCGGATGCGTGACGATCTTCAGACGCTCCCGGGAATGGGAGAGATGGTGCTCTCCGGGGTGCGTGACTACGAGATTCGGGTGGACGCGTCCTACGAGTCGCTCATCGCGCACCGCCTGAGCCTGCCGGCCCTCTCCGATACGATCCGCGCCTGGATGACCGATCTGCCCGGCGGCACGGTGCGCACCGAGGTCGGCAACATCAACGTGCGCACGATGGGCGTGGAAGAGCGGGCGGCGGCCATTCGCGACATCGTGGTCAAGGCGACGCCGGACGGTCAGGTGCTGCGGGTGCGCGACGTCGCGACGGTCAGCGAGTCGTACGTGGACGAGGAGATCAAGACCCGGTTCCGCGGGGCCGACGCCGAGGGCCCCGCCGCGAGCCTGACCGTCTACAAGGTCGGCGATCAGGATGCGGTCACGATCGCGAAGATGGTCCGCGCGTACGTGCAGGGGCGACGTGCCGCCGCCGGCTTCCCCGAGGCGGGCTTCGAGATGGAATGGACCGACCGCGTGCTGGGAGCGCTCGCGTCGGCGTCGTCCCCCGGCACCGTTCCCCGCACCCGGGCGCGGCAGGCGTACGACCTGGGGTTCTCGTCGCCGGCGCCGCTGCCGGCCGGTTGCGCGATCTCGACGAGCTCCGATCTCGCGCGGTTCATCGAAGGACGGCTGGATCTGCTGCTTCGGAACGCGAAGTGGGGGGCGTTGCTGGTCTTCGCCACGCTGCTGGTCTTCCTGAACTGGCGCACCGCGTTCTGGGTGGGCATCGGGCTCACGACGGCGTTGTGCGGGACGCTTCTGTTCATGAAGCTGACCGGAACGACATTGAACCTGCTCACGATGTTCGGGCTCATCGTCGTGCTGGGTCTGCTCGTCGACGATGCGATCGTGGTCGCGGAGAACATTCAGGCGCGGCACGATCGAAACGAGCCCGCGTTGACCGCCGCGATCCACGGCGCCGAAGAGGTGTTCTGGCCCGTGGTCGCCACGATCCTGACGAGCATCGTCGCGTTCCTCCCGCTGACCTTCATCAAGGGGCAGATCGGCGATCTCCTGGGCGCCCTGCCGTGGGTGGTCGCCTGCGCGCTCGTGATGAGCCTCGTCGAGTCCGTGCTCATCCTGCCGAGCCACATGGGGCACAGCCTCGTCCATCGCGATCGCCTCCACGCCGATCACCCCCCGGGGCGTCTCGGGCGGCTGGAGGAGGCCCGGGATCGCCTCATCTTCGAGCGGCTCGTCCCGGCGTACGCCAGGCTGCTCGGATGGTGCGTGCGGTACCGCTACCTGACCATCGCGGTGGCGATCAGCGTGCTCCTCGCCTCGCTGGGAGTCGTCGCGGGTGGGCGCACGCAGTTCACGTTCATCCCCGCCTCCGATTCGGAGACGATCATCGTCGAGCTGAAGATGCCCATCGGCACGGCGGTGGATGCGACCGAGGCGGTCGTGCAGCGGATGGAAGCGGCCGCGATGATGCAGCCGGAGACGAAGACCATCAACACGCTCATCGGCGTGCAGGCGTCCGTCGACGACACGACCGGGGTGACGGCGGCCGGGTTCGGCAGCCATCTCGGACAGCTCTTCGTCGAGCTGCTGCCGGTCGAGGAACGCGACCGCGAATCCTCCACCGTCATTGCCGCCATTCGCGATGAGCTCGGCGTCGTCGAGGGCGTCGACAGCATCAGCTACGCGGAGATCCAGGGTGGCCCCGGCGGCAAGGACATCACGATCGAGGTCGTGGGCGAAGATCGACCGGAGGTGGAGGCGGTGGTCACGCAGGTGAAGGAGCAGCTCGCCACCCTCGACGGCGTGTACGACATCGCGGACGACAACTCGGCCGGGCAGAGGGAGGTCCAGGTCACGCTGAAGCCCGGCGCCGCGACGCTCGGCTTCACCGTCGCGGACGTCGCGCGGCAGGTGCGGGGGGCGCTCTTCGGTCTGGAAGCCCACGTCTATTCGGCCGACCGCGAGGACATCGACGTGCGGGTGCGTCTGGACGAAGCGTCCCGACGCTCGCTGGCGACGATCGAGGGCATGTGGCTGGTCGGTCCCGGCGGCATCCTCGTGCCGTTGCCGGAGATCGCGACGATCGCCGAGAGCCGCAGCTTCAAGACCATCCGCCGCGTCGACCGGCGTCGCGCGACGTCCGTTACGGCCGACACCGCGCCCGGCGTCAGCCCCGAGTCGATCGTGCCCGCGATCATGCCGGCGCTCCGCGACCTCGAGCGGATGCACCCCACGGTGACGATCGAGACGGCGGGCCGGCAGCGTCAGTTTCGCAAGGCGTTCGAGTCGCTGCCGGTGGGCTTCGGCGCGGCGTTGGCGCTGATCTACGTAATCCTCGCCTGGCTGTTCGGAAGCTACGTGCAACCGATCGCCGTGATGCTCGCGATTCCCTTCGGGACCATCGGGGTCATCTGGGGGCACGTCCTGCTCGGCTACGACCTGACGTTCTTCAGCGTGATCGGTTTCGTCGCGTTGAGCGGCATCGTGGTGAACGACTCGTTGATCCTGGTCCAGTTCTTCAACCAGCGGCGGGCGAGCGGGGAGGGGCTGGCGGAAGCGCTCGTCGCCGCGGGACGTCAGCGGCTGCGGCCGATCCTGCTCACGACCGTGACGACGGTCCTGGGGCTGACGCCGCTCATGCTCGAGCAGTCGTTCCAGGCGAAGTTCCTCATCCCGATGGCGATCGCGATCGCATTCGGTCTGATGAGCGCGACCGCGCTCATTCTTCTCGTCCTGCCCGCGATCATCGTGATCATGGACGACGCGAAGGCCGCCGTGCACCTGCTCTGGTTCGGCGAGCGTCGGCCGCCGGAGCCCGGACCGCACGGCCCGCGGCTCGACCTGGAGCCGGAGTGACCCCGCGTTCGGTCGATTTTGCCTTGTTTAACGCCGTCGCGCTCCTCCGGTATACTCCAGACTGACGCCGCCGGGGGCCCTGGCCGCCGCGGGATCGCCGAACAACAGCCGGACATCCGGAGTCGTTCGCGGCTGGGTTCGCGGCTGGGTTTCGTGCTGGGGTTTGGCGGGCAATCGGTCTCCGTTCGGATGGAAGTCATCAAGGGCATCCCGGTAGCGCCCGGTGTGGTCATCGGACGCGCGTTCGTTCTCGAAGAGGTCGTCGAGCGGGTGCCGTTTCACACGGTCTCCCCCGACGAGGTCGCGGGCGAGCTCGTCCGACTGGACACCGCCCTCGAGACCGCGTCGGCCGCCCTGGAGGCGGACCGCGATCGGGCGGCGGAGAAGCTCGGGGCCGAGCCCGCGAAGATCTTCGAGTTTCATCTCGGTCTGCTGAAGGACCGGTCGCTCATCGATCCGCTGAGGGCGCGGGTGGAGGACGATCGGGTCACCGCGGCCTACGCGGTCGCCGAGGCGTTTCGCGCGTTGGCCGACCGGTTCCGCTCGATGGGAAGCGAGGTCTTCCGGCAGAAGGCCCAGGATGTCATGGACCTCGACCACCGCGTGCTCGGTCAGCTCGTGGGCCAGAGCCGTGATCGCCTCGCTCGGATCACCGAACCGGTCATCGTCGTCGCGCACGACCTCACGCCGGCGCAAGCGGCGCAGCTCGACACGTCGAAGGTGATCGGCTTCGCGGCAGACGCGGGCGGACGCACGAGCCACGCCTCGATCGTCGCGGCCGCGGCGGGAATACCGGTCGTGGTCGGATGCCAGCGGATCACCGAGTTCGTCAGCGATGGCGAGGAGGTGATCATCGACGGCCGGGCGGGCATGGTGATCGTCCGTCCCGATGCGCCGACCCTCACGCGTTTCCGTCACAGCATGGAGCGGATGGCCGGTCACGCGACCCGAATCCGCGAGCTCGCGAAACTTCCCTCTCACACGACCGACGGCGTGCGGATCGAGCTGATGGGCAACATCGAGTTCTCCCACGAGATCAAGCTGCTGCTCGAGCACGGCGGGGACGGCGTCGGGCTGTTTCGGACCGAGTTTCTCTACCTCACGCGTGCGACGGAGCCGACGGAGGAGGATCACTTCCAGGAGTACAAGCACTCCCTGGAGCTCCTCGCCGGACGACCGCTCACGATCCGGACCGTGGATCTCGGCGCCGACAAGTACACGCAGGAGCGCGCCGAGGAACCGGAGCGCAACCCCATGCTCGGTCTGCGGAGCATTCGGTTCTGTCTCCAGAACATCCCGATGTTCCGTACGCAGCTCCGGGCGATTCTCCGCGCGTCGGCGTACGGACAGATCCGCGTGATGTTCCCGCTCATCTCGACCTCGATGGAGCTGCGACAGACGAAGATGATCCTCGCCGACGTGATGGAGGAGTGCGAGGAAGAGGGGATCGAGTTCGACCCGAACATCCCGATCGGGATCATGATCGAGGTGCCGAGCGCCGCTCTCATGGCGTCCGCCTTCGCCCGCGAGGTCTCGTTCTTCTCGATCGGGACGAACGACCTGATCCAGTACACCCTCGCGGTCGATCGGGGCAACGAGCGGGTGGCGAACCTCTATTCGGCCGCCCACCCGGCGGTGGTCCAGCTCGTCAAGGCGGTGACCCGCACGAGCAAGCGATTCCAGGTCGAAACCAGCATATGTGGTGAGATTGCGGGCGAAGCCCTCTACACCATGTTGCTGATCGGGCTCGGGCTGCGTACCCTCTCCCTGGTGCCCTCTCAGATTCCTCACGTCAAGAGGGTCATCCGATCGGTCGATGTACCGACATGCGAGCGTCTCGCCCGAAAGGTCGGGTCGTTTGATTCGGAGCGTCAGGTCCTCAACTGCCTGCGCGAAGAGCTGGAAAAAGTGCTTCCCGATATCGAGGACGGCTGGTCCGTTGCCTGAGACGAGTCGGGATCCGAAGAACAAGCTGGCCATGGCCGGCCGCGTCCGATCGCCGATGAGCGCACTGCTGCTCCGCGATGCCCGGATTCCGCCGCCGGCCCCCCGACGAGTGGACCCTTTGCCGGACCTCCAACCCCTCCTCCCAAGCAGACGGACTGACCATGGGCGTCGTCGCGTGATCGCTCTCCCACCGCCCCGGCCGACGCCGGACGTGGTGACGCGTGAGCTTGATCGCCGCGAGCCGGGTCGGGCGGAGTGGCTCGTCGGGATCAAACCCCCGGAGAACGAGCTCAGTGCCGTCAACAAAGAAAAAGACCCCCCCGGACGAGGTGATGATCGTCAACGACTCGCCCGGCGAGGAGTGTCGCATCGCCATCCTCGAGGACAATCACCTCGAGGAGCTGTACACCGAACGTCTCGCCACCGCGACGAAGGTGGGCAACATCTACAAGGGCCGCGTGGTCAACGTCGAGCCGGCCATCCAGGCCGCCTTCATCGACTACGGTGAGGGCGCCAACGGCTTCCTCCACATCTCGGACCTGCATCCCCGGTACTTCCCCGGCGCCGAGCGGGTCGAGCGGGTTGGTCGCAAGATCCCGCGTCGCGAGCGGCCGCCGATCCAGGAAGCGTTGAGACGCGGTGACGAGGTCATGATCCAGGTGCTCAAGGAGGGCATCGGGACGAAGGGGCCGACGCTCACCAGCTATCTGTCCATCCCCGGCCGACTGCTCGTCGTCATGCCGGACATGGATCGTGTGGGCGTCTCCCGCAAGGTCGAGGACGAAGAGGGACGCCGCGAGATGCGGAAGATCCTCGACAGCGTCGAGCTGCCCGAAGGCTTCGGGTTCATCCTGCGGACCGCGGGCATCGGCAAGACCAAGACCGAACTGAAACGCGACGTCGCCTACCTCATGCGTATGTGGAAGGTGATGGAGAAGCGGATCCAGAAGGTCGGCGCGCCATGCGAGCTGTACACCGAGTCGGATCTGCTCATCCGCACCGTGCGTGACGTGCTGCGACCGGCGATCAAGGCGATCGTGGTGGATTCCGAGTCCGCCTACGACCGCATCACCACGTTCCTCAGCGTCATTGCGCCGCGTTCGGCCCCCGAGGTCGTGCGGTATACGCGGTCGGCCCCGATCTTCCACACGTTCGACATCGAGCGGCAGATCGAGCTGATTCACAGCCGCGAGGTGCCGCTGCCGTCGGGCGGGCGGTTGGTCATCGACCAGACCGAAGCGCTCGTCGCCATCGACGTCAACAGCGGCCGCAGCCGCAGCGCCCGCGACAGCGAGACGAACGCCTTCAACACGAACTGCGAGGCCGTGGACGAGATCTGCCGGCAGCTCCGCCTGCGGGACCTCGGCGGGCTCATCATCAACGACCTCATCGACATGCGGCATCACCGTCACCGCCGGTCGATCGAGGAGCGGTTCCAGGACAATCTCAAACGCGATCGCGCGCGGAGCACGATCCTCAAGATCTCCGAATTCGGCCTTGTCGAGATGACCCGGCAACGCATGCGACCGAGCATGCGCAAGAGCCACTTCATGACGTGCCCGCAGTGCGAGGGGCACGGCGAGATCAAGGCGCCCGATTCGGTCGCCGCCGACGTTGCCCGCCAGGTCAGCTTCCTCCTCGACCAGAAGCGGGTGCAGCGGCTGGAGATCGTCTGCTCGCCACGCGTCGCCTCCGTGCTGCTCAGCCGGCGGCGTCGCCAGCTCGTTCGGCTGGAAGATGCCACCGGCAAGGCCATCGACGTGCGGGTCAGCGATGACATCCCGGTCGATCGCGTGGACTACTACGCCTACGACGATCGCAATGCGGACATCGACGTCACGCGTCTGCCCGCGGCCAAGCTGCCGACGCTTTCTGATCTCCAGCGGGAGGCCGCGGCGGCGGAGGGTGGGGAAGCGGCGGCCACCGAGGAGACGGCGGAGGTTGGACGCAAGAAGCGATCCCGGCGGCGTCGGCGTCCCGGTCCCGCGGATGCGACGGCGATCGCGCTCGCCGGCGGTTTCGAGGACGACGACGAGGAGGAAGAGGAAGTCCGTCCCGAGGGCAAGAAGCGATCGCGTCGCCGCCGCCGCCGCCGCAAGAGCGAGAGTGGCGCGGGCGAAGCGACGACATCGACGCCCCGCGACACCGAAGCCCAAGTCGAGACCGCGGCCGAGACCGAGACCAAGGACCAACCGGCCGAGGTCGGCGCTGCCGACGACGGCGCGCCGGTGCGGATTCACCAGCTCGCCAAGGAGATCGGCGTTGCTTCGCGGGAGATCGTCAGCCGCTGCAAGGAAAGCGACGAGATCGAGGTGCGGAACCACATGTCCTCGGTGACCGCCGCCGAGGCGCGAACGATCCGCGGCTGGTTCGGCGTCGACGCGACCGAGCCCCCGGTCCTCGAAGCGGACGGGGCCGACGCCAAGCCCGCCAAGACCGGACGCAAACGCCGCCGCCGCGGGGGGCGCCGGCGGGGTCGGGGCGACGGGCCGGCCCCCGACGCAACGCAGACCGAGACCAGCGCCGGGTCCGAAGAGACCGCTTCCGACGACGGGAAACCGCAGCCCGCGGCCGACGACGACACCGAGCGAGCGCCGCGCAAACGATCGCGTCGCGGTCGTCGCGGGGGTCGCCGACGTCGCGGCGGCAACGACGACGAGTCGACGCCGCCGGAGCCGCAGAACGCCGACGCCGCGGCGCCGGCCCCGGCGCGAGAAGAACCGGAGCCCGTCGCCTCTCCGGCGGAGGTGACGCCCAAGCCCGATCCCGCGGCGGCGAAACCCAAACGCCGGACCCTCTACGGCGGAAGCCGGCGTCGTCTTTCCACGGCGGACCGGGAGGCGTTGGAGATCGAGAAGTGACCCAGTCGCCGCGTCGCGTTCTTGTCCTCGGCTCGACCGGGTCGATCGGCACGAACACCCTCGCAGTGATCGAGCACCTGCACCGGGCCAACCTCGGCCGGTTCGAGGTGGCCGGGCTGGCCGCCGGCCGGCAGGGGGAGATGCTCGGCCGGCAGGCCGCGACGTGGGGTCCATCCCACGTGGCGCTCGCGGACACCGACGCCGACGCATCTTCGATGCCGGCGGAAGTGACCGTCCTGCGGGGCCCGGACGCGGCATGCGAGATGATCGAGGCGGCGGCGCGACCCGGCGATCTCGTCGTCGCCGCGATGGTGGGCGCCGCGGGCATTCCCGCGGTGCTGGCGGCGATCGAACGCGGCTGCGACATTGCGCTCGCGAACAAGGAAACGCTCGTGGCGGCCGGCGCGCTCGTCATGCCGCGGATTCAGACCCGCGGCGTCCGGCTGATTCCCGTCGATTCCGAACACAGCGCGATTGCCCAGTGCCTCCGATCCGGTCGCGGACCGGAGGAGATCCGCCGGCTCGTGCTGACCGCTTCGGGCGGACCGTTCCGCACGTGGTCGGCGACGCGACTCCGCTCGGCCACCGTCGCCGAAGCGCTCGACCACCCGACGTGGAAGATGGGCGAGAAGGTCACGATCGATTCGGCGTCGCTCATGAACAAGGCGCTCGAGGTCATCGAGGCGCACTGGCTCTTCGGACTCGAGGCGGATCGGATCGACGTCGTCGTGCACCCGCCGTCGATCGTGCACAGCTTCGTCGAGTTCGTCGACGGATCCGTGCTGGCGCAGCTGGGTCCGCCCGACATGCGTACGCCGATCCAGTACGCCCTCACCTGGCCCGCCCGTGTCGACGGGTGCTCGCGTCGGCTCGATTTCAGCCGGCTCTCCTCGCTGGAGTTCGAGCCGGTCGACGAAACGCGTTTCCCCGCCCCCGCATTGGCGCGGGAGGTGATCCGGGCGGGGGGGACGGCGGGCGCCATCTTCAACCGCGCCAACGAGATCGCGGTCGAGGCGTTTCTCGCCGGCCGCCTGCCCTTCTCGGAGATCCCGTCCCTCGTCGCGGCGACGCTGGAGCGGGTTCCCGCCACGCCCGTCTCCGATCTCGCCGACGTGCTGGCGGCCGGAGAAGCCGCGGCCCGCGTTGCGAGCGAGCGGCTCGGGGCTCCGACGCCGTCAACCGCTTGCCTGGCGGATCGGGAATCCGCGTCGCACCCGCTGAAATAGAATCACGACTCGGCCGATAAGACTGCGAAGACTTCCTTCTCCGCCTTGGCCGCCTCCGGATCCAAAGCCCATGTTGACCTCACTGCTCGGTGTCCTGCTCATGATCGTCGGGTTCGGCGTGCTCATCTTCGTGCACGAGCTCGGTCACTTCATCGCCGCCAAGTGGGCGGGCATTCGGACCGAAGCGTTCGCGGTCGGGATGGGCCCCGTGGTGGCGAGCTGGCGGATGGGGATCGGAGCGGTCGTGGGATCCACCGAGCGCAAGGTCGTCGCCCGCACGGGCAAGAGGGCGGCGGAGCTCACGGACGAAGAGCTGATCCGTCACGGCATCGGCGAGACCGAGTACTCCCTGCGGTGGCTGCCGATCGGCGGCTTCGTGAAGATGCTCGGTCAGGAAGACGCGAACCCGAACGCGGTCTCCGACGATCCGCGCAGCTACAACATGCGGCCGATCGGCAAACGCATGGTCGTCGTGTCGGCGGGGGTGATCATGAACGTGATCCTCGCCATCGCGTTGTTCATGACGGCCTTCATGGTCGGCGTGCGGTTCGAGGCGCCGGTGATCGGCTACGTCCCGCCGACGACACCGGCGGGGCTCACCATGCCGGCCAACGCCGCGTCGCTCGGCATCACCGAGCCCGGGCTTCGACCCGGCGATCGGGTGCGCGCGATCGACGGTGACCCCGCCCGCACGTTCGCCGACCTTCAGATCGCGACGGCGATGGCGCGTCCCGGCCGGAGCATCACCGTCGAGGTCGATCGCCGGGGGATTCCGGAGCCGGTGCGTTTCGAGCTGCTTCCGGTCGTCGGGGCTGAAACCGGTTTGCTGTCGATCGGCGTCACGCCCGGTCGTTCCAACCGGCTGTACGAGCAGGGATTCGACGAGATCCGGGGGTACCTGGTCGACGCGGGAATCGGGGGGGTCGGGCCGGGGCTGCGGCTCGTCGAAGCCGACGGGTTCCCCATCGAGACGTTCGACGAGCTCGGACCCGTCGTTGACGCGAGCAACGGAACGCCGGTGCGGACCGTGTGGCGGAGCGACGAAGAGGCCGATCAGCCGGTGACCGTGGTCGAGAACCTGCGGGTCGAGCCCGCGTACGAAGAGCTGTGGTATCCGGGACCGCAGGGTCCCACGCCGGACGAGGGTCTGCTCGGGCTCAGCCCCCGCGTGCGGATCCAGCAGGTCCTCCCCGGGAGTCCGAACGAGGACGTGCTGCGGGCCGGGGACGTGATCCTGCGGGCCGGCGGGATCGACTTCCCGCGTCGCAGCCAGTTCAAGAATGTCGTGCAGACACAACCGGGCGTCGACCTGCCGCTCGTCGTCGCACGCGACGGCGTTCGGCGGGATGTCACGGTCGAGGTCAATCGGAGCGGCGCGATCGGCGTGATGCTTGCCCACGACGAGACGCCGGCAACGGCGGAGCCGCTCGCCGATGTGCTGGGGGGCCCGTCATCGGACGGGGAGCTCATCCCCACCGCGATCGCCGGCCTCGATCTCCTGGGCGGAACCCGCATCGACGCGGTCGGCGGCCAGGCGATCGCGAGCTGGCCCGAGCTTCGCGCGGCGTTGCGCACGCAGACCGAAGCGGCCCTGAACGCGGGCACGGGTGTCACGCTCCCGCTGGCCGTCACCCACCCCACGCCCGGTACGCCCGCGGGAACCGTCCCGCTCACGCTGACGGCCGACCAGGTCGCGAGCCTGCACGCACTGGGATGGCGCAGCGGTCTCGACGGCGCGTTCTTCCAACCCGTACACACGACGCTCTCCGCCGGCGGCAACCCGATCACCGCGATCCAAATGGGGTTCGGCGAGACGCACAAGATGATCGTGATGACCTACCTCACGATCGACCGTCTCTTCCGCGGCAGCGTGGGCGTGAAACAGCTGCGGGGACCGGTGGGCATCATCGACCTCGGCGCGAAGATCCTGCCCCGGGGCTTCATGTGGTTCATCTTCTTCCTGGGGATGATCAGCGTGAACCTGGCGGTCCTGAACTTCCTGCCGATCCCGATCGTGGACGGCGGGCTGTTCCTGTTCCTGATCTACGAGAAGATCAAGGGCCAGCCGCCGTCCCTGCGGTTCCAGAACGCGGCGACGATCGTGGGTTTGTGCCTGATCGGCACCGTGTTCATCGTGACGTTCTACAACGACATCATGCGGTTGCTGTAGCAAGCGCACGAACCACCCGGTGCGAGGCGGCTTGGACGCCGCCGGTCTTTGCGCAGGTGTTGGTGCCACGGACACGGACACGGTCGCGGACGCGGACCCGGACGCGGTCACGGGCACGGACGCGGACCCGGACACGGGCGCGGACACGGACACGGTCACGGACCCGGACACGGACCCGGACCCGGTCACGGACGCCCGGTCACCCGTCACCCACTCCACTCGGCCAGCAGCATCAGCAGATCCCGGAACCCGACATCCGCATCGCCGTCGACGTCCGCGCGGGGATCCTGACCCGGTGTCCCGAGCGGGCCCCAGCTTGCCAGCAACGCGACGAGGTCCTCGAAGTTCACGACGCCGTCGAGGGTCAGGTCGGCCAGGAGCGGGACGAAGCCGGTGGCGGCGTCACGAACGAACGGCTCCGCCGGGAACGAACGAGAACCGGTGTTGCGGCGGACGATGTCCGCGAGGGTCGTCGTGCGAATCGCGGCCCGATCGGCCTCGGTGAACGCGTCGTCGTGTTCGAACCAGAATCGATCGCCGTCTCGGAGGCGGGTGAACTGCTCGACGAGCACGGTCGCGAACAGCTCGCCGACGGCGGCGCCAGGGGCGTGGTCCTCGGCGAGCCCGCCGACCCACGGATCGATGTCGTTCATGGCGCCGTCGTAGGCGAGCTCGAGCCGTGCCTGCGCCACGGGATCGGCGGTGATCTGGTCCATGCCGTTCATCGCCGTCAGGCCGAAGTCGAGCCGGAGCTGGTTGTAGTCGGTGATGCCGTGGTCGCGACTGCGTTGGCAGTTGAGGGCGAAGAGATCGAGCCCCCCGGAGCCCGGAGGGCCGAACAGGAAATTGCGCAGGCTGCCGGCCAGATGCAGGTCGATCCGCTGGGAGACGGTCAACGCGGCCCCGCCGAGCCAGCTCCCCACGGAAACCTCGACGAAGCGGTCGGGGGCGAAGAACGCCTGTCGCGTCGCGATGTTGCCCGCGGGATCGATCGCCCCGGTGTCGTCGACCCGCACCATCACCTCGTTCACCTGGCTGTGGCCGAGACGGAACGCGACGGTCTGGAACGAGTTGATGATACCCGCGTTCTGGGTGTCGTCGTAGCCGGCGTAGGAGGGTACGACGCCCGCGCCCACGAGCAAGGGCATGTACTCCTGCGCCGTGATGTTCTGGACGTACGCGCCAACGAGCTTGCGCGCGCGTTGGTACAGCTCCTCGCCGGTCCAGTCCGGGTGGGCGAGGGCCAGCTCGACGCACAGGCGATTGTGCTCGCGCAAGAACAGCGTGTGCATCGCGGTGAGCTGGCAATTCTCGTTCGCGCGGACGTCACCGGCCGCGAAGAGCGATTCGGGAGGAAGACCGGTCGGGTTCGCCATCGGCACGCCGAGGTCGTTGTAGGGCAGCAGATCCCCCGGGCTCGTCCGCAGCATCCCGCTGCCGTCGAGACGCCGGAGCAGCTCCGCGACCCGCGGGCTGCTGCCGTAGACCATCGACGCGTCGATGTACGCGGTGATCGCGTTGATCTGCTGACGCGGATTCCGAGGCCCGGTGCCGCTTGCGGGATCGAAGCTCGATCGCATCAGCGGGATGACGACGCGGCCGGTGCCGAAGGGATCGAACCACGGGTCGTCCACCGGCACCTCCAGCGGGAACGCCTCGCCGCTCCCGTCGGGGGTGAGGGTGATGTCGTGGTCGAGGAACTGGCCCCACACCGTGTGCAGGTTGCTGAGCGCGACGTCGCTGAGGATGTTGCCGGACTGGGCGCCGCAGATCATGCTGACGGACCGGGCCGGAGGGCGGGTCGGCCCGGCGGGAACCGAGATCTCGTCGACGTAGGCGGCTTCTCCCACTCGGAGCAGAGGCGTGCCGGTCGCTCCCCACGTGGGGTTGGCGACGTTGTTCCCGCTGCCGTCGAAGGTGCGATCTTCCCCGTCCGCTGGCATGGCCAGGGTCAACGCGGCACCAATGCAGGCCGTTCGCGCCCAGAGCCGTCTCTGCGTCATCGTGCGCACTCCCCGCCGTCCCCTCGTCGGGGCGGTTGATCACCCTCAGTATTGGCCCGAACGGGCCGGACGCAAGAGCCCGCCGGCGAAACGCGGCAAAGCAGTTCGGGATCCGGTGCCCACGCGGGTACCATGCGGGCCGGGAGGCCATCGTCGTGGAGCACACCAAGGTCGCCCTCGTCACGGGCGCGGGATCGGGGATCGGGCGGTGCGTGGCCGAGCAGCTCGCCCACGCGGGATGGCGGTTGGCGCTCGTCGGCCGCCGGGAGGCGACGCTCGAGGCGACGGCGGCCGTCATCGGCGAGCGTTCCGCCGACGCCCCGGAGCTGCTCATCACCCCGGCCGACGTCGCCGACGCCGCCCAGGCCCGCTCCGCGGTCGAGATCGCCCACACGCAGTGGGGGCGGCTGGATGCGCTGGTCAACTGCGCCGGCGTGGCTCCGCTCGCGTCGATCGACGAGACCGATGAAGACCTGCTGTACCAGACGTTCGCCGTCAACACGTTCGGGCCCGCCGTCACGATCGCGCGGGCGTGGCCGATCTTCCGCGAGCAGGGGAGCGGGTGCATCGTCAACGTCTCGTCGCTGGCCAGCGTCGATCCCTTTCCCGGGTTCTTCGTCTACGCCGCGTCGAAGTCGGCCGTGGAGAGCTTGACGCGGTCGGCCGTGCGGGAGGGGGCGGAATTCGGGGTTCGCGCGTTCTCGGTGGCGTTCGGGGCCGTCGAGACGCCGATGCTTCGCGCCCTCTTCTCCCCGCGTGAGCTGCCCGCCAGCAAGACCATGACCGCCGCGGCGGCCGCCCACGTGGTGACGGACTGCGTGCTCGGACGCCGCGACGACGAGAACGGGTCCGTCATCGTGGTTTCGGGACCTGCGTGAGACGCCCGTCCGGCCGGTTCTCCGTGAACCTGGTCAAGCCGGTGGACCCGTTCCGGTCGGGAAGGCTGCGAAAACCTCGATCTTCGTTTGCTTCGCTCAAGTCCGTATTGGACGGTCGGTGTGTCGAACGAGGGTGCCCTCGAGATTTCGCCAGAACGCGGTGACCGCGAGAGGGAGCGTTGCTCCCGTGGACGGAGGATTGCCATTGGCTTCCAGACGAATCGACCGACCCCGTCTGCTCGTGATCGAGCGTGACCCGCCACCGCTCGGCGTCGTCGCGGCGTCACTCGACCGGCCGTGCTGCGTCGGTGCCGCGCTCACCGGCTGCGACATCCACGGAACTGCCGCGGTTCTCTGCGGCTGCGCGGAGTCGGCGGTCGAATCGTGCTGCGCGATCATCGGGTCGCTGGCGACCCTGGCCACGTTCGACCTCTCGACGGTGGACGTCGTGATCGCGACGCTCGACCTGCCCGACGGCACCGGCCTCGACGCCCTCGAAGCGGTGCGAGCGGTGCGGTCGGAGCTGCCCGTGATCATCGCGGCCCGGCCCGAGGATGCGGATCGCGCCGCCGAGGTGATCCGCGCCGGGGCCCTGGATTTCGTCGTCTGCGCGAGCGGAGATCAAGCCGCCATTCGCATCGCGATCGACAAGTCGCTCGCGCACCACCGCGAGCGGCAGGAAAACAACCGCCTCCACCGCGAGCTGGCCGACTCCCTCGCGGAGCTGGAGCGAAAGAACACGCTGCTCGAAGAGCTCATCGAGCAGCTCGAACGCAAGAGCCGCACGGACGAGCTGACCCAGCTGTCGAATCGCCGCTGGCTGAACCTCATGCTCCAGGGCTCCTGGGCGGAGGCGATGCGGTACGACCTTCCGCTCGCCTGTCTGATGATCGACCTCGACGGCTTCAAGCTCTTCAACGATCGGCTCGGCCACCAGGCCGGCGACCAGCTGCTCCGCGAGGCGGCGACGCTCATCGAAGCCAACTCCCGGCAGGTCGACGTCTCCGCCCGCTACGGTGGCGACGAGTTCTGCATCCTGATGCCCCACACCGAAGCCCGCGAAGCCACGCGGGTCGCCCGCCGCATCGTCGAAGCGTGGGGGGAGCGACGCGACCGCGCCGACCGCGACGAGCCGAGGGTCGGCATGACGATCGGCATCGCCCACGTCGACCTCAGCCGCCCCCGCAACCCGGACGAGCTCGTGCGTCACGCCGACGAGGCTTTGTACGCGGGGAAGGAAGCGGGGAAGAACCGCGTCGTCATCCGGCGACGGCAGGGGATTCGCGCGGTTGGGTGTGAGGCGGCGGCGATGGCGGGGGTGTAGCCGGGGCCGCGTCCGGGTCCGTGCCCGTGCCCGCGTCCGCGACCGCGTCCGTGTCCGTGTCCGCGTCCGCGTCCGCGTCACCCGCCGCCCAACTCCGAC
>JABDLI010000012.1 GCA_013003065.1 Phycisphaerales bacterium | reverse complement strand
GCGTGGGTATGACTAGTTGTGTGCCGCCATGCGGCGGCAGGAGCTGCGCGGGGACCGGCGGCGTCCATGCCGCCTCGGGCAGGTTGGGTCGGGCGATGGCGCGATGGGCGTGTTTGCGCTGACGCCCCGCGAGCGCGAGCGAGCGCTCCCGCGTCCGCGTCCGTGTCCGTGTCCGTGTCCGCGTCCGGGTCCGGGTCCGTGTCCGTGTCCGCGGCCGTGTCCGTGTCCGGGTCCGTGTCCGGGTCCGTGTCCGCGTCCGTGTCCGCGTCCGTGTCCGTGTCCGGGTCCGCGTCCGTGCCCGTGTCCGCGTCCGTGCCCGCGCCCGCGTCCGCGTCGGCGCTCACGGTCACCTTCCCGAACGCCGCCGGCTCGTACACGCCGTACACCTCGTCCGCCTCGTCCACCACCACCCACGGGTGGGTCAGGAACGTCGTCTGCGAGAGCCGCGCCCCGGCCGGCAGCGGGCCGTACGGCTTTCGGAGCCCCTCGTAATCGAGCCAATGCAACGTGTAGTCCCGATCCGTGTCGTTCACGAACAGGATCGTCACGCGTTCTGTCGCCGACCGAGACCGCAGCCGGGTTTCGTCGGCGGGGGGACGGCGCACGAGGTCACGCCACGTGATCCTGGATCCCGCGAGGCGACCCGAGTAGATCGAGTCGAGAAGATCGAACGACGCGGGGTCGTACCGACGCAGCCAGGCTCGACCTTCCTCCGGCGGAGGATCGATGGCCCCAAAGTCGCCGCGTGATCCGAAGTACCACATCGACAGCTCGGCGAAGAACTCGTGGTCGTTGGTCATCGCGTACGCGTCGGTCCAGCGTCCCTCGTCGCCGGCGACCGCGAAGCGGGCGTTGATCGCCTCGTGCACATCCGCCGACAGGCCGAAGAGGTGGATCATGTGCGCCGCCTCGTGAACGCAGATGTCACGCTGGTCGGCGTGCCGGGCCGTGGGCAGTCGCAACAGGCTCTCCTCGCTGACGAGCGTGACGAGCCCGCCGAACCCCCGTCCGCGCTCGTCGATGCTCGCGTGTCCGTCGAAGGGCCGGCCGTGCCAGTGCCGCATGGACGGCATGTCGGTCACGAGCTGATCACGCCCGATCACGCGCACCTCGGCGCCGGCCGCCACCAGGTTCGCCCGGGCGATCGGCATGCGTTCGAGCATCATCTGGAGGCGATCGTGGACGATCCGCAGGGCCGCATCGTCGACGCATTCGTGCGCCAGGATCGAAATGCCGGCGTTGTCCACGTGCTTGGAGAAGAAGCCCAGCCGCGGGGGATCCAGCTGCGTCACGGGCGGTGCGGGCGGGTCGGCGAGGCCACATATCAGCGTCACGATGGCGACGATGAGGTTGATCAACCGGCTCACTCCTGCGTTTCTGGCGTCCGCGTCGCGATGACGTGGTCGTTCTGTTCATCGACGGCGTACGCGTCGCGTACGGCGTCCGCTTCGCGTACGGCGTGCGCTTCGCGTCCGGCGTACGCTTCGCGTTCGAAGCAGTTGTCGCGGTAGGCGGCACCGCCCCGGGCGGCGGCGACGCCGCTGGCGATGGCGTACGCCACGAGGAAGGCGGGGCCCCAGCGTTCGTACTGTCGCACGTGCACGCGTTCGTGGGCGCGGGTGCGGTCGAGGTCCGGCGCCGACCGGGCGACGACGACGTGTCCGATGGTCACCGCCGCCGCGCCCCCGGGCAGCGGCACCAGCCGTCGCAGCAGCCAGTCGAGCGGGCCGCCGTACGCTTCGACGACTCCGGAGACGATCCGCGTCCGGCCGCCGCCGGCCACGGCCAGCAGGACCAGGACGAGGCCGATGGCGGTGTTCGGGGCCGCCCAGAGGTACGCCAGCAGTCGAAGCACGGCGTCCGGCTCACTCGGCCTTGCCGACGTCGACCTGCGACCAATCGATGTCGCTCGCGTCACGCTGCACCTCCGCGAGCTTCGCTCGCGCCTCGGCGAGCTGTCGTGCCGGCACGATGACACGCACCAGCCCCGGCGCCTCCGCGCGAAATCCGGCCGTGAGCGCACCGGCGGCCTCGGCGTTGATGTCGCGAGCACGGAGCGCTTCGGCGATGAGCTCGGCCTGCCAGTCGGTCGCCACGTTCACGAGCACGGCGGTGTCGTCGTCGGGGGTCGGTCGGTCGGGCATGGGGGTCTCCTGGCCTGATTCTACGTGGCTGTCCGCCTCCGAGCCGCGGTACCATCGTGGGTCCATGACACCGGCCGGTCTGCTTTACAACAATCCGATGGCGGTGGCGGCGATCGATCGCATGATCGCCGCCGTCGATCTCGGCGTCGACGACGTCGCGCTCGACGTGGGGTGCGGCGCGGGCGAGGTGCTCGCGCGGGTCCTGGAGAGGCATCCCTGCCGGGGCATCGGCGTCGATCGTGACCCGGACGAGATCGCGGCGGCCGACCGGCGTCTGACCCGCGTGCGGGACCGGGTTGCGTTGCACGCAACGGACGCGCGGGAGTTCGACCCCGGCTCCGCAAACGTCCGGCTGGCGATCTGCATCGGCGCGACCCATGTGTACGGCGATCCCGGGCTCGCCTACCGGCGGACGCTGGAGACGCTGGCGAAGACGCTCACGAACGGCGGCTGCCTGCTGGTCGGGGAAGGCTACTGGCGACGACCGCCGGACCCGGCCTACCTCGCCTCGACGGGGATGGGGGCGAATGACTTCCTCACCCATCCGGCCAACGTGACGCTGGCCGAGACCCTCGATCTGCGTCCGCTTGCCGTCGCCGCGGCGTCGGAGGCCGATTGGGATCACTTCGAAAGCTGCTTCTGGCGGGCGGCGGAGCAGACGCTGCGCGACACGCCGAACGACGACACGGCGCGAGAGCGGGCGGAGCACTGGCGACGCTGGCGTCGGGCGTACTTGCAGTGGGGGCGGGAGACGCTGGGGTTTGGGTTGTACTTGTTGCAGGCGGGGTGAGGGACACGGACGCGGGCACGGGCACGGGCACGGACGCGGGCACGGACGCGGGCACGGACGCGGACCCGGACACGGAGACGGACGCGGACACGGACGCGGGCACGGACCCGGACACGGCCGCGGACCCGGACGCGGGCACGGGCACGGTCGCGGTCGCGGGCACGGACGCGGACCCGGACCGCCCCCCAACGCCTTCCCCTACGGCTGCCCGCCAAACTCACCGCCGGATCCCGGTGGCCGCCGCGTCTCCGTCGGCGTCGGCCGCCGCTCCTTCATCGCCGTATCGGCGGGGTCGTCCGCAAGCCACATCCGCAGGCCGAGGAGGGCGGCGGCGAGGATCAACAGCGCTCCGATCACGAAGAGTGTCTTGCGTCGCATGGGGCGAGCGTAGCACGGTCCAATTCCCCTTCCCATTCCAAATCTAATTCTCCCCCAACCGCGCAAACACGCCGGTGACGTCCGGACGCCCTGCGCTTCCACGGGCGGCGTCCTGCCGCCCTCGGCCTCAGTTGGTCGTTCGCTGAACGCTGTGTCGTCCGGCGACGAACCGACGCCCGCTCGATCCGCCGCATCCTGCGGCGAAGCACAAACCGGTCCGGACGCCCACATACACCGCCCG
This sequence comes from Phycisphaerales bacterium, assembly GCA_013003065.1. Lineage (GTDB taxonomy): Bacteria > Planctomycetota > Phycisphaerae > Phycisphaerales > SM1A02 > JABDLI01. The sequence continues at coordinate 4,921 of JABDLI010000012.1, read as the reverse complement.
CATCCTGCGGGCTCGCGTCTGGATGGTTCAGCGTGGGTTCGGACTATTTTTCGCACCGCCTCCGGCGGGTGCAGGCTGCGTGGGGACCGGCGGCGTCCATGCCGCCTCGTGCAGGTTGGGTCGGGGGATCGCGCGATCGGCGCGTTTGCGCTGACGCTCCGCGAGCCGTAATTGGGGACGCGTGCGACTTTGTCCCTCTCCCATTCCAAATCCAATTCTCCCCCAACCGCGCGAACACGCCGGTGACCTCCGGACGCCCTGCGCGTCCACGGGCGGCGTCCTGCCGCCCTCGGCCTCAGCAAACCGCACGCTGAACGCTGAGTCGTCCGGTGCTCAACCGGCCCACGCTCGATCCGCCGCATCCTGCGGCGAAGCACAGGACGGCGGAGCGCCCAAATACACCGCCCGCATCCTGCTCACCTGGCGTCTGGATGGTTCAGCGTGGGTTCGGACTGTCTTTCGCACCGCCTCCGGCGGGTGCAGGCGGCGCGGGGACCGGCGGCGTCCATGCCGCCTCGGGCAGGTTGGGTCGGGGGATCGCGCGATCGGCGCGTTTGCGCTGACGCCCCGCGAGCGCAAGCGAGCGCTCCCGCGTCCGTGTCCGTGTCCGCTTACAATCCGCGGCCATGTCCGAGCCTTGGCGAGCCGAACGCGAGGTTGATCACGCGCTCGCGCGCTCGTTGATCGAGTCGCAATTCCCAACGCTCGCCCCCGTGCGGCTTCGTTCCCTCGACGCCGGATGGGACAACACCGCGTACGTCGTCAACGACATCTACGTCTTCCGGTTCCCGCGTCGGCAGATTGCCGTTTCGTGCATGGAGGCGGAGATCGCGGTCCTGCCCGGATTGCCGCCTCTTCCGTTGCCGATCTCGACGCCGCTCTTCGTCGGCCGCGGCACGGAGTCGTTTCCGTGGCCGTTTGCCGGCTACCGATGGATCGACGGAATCGACGCCAGCGTTGCGGACCTCGATGACCGCCGGCGGATCGCGGCGGCGGAGCCGCTCGGTCGGTTTCTCGCGGCGCTTCACGCCGTCGATGCCGAGCAGGCCACGGAACTCGGCGCCGGCCCCGATACCCTCGGCCGGCTCGATCTCGATGCCCGCACGCAACGCATGCGTGAGCGGATCGATCAGATGACGACGCTCGGGTCGCCCGCGGTCGCGGATTCGGCGCGCCGCGCGCTCGCCGCCGCTCGGGCGGCCGCCCGCTCCCCGGAGCGCACGAATCTCGCCCTGGTGCACGGCGACTTCTACTGTCGCAACCTGCTCGTCGACACGGACGGTCGCGTCAACGGCGTGGTCGACTGGGGCGACGTGCACCTGGGGCATCCCGCCGTCGACCTCTCGATCGCGTATACGTTCCTCCCGCCCGAGGCGTACCCGGTCTTCGTCTCCGCCTACGGCGGCATCGACGACGCCACCGCGGCCCTCGCCCGATGGCGCGCCGTGCACTATGCCGTGATCCTCACTCTGTACGGGCGTGACATCGGGGACGACGGCTTGGTGCGTGAGGGCGTGAGGACGTTGGAGCGGTTGGGTTCGGGGTAGCGGTCGTCCGGCGCGGTGTCCGCGTCCGCGTCCGTGCCCGCGTCCGCGTCCGGGTCCGCGTCCGGGTCCGTGGCCGTATCCGCGTCCGTGTCCGCGTCCGTGTCCGTGTCCGCGTCCGTGTCCGTGTCCGCGTCCGCGTCCGCGTCCGCGTCCGTGTCCGCGTCCGTGTCCGCGACCGTGCCCGCGTCCGTGTCCGTGCCCGTGTCCGTGCCCGTGTCCGCGACCGCGTCCGTGCCCGTGTCCGCGACCGCGTCCGCGACCGCGTCTGCGTCCGTGCCCGCGTCCGTCCCCCTCAGCACGGTCCCCACGCCGCAAGCACCGCCAAGACATCCGTGAAGCCGACCTCGCCGTCGAAATCGACGTCCCCCGGGCACACGCCGTCGCATGGTCCCCATCCCGCCAGCACGAGCAGCAGATCGACGAAGTCGGTCGCGCCGCTCTCGTCGGCATCGGTCAGACACTGGCACGCGTCGAGGACACCGTCGTCGTTGAGATCGGCGCCGAGCCCGACCGCGATGGCGCAGAGATCCGGGATCTCGTCCCCGTCGCAGTCGGCGGCATCCGGGGGAAGGTCGAGCAGTTCGCAGGCGTCGTCGTGGCAACGCCAGTTGGCCACCACCGGCGCCGATTGATTGATCGTGCGGGCGTTGTCGGCCCCGCTCGACGTGTCGCCCGGCACGCCGGTCGGCTTGCCGTCGAACAGGACGGCGGGGTTGGAGATCAGCGGGCTCCACTCGCCCGGCGAGTACGCCATGACCGTGCGCCAGAGCGTGCCGCTCAGACCGGTAAACCGGTGACCGTTGGAGTACGGGAACAGCAGCCCCCCGCCGTCCGGGCAACCGCCACCATCGCCGGACGCGTGGCAGCAGCCCAGGTTGTGACCGACCTCGTGGGTCATGATGAAGGGAAGCGAATCGCGACCGCTCACGCAGAAGGCCAGGTCCGCCATGTCGGGCTCCAGCGTCCACATGCCGTTGGCAACGCCGCCGCCCCCGGACACGACCGCCACGACCTGGTCCGCGGCGTAGGCGTCACGGAGGAGATGGACACCATCCGCGCGGCCATCGGCCGGATCCGTCAGGCTGCCGAGGCCGAGGTCCGACTCCGGGCTGCTCACCTCGCGGGCGTGCACGAGGTGCAGCTGGGTCTGAACGTCGCTGTTGGAGTACGCCTCGTTGCTGTTGGCAATCATCAGGTCGATCTCCGCCAGCAGGTTCGCGGTGCCGCCGGCCGCGATCCGGGCCGCCGCGGCGTAGACGACCAGCACGTCGATGCTGCTCCCGTCGTCACATCCCCCGTCGGCGGGCGTGTCGCCGACCCCCATTTCGTCAACGCGTCGCGTCGCGACATCATCGGAAACACTGCACCACTCGAGCGTCTCGGAATCCACGATCTCCAGGTGCCGCCCGCCACCCGCGGCGCCCCGAACGCGAAAGGTCACGCCGGCGTGCCCGGCCGCCGCGAACCCGTCACCGTGGACGGCCGCGATGAGCCAGCCCGGAGCGGGACCGTCGACGTTGGCGGTGATCGTGAAGCGATCAGGGCCAAGCTCGACCCGCCGGGTGACGATGAACCGCGCGGCTCCGCCCGGGAGCGGCGTCGTGAGGTGATCGCCGGGCGTGATCCGAGCGAGCGTGGCCGCACTCACGTCGATCGCCATCGGCAGTTCGGCCGTGGGCGTCGGGCTCCAGACGCGCGTCGCGGACACGTCCGGCCGGGGGCCCGCGGCGGTGACCGCGATCGTGAGGGCGAGTGTGGTCCAGGCAGCAACGGGGGAAGCGGATCGAGTGAACGCCACGACGGGTCTCCTGGATTGTGCGCGAGGCACCTGAGTGTAGCGGCCGCGGCCGAGTGAAAGCTCCCGGTGGATACACCGCTGGCGTGCCGATGTGGACGCCGATTGCCCGGAAATGTGGCGGAAACGGCGGCGTGGTATCGTTTCGGCCGTCGCTCCTGTTGACGACGTTGCGTCGCCTCTAGGCGGAGGCGTCGCTGCTCGGGGCGAGCGCTCACCTGCCGGCGGTCGCCCCCCGGTTGAGGGAGCACCACGATGCGATCGGAATCCCACAGTCCGTCGGGACCGCCGGGGACGCCGGCGCGGCGCGCCGAGCAGAATCGCCGTCGCGCGTGGCGGGGGCTGAGACGAACCGTTCTCTGGTCCCTGGTGTTCGGCGTCGGGACGACGTTCGCCGTGGCGTGGATCCTGGCCGGTGTCGTCAATCTCTCGACGGTCAAGCCGATCACGGGGTCCGGGGAGACGGGCGTCGCCGGTGAAGTCTGGGTGGTGCATGTGCGGGCACGCTCCGGCGCGGCAAGCGTGCTCTCGCAGCGTTTCACCGGCCGCGTGCGATCGGACATCGCCGCTCGGCCTCTCCTTCCGTCGTGGGCGCCGTTCGGAGTCAAGCAGCCGGCGTACGAACAGGGTGCGACGTTCTACGAAAGCCGTCGCGCGAGCGCACGCGGTTGGCCGAAGCTGGCGCTGATGGCCGTCGAGGAGGATCCCTACGGAAACGGATCGACCCTCAACGGCGGAATCCGGATTGGAGATCGCTTGCTGCCGCTGCGTGTCATCCCGCTGGGATTTGCCGTGGACGTTGCGGTCTATTCGTGCGCGGTGCTGATCATCCTGGGCCCGTGGATCCTTCGGCGGGTGGGGCGGCTCCGGCGGAACGAGTGTCTGGGGTGTGGCTATCCGCTGGGGGGGGCGGGCCGGTGTCCGGAGTGTGGGCGGGAGGTGGATGAACCCGCGTCCGTCCCGCAACCGCTTCCAGGGCCGCATCGGTGACCGACTCCCGGTTCGCCCTCGATCATCAATCCATCACGGTTCCTGGCTCCACCTCGCCTATGCTTGTTCCGGAGCTTCAGGAGGTCGAGCACGGTGCGGCGACTCGCCACGGACAGCGGCGGAACGCAAAATGACCTGGTGACGGTCGAGACCGACGCCGGGCGATCACCGTCCATCATCCGGATCCGTCCGATTCCGCCGTGGCGGGACACCACCGCGGCCATCGTGCTCGAGCTCGTCGAGATCCATACGCGTCAGGGTTCCCGGGTCATCATCGATCTGACGGGCTGCCGCGTGACGAGCACGGCCCAGCTTGCGGTCGTGATCATCGGCCTGCGTCACGCGCGGGCCGTCGATACGCCGCTGGAGGTGGACGCGCCGCCGGCCCTCCGCCGGCTGGCGGAGATCTGCGGCGTGGAGACGTTGGTCGACTGGCGATCCGGGTCCGTGTCCGTGTCCGCGTCCGCGTCCGTGTCCGCGTCCGTGCCCGCGTCCGCGTCCGCGTCCGCGTCCGCGCCCGTGCCCGCGTCCGGGTCCGTGCCCGCGACCGTGTCCGTGCCCGCGTCCGGGTCCGTGCCCGCGTCCGTGC
>JABDLI010000011.1 GCA_013003065.1 Phycisphaerales bacterium | reverse complement strand
GCAGGCAAGATGGTGGCGAGCTTCGAGCCTTCGGGACGGGGGTAAGGACGCGGGTGTCCGCTGGGCCCGGACGCGGGCACGGACGCGGACCCGGACGCGGGCACGGACGCGGACACGGACCCGGACCCGGACGCGGACACGCCCCCGGACCCGCCCCCGGACCCGCCCCCGCCCTCCGAACGTTTTTCCCCTCCCCCCGCGAACCCTCCCCCACCCCCCCGCGTAACACCCCGGAGCGCCCCCCCGCGAGAGGCGATCGCCATGTCATTGGGCCCCGCCACCGGGCGGGCGGCCCCCCGAAAACCGGCTTCCCACGGAGCCGACAGCCCCCGCCCGAGGACGATGCCATGTCCGAGCTGACCCTTGCCGGAGCGTCTGACCAGGACGCGCACCTTCGCGAGACCTCCGGCGGGGCCGAGAAGCTCGAACGCAGGCTGTTCATCGCCCTGATCGGCGGACTGCTGCTCGCCGTGTCGTGGCTGGTGATGATGCTCGGCTGGCACGATCAGGTCGCCCAGATCCCGGCGGCGGCCGGCGCGATCATCCTCGGCATTCCACTGCTCCTCGGGGCGTGGGCGGAGATCAGCCGGGGCCGGGCCTCCAGCGACTCGCTGGCCTGCCTGGCGGTTGCGGCAGCGGTGGCGACGGGCAACTTCCTGGCCGCCGGCTTTCTGGCGTTCTTCCTGTGGACGGCCAACCTCGTTCTGAGCCGCACCGCCTGGGGCGCGCAGCGAGCGATCCGCGATCTCATCGACCTCACGCCCGACATCGCGCGGATCGTCGAGGAGGGGCAGGAGCAGGAGGTGCCGCTGTCGAAGGTGCGTCCCGGTCAGATCGTTCGCGTGCGTCCGGGCGAAAATCTCCCCGTCGACGGCCGCGTGATCACCGGCTCCAGCAACATCAACCAGGCCTCCCTGACGGGCGAGGCCGTGCCGATCGAAGCCGATCGGGGCACCGAGGTCTACGCCGGCACCACGAACCTCACCGGTCAGATCGACGTCGAGACCACCGCGGTCGCCGGCGAGACGACGATCGGCAAGGTCGAAGCGCTGATTCGCGAGGCCGAGTCGACCAAGACGGAGCGGCAGGAGCTCATCGAGCAGCTCGCCTCGTACTACGTGCCGGTCGTGCTCATGGTCGCGGGCCTGGTGTGGTTCTTCACGGCCAAGAGCGGCAACGAGGCGATCCGCGATCAGGCGGCGATTCGCGCGATCACCGTGCTTGTCGTGACCTGCCCCGGCGCGCTCCTCATCTCGCACCCGACGGCCATGGTCGCGGCGTTCGCGGCGGCCGCGCGACTGGGCATCATGATCAAGCAGACCCGCACGCTCGAGGCAGCGGCGACCGTCGACACGGTGGTACTCGACAAGACTGGCACGCTGACGACCGGCAACTTCGCGGTGAGCCGCCTGGTGCCGGCGGCCGGGGTCGAAGGTGCGACGTTGTTGCAGGCGGCGGCCGACGCGGAGCAATCGTCGAACCACCCGCTCGCGAAGTCGATCCTCGACACCGCGGCCCAGGCCCGGATCACGCCCGCCGTCATCCGCAGCTACGAGGAGGTCCATGGCCGCGGCGTTCGCGCCCACACCGACGCGGGCGAGCTCTACGCCGGTCGCGCCGGATGGTTGCTCGAGATCAACCCCGCCGCCCGCGCCGCGATCGACGAGGTCAACGAGAAGATCGAGGGGATGAGCGGCGTCCACGTGATGGCGGGTGACCGTTACCTCGGCGCGGTGGGTCTGGAGGACAAGCTCCGCAAGAACGCTCCGGACGTCGTCGAGAAGATGCGTCACCTCGGCGTGCGTCGGGTGAGCATCTTCACCGGTGACCGCCTGTCGGTGGCGACCCGCGTGGGACAGGCGGTTGGCGTCGATGCGATCGAGGCCGAGTGCCTGCCCGAGGAGAAGCACGCCGAGCTGAACTACCTCAAGCAGAAGGGTCACCGCACGCTGGTCGTCGGCGACGGTATCAACGACGGCCCGATCCTGGCGTCCGCGGACGTCGGCGTGGCGATGGGATTGTCGGGCTCCGACATCGCGACCAACTCGGCCGGGGTCGCCCTCATGAACGACGACCTCCGGCACGTGCCGTTCCTGCTGGAGCTGGCCCGCAAGGCCCGCAGCGTGGTGGGACAGAACATCGGCATCTCGCTCGCGCTCGCCGTCCTGGGTCTGGCCCTGGCCGCCACCGGTCGGATCAACATCTGGCTGGCCCCGTTCCTCTACGCGGCCGGCTACGTGATCGTGATCTTCAACAGCCTCCGGCTCGTCCGATTCGGCGAGGAGTTCACCGAAGCCGAGGATGCCCGCCGCCGCCGCGAGGCCGCCCGGCCGGTGAAGCCCACCCGCGCCGCCCTGGCCGGCTCCGGCTCGGCCTGATCCGCAGGTCCGCCCGCCCCCAGGTCCGCCCGCCCCTGAAACCCCCGCCCGGGCGATCGGAAGAAGAGCGGGACACACCCTCGCGCAGGAGATCCGGTCATGCTCACGATCGCACAATCGTCGGAGTTTCTTCCCGGCAGCGACCTGACCGTCATCGTGGCGATGGTCGTCGGCCTGTTCATGGTCAGCCTGCTGATCGGCGGCCTCGTGTTCCGCTCGGTGGCGATCCAGCGGGCTCGCGAGGAGACGAGGCGGGATCTGGCGGCCTACGTCGCCGAGGGCTCGATGAAGCCGGCGGACGCGATCGAGATGCTGCGCACGGAGCCCGGGACCAAGAAGCCGAAAGCAGCGACGGCAGTCGCCGAGGAGCTCGGCGAGGCGGTGTGCGCGTTCGCCGCGAAGATCGGCTGACCCTCGGCGTCCCGAACAGGAGGTCGCACCCATGATGTGCTTCGCACAAGGCGTGATCGATGATCTCGCCAGCCACGGGAACCTGACGGGCATCATCGCCCTCGTCGGTGGCCTGGGGGTGGTCGTCCTCGCAATCGTGACGTCCTTCTTCCGCTCGGTGCTGATCGCGCGGGGTCGCGAGCGGACGAAACGGGAGATTGCGGCGTACGTGGCGCAGGGATCGATCGACGCGGAGAAGGCGGTTGCGATCCTCGATGCGGGAACGAGCGGCGAGGAAGCCTGAGGCGCAGGCGCAGGCGGAGACGGACGCGGACACGGACGCGGACGCGGTCGCGGACACGGTCGCGGACACGGTCGCGGACACGGTCGCGGACACGGACGCGGACACGGTCACGGACGCGGACGCGGACGCGGTCGCGGACACGGTCGCGGACACGGTCGCGGACACGGTCGCGGACACGGTCGCGGACACGGACAAGGCCCCCCGCTACGCCGGGTTTTCTCCACGCCCGGCAAAAACACCCCACGACCCCGCCCCACCCAAACCACCACCTAGCTTGGCCCCCAGACAGGGGCCGGGCCATGAACACATCGACGCCGTCAACTGCATCTCCATCACGACTCCTCCCCCGCGACCGCCTCGCCGAGCTGCTCGATCTCGCCCAGTCCTTCCGGGGTTGGAACCGCAAGCAGCTCGCCGACTTCATAGGCCGCGACCCCCGCAACCTGATCCCCAACAGCGGCATACCCAAGCTCGACCTCGTCATCCGCCTCGGCCACGTTCTCGAGTGGCCGATCGAGCAAGTTGTGGGGTTCCTTCAAGGCGAAGACGCGCCGGGTACTGTCGATCAGCAAGTGACTGCCGGCGAGTCTTTCGACGAGGTCTACGACCGATCAGGCGTGGCCCATCGAGAAGGCAATTTCCAAATCACAATCGAGCTCGCACGGCACGCTCTGAGTCTCGCGACAACACACGTGCAACACATGAAGTCATTGAACCGCGAGGCAGGCGGCTGGGATGGTCTCGGCCGCCACAAGGATGCACACGCGGCGTTGCATCGAGCGCTGAAGCATGCGACCGGCCGAACCGAGATTGAACTTCTCGTCCGGAGCAATCTGGCGAACGCGCACTACTCTTTGTGGCATCTGTTCGAAGGGCGTGGAGTTGCCAGAGACCTGATCGCCTCCCTAAGCAACAATCCTCCCAAGAGCCACCCGGGTCGCATCGCACTCGCCATGTCTTACTATTCACGTGGCCACAGTTATCGACGTCTGCTTGATGCTCATCCGCATGGCTGCCGCCTCTTGGCGCAACTCTCATCAACGGACCTTAGGCGGGCGCATAGCGAGTACTTGCATATCGCCGAGCTAACAGGCGACTCATCTTACGCTGACATCGCTCGCACTTGCCTTGGAGGTGCGATGGAGGCGGAGGTGGTGCTAGGACAGCGGCGAGCAGAGGACGTTGTCGGAGTATTCTCCGATTCGCTCGATGAGATGATCGAACCCGACTCTTGCACCCGCGCTGACGCCTTGGAGCAATGCGGCTGGTGGTGCATATTCGGGTGCAACGTACTGCTGCGGCATGTGCCGCCCTCAGACGAGCGTGAACGCTTCCTTGCGGTGTTCACTAACAAAGCAGATCAGATCGCCGACCATCTTGGCAACTGGTCGCTCCGCGAACGCGTCGTGAACCTCGACTTTGTTCGGCGAATAAGGTCGCTCGCGGGTAAAGGTGAACCGCTCGCGCTCGACGATACGGACATGCGAGCGATAACCGGCACGATGGGTAGATTTGATCGTTTTCGTCCGCTCGGGTGGCAGATCCTCAGATCGTCCAGGGTCGTCTGATTGGCGACAATTGCGCCACAAACCTAGACGCACTGGGTGAGGGTGGGTAGATTGCGATCGTGGACCAAACAGGTCAAAGCACAAAGCTACCTAGTGCGAGAGACCGCTTGGGCGAGCTGCTCCAGCTCGCGCAGGTCTACCGTGGTTGGAGCAAACGCCGCCTTGCTAAGGAGCTGGGGCGCGACGCAAGCAATATCATCCCTGATAGCGGCATACCGAAGCTCGATCTTGTCGTTCGACTAGCAACAGCTTTGGATTGGCCTGTGCAGGATATTGCGGACGCATTAGGCGAGTCCACAGTCGTACCGCGAGACCAGCTGAGGACACATGAGACGTTCGAGCAACTCGACCGAGCTGCAGTCCGGGCGCACGGCGAGGGGCGGTACGCAGATCTTGTTCGTTTGGCCACGCGCGCGTTTGATGCCGCAACTACCGCAACCGAAAGAGCCCGTGCCTGCAACAGAGAACTCGGTGGCCATGACGGGCAAGGTCATTATCGCCAAGCTCTTGAGTGCGCGCAGCGGGCCCTCCGTGAGACAGGGATGGACCTCGACTGGGAGATGCTCATCCGCAGCAATCTGGCAAACGCACACTATTCGCTGTGGGAGCTCTATGAGGGGAAGGGTGTAGCCGGAGATGTGGTCGACGCTCTTAAGGACTCGCCAGATCACTCACCGATCTCGTCGATTGCCCTAGCCACGGCTCGCTATGTGAGGGGAAACTGTCTTCGGCGGTTGATCGGATTTGCGGATGCGCGTGCTAGCACATCGGCTGCCCAAGCGATTGGTGAGCTAAGGCAGTCGTCCGAGCTGTTCCAGTCGCTGGCGACGGAGCTCTCGATAGATTCCTATGGCGGTATCGCAAACACTTGCGAAGGCGGAATAGTCGAAGCCGAAGTGGCCTTGGGTCAGAGCGAGCCGGTCGATGCCCTGGAACGCTATGTGAACGCTCTCGATACGCTACGTTCACTTGATGACTGTCCGAAGGGCGACCTACTGGAGAGCTACGGTTGGTGGTGCATTTTTGGGTGCAATGTCGCCCTGAGACACGTAGCCGACCCGCGCAAGCTCCAGCACTACATGGCGATTTTTACGAACAAGGCTGACGAAATCGCCAATCACTTGGGCAACTGGGCCTTGCGCGAACGCGTATTTACAATGGAATTCGCCAGGCGCCAGCGCTTTGCAGATTGGACCGGTGTTCATACCGACTGGACGATCGATCAGGATGATCTCCAGAGGATGACAGGCACGATGGGGCGATTTCCGATGTTCCAGAAGACCGGTTGGGAGATCCTCCGGAAGGCAAAAATCGTCAGGGAGAACTAAGGCCTCCCAGAATGCTACCTCTGACCCGCTCGACAATGACAGCGACACTCTGCCTTGCGCTCGCAGCGAGCGCTGTGGCAGATTCTGTGCGGCACAGCATCGACTCGCACCAACGGCCTCCTGTCTCAACTTCCATCGGTGCTTTCGGTCATACGGGGCAGGGACCGGGGCCGGGCGATGCAAGGCCGTCGCCCACCGAGACGGTGTACTACGACTTCCAAGCCCCCGACGGCAGCCTAACCGGTGGGTGGATCGAGTTGCCGATGCCGGATCCCGGGGAGATCACGGCGCCCAGCGATGGGGTGACGGTGACGACGATCGTGGACAACGGCGATCCGATGAACCGGCTCGATCTCGTGTACGTCGGCGACGGGTACCAGGCGCACGAGCTTGACCTGTATGCAACCCACGTCCTCGGCGGCATGAACGGGCTCTTCGACGAGGAGCCGTTCCGGACCTACCAGACGCTCTTCAACGTTCATCGGGTGGATGTGATCTCCAACGAGTCGGGCGTCGACCACGATCCGACCTTCGGCATCATGCGTGACACCGCGCTCGACATGGGTTTCTTCTGCTCCGGCATCGCCCGGCTTCTGTGCGTCAACGTGGGCGATGCCCTTTCCTACGCCGCGTCCGCCCCCGACGTCGATCAGGTCTTTGCCGTCGCGAACTCGACGACGTACGGCGGCGCCGGGTACTCCGGCTCCGACCTCGCGACGTTCTCCGGTGGCAACGGGCTCGCCCGCGACGTCGCCATCCACGAGCTGGGGCACAGCCTGGGCAACCTCGCCGATGAGTACGACTACAACGACGGCGCGACCTACACCGGCTCCGAGCCGTCCGCGTCAAACGTCTCCACGCTCACGAGCGACGCGATGGCGACGGCCAAGGCCAAGTGGCACCGGTGGCTGGGTGAGAGCGATCCCGGCTTCGACGGCCTCGTCTCGACCTACGAGGGCGCGATGTACCACGAGTTCGGTCTCTACCGCCCGACCGGCAACTCGATGATGCGGTCGCTGAACCGGCCCTTCAACCTGCCGTCGGCCGAAGCGCTCATCACCGAGATCTACCGCGTCGTCGATCCCATCGACGACGCCACCGATGCGGGCGTCACGCTCCTCGGTGAAGAGACCGTCTTCGTCCAGCCGGTCACACCGGTCGACCACACGCTCGACGTCCAGTGGTTCATCGACGGCGACCCGATCGCGGATGCCACCGGGCACGAGATCGATCTCGCCACCGTTCCGCTCACGGATGGCACCCACACGCTCAAGGTCGTCGTCGTCGACAACACGCCGCTCGTGCGTGATCCCGCCGTGCGGGCGATGCTGATGACATCGACGAGATCGTGGACGGTGACGGTCGCGTCAGGAACGCTGGGCGATCTCGATGGTGACGGCTCCGTCGGATTCGGCGACCTGCTGATGCTCCTGTCGGCGTGGGGCGATTGTCCGGCGAGCTGCCCGGCGGATCTGGATGGAAGCGGCGACGTGGGGTTTGCGGATTTGTTGCTGCTCTTGACGAACTGGAGTTGAGCACGCGGATTGCGTGCGGGCCCGTGTTCGCGACCGTGCGCGGGTCCGGGTCCACGTCCGGGTCCGCGTCCGCGTCCGAGTCCGCGACCGAGTCCGCGTCCGCCTCCGAGTCCGCGACCGCGTCCGCGTCCGCGTCCGGGTCCGCGTCCGCATCCGCGTCCGCCTCCGAGTCCGCGACCGCGTCCGCGTCCGCGTCCGGGTCCGCGTCCGTCCCCGTGCCCGCGTCCGTGC
>JABDLI010000009.1 GCA_013003065.1 Phycisphaerales bacterium | reverse complement strand
CCACGGACGGAGTCCGTGCCGTTCGTCGTCCGCCATGCGGGGGAGTCGGACGCCCCTTCGCGATGGACGCTGACGGCACGGACGCTTCGCTGTCCGTGGCACCTTGGAGTGGGTGCTGTCGTCGGGTCGGCGGTTTGGTCCGCGTCCGGGTCCGCGTCCGCGTCCGTGTCCGCGTCCGTGTCCGCGTCCGTGGCCGCGTCCGTGACCGTGGCCGTGTCCGTGTCCGCGTCCGCGACCGTGTCTACCGCAAGAACGGATTCGTCGCCCGTTCCCGACCGATCGTCGTCGCCGGCCCGTGTCCCGGGTGGACCGTCACGTCGTCCGGCCAGGACATCAGCACCTCGTGGAGCGAGCGACGCATGGCGTCGGGGTTGGACGAGGGGAAGTCGATGCGGCCGATCGAGCCGGCGAACAGCGTGTCGCCGACGATCGCCTGCGCCGAAGCCCGGTGGAGAAACACCACGCCGCCGGGGCTGTGACCTGGGGTGTGCATCACCTCCCACGTCGTGTCGCCGAGGGTGAGCGTTTCGCCGCCGGTCAGCCAGTGGTCGGGCTCCGCGCAGGTCACCGGCACGCCGAGCAGCGCGGAGAGATTCAGCATGGGATCGGCCAGCCACCCCCGTTCCGCTTCGTGGAGCCACACGGGCAGCTCGCCGAATCGCGCCCGGGCCGCATCGACGCCGGCGATGTGATCGGGATGGGCGTGCGTCAGCAGAAGGGCCGTGGGCGCGAGACCTGCGTCCGCAATGGCGTCGAGCATCGGCGTGGGCTCGAAGCCGCAGTCGACGATCCAGCACGGATCGCCTCGGCCCGCGTCCACGGTGGCCGTGACCACGAAGCAGTTCGTCTGATAGTCGCCCAGCACGAACGTGCGAATGTGAGGGGTCGTCGACACGAAGCGTCTCCCAATCGGGGCGGTTGGCCCCGCGACGCCGCGGGCCGTTCCGCATAGAGTATCGAGCCCGAGCGGGCCGGGAGACGATCGATGCTGATACGACGAGCGGACGAAATGCCCGGCCAGCCGGTCGACATGGACGGCGTGAAGGACGTGAGCATGCGTCTGATGGTCGGGCGTTCCGACGGCGCCCCGAACTTCGCGTTGCGGCACTTCACGGTGGCGCCGGGCGGACACACCCCCCGGCATGCCCACAACTACGAACACGAGGTGTACGTCGTCGCCGGCGCCGGCCGCGCCGAGAGCGACGGCACCCTCCACGACATTCGCGCCGGTGACGTGCTGCTCGTCGAGCCCAACTCGACGCATCAGTTCACGGCGGTCGGCGATCGCCCGCTCGAGTTCCTCTGCCTGGTGCCGCTGGAGCACGACTGCGGCGGAGGAGCCGTCGCTCCCACCCCGGGAAGCTGATCCGACACGCTCGCTGACCTCCTCCGGAGAGGCTCGCATGCCCCGCCCGACCCGACGATTCCCCTCGCCCCCGTTGCTGGCCGGCGTGCTCGTGATCGCCGGCGTCATCGGCGCGGTGGCGGCTGGTGTCGCCGGACTCTCGGCGCCGGGCGGGTGGGGGGTCGTGTGCCTGGCCACCGGCGCGGTCGCCGGTCTCTGGGCGGCGATCGCCTTCGCCTCCGGCCGGTGGATGGCGGCCGTCCACGGTGCGCTCTTCGTCGCCGCGATCGGTCTGGTGGTGCTCGGCGGCGTCCTGGCCACGTGGACACTGGTGGGCCTCGGCGTCCTCGGCGTGGTCATCGTGGGCGTGGGCGCGCCGCTGACGCTCGCCCTCGATCGGATGTCCGGCGTCCCGGGGGGCGAGCGTGCGCCGGGCCTCGAGCAGCTGCTCCGGCAGATCCACGAGCACAGCATGCTCTCCGACAACGCCAAGCGGGTCCTGTTTCGTGAACGCGAGCTTGGATTGCTGCGTGACGCGATCGAGGGCGACATCGTCGAGGGCAAGTACAACGCCGCGCTCGCGTTGTGCGAAGAGATGGCGGAGGTCTTCGGGTACCGCGAAGATGCCGAGGCGTTCCGCGAGCGGATCGTCCAGGCCCGCCAGCAGCACTACGAAGCGGCGGCGCACTCGGCGATCGCCCACCTCGACGAGCTGCTGGAGCGACGCGACTGGGCGCAGGTCCACCACGAGGCCGCCCGCATTCGGAGGCTCTACGGCGACTCCCACCTGGTGCACGATCTCGACGATCGCATCCTCGAAGCCCGCGAGGCCCACAAACGCGAGCTCGAAGGCCGGTTCCTCGACGCGGCGGAACGGGAAGACGTCGAGGGGGCGATGGGGCTGCTCAAGCAGCTCGACCGCTACCTCGACCAGGAAGAGGCGGCGCGGTTGACCGAGGTCGCCCAGGGCGTCGTGACGCGTCACCGCGAGAACCTCGGCGTGCAGTTCAAGCTCGCCGTCAGCGATCACCGCTGGGCGGAGGCGACGCGGATCGGCGAGACGATCGTCGCCGAGTTCCCCAACACCAAGATGGCCGGCGAGGTCCGCTCGATGCTCGATCGGCTCCGCCGTCGCGCCGACGAGGCGACGGTGGCGGGGGGGTAGCGGGCTGCTACGATGCTCGCCATGCTCGCTCGCGTCCGGTCATGTCATCACGCGTTTCGGCTGGCCGTCGTCGTCGCCGCGGCGGTTGTCGCCGGCGGGTGCGAGACGATCGGGAGCGATCTCAGCGATCTGGCCCGGGGGCTTTCGATGCCGACCCCCGGCGAGGCGGCCCGCATGGCCGTCGATCCCGGCGACGCCGATCGACGGCGGGAGGGAACGCTGCTCCTCGCCAACGCGCCGTTCGGCGGCGACGAGACGTACGTCCGGATCTACCGCGACTACGCCGCCAACGAGCGGGACCCGCTCGTCCGCAGCGTTGCCATTCGCGCGCTCGCGCGGCACGGCGAACCCGACGACGCGATGATCATCGCCGAGCAGCTGACGGCGGAGAGCCTTCCGGTCCGGTGGGAAGCGGCGAAGGGACTCCAGCGGCTGCACCAGCCCGACGTCGTGCCGGCGCTCCTGCGTACGATCCGTCAGGTGGACGAAACCCCGGCCGTCCGCGAAGCCTGCGCCATCGCGGCCGGTCAGTACCCCCAGGATCGGGTCTTCCAGGCGTTGGTGTCGGCGCTCGACGCGCGCGATCTGGAGGTCAACGTCGCGGCCGCATGGTCGATGCGGATGCTGACCGGTCAGGACCACGGGCTCGACCCGCGTCCCTGGCTGCGGTGGTACAACGACGCCGACGATCCGTTCGCCGGCGGCCAGGAGTATCTCTACCCGACGTACACCCGGCCGGAATCGTGGTTCGAGAAGCTCGCATTCTGGTCGACACCGCTCCGCGAGCAGCCCGCACCGCCGGTCGGATTGCGATCCGCGGCGGAACGCACCACCTACGACGACGACCCGCCGGGCGACGGGGGCGAGTAGCCGAGGTCGACACCCGCAGGGACACGGAGGCGACGCACGGAATGCGAGCAATCAGCTTCGACGGCAGCGAGCCTCGACTCGAGGATGTTCCCACGCCGGAGCCGGGTCCGGGCGAGGCGCTCATCCGCATGGTGCGGGCCGGCGTCACCCGGACGGATTCGGACATCTGCAAGGGGCTGCTCGGATTCCGCGGCGTGCTCGGCCACGAGTTCGTCGGCGTCGTCGAGGCGGTGGGCGGTCGGGACGAGGACGGCTGGACCGGCAAACGCGTCGTCGGCGGTGCGGGAACGTACTGCGGGCGATGCCCCCTCTGTCAGGCGGGACTGAGCGAACACTGCCGCGAACGCACCCTCCTGGGCCAGTCCGGTCGCGACGGTTGCCTGGCGGAGCGGTTCCTTCTCCCCGTTCGCAACCTGGTCGAGCTGCCGCCCGCGATCGACGACGACTGCGGCGTCTTTGCCGAGCCGCTCGCGAGCGCCGTCCAGGCGGCTCGTCAGCTCACGATCGAAGGCAAGCCCTACATCACGGTGCTCGGCGACGGCGCGCTCGGCCTTCTGATGGTGCAGGTCATGGCCAAGCTGAACGCGTCCGTTCGCCTCATCGGACGGTCGCCCGCCAAACTCGCCATCTGCGAGAAGTGGCAGATCAAGCATCGGCCGGTCGACGAGATCGGACGCCGCGCCGACCAGGATGTGGTGGTCGACTGCTCGGGCACCGCCGACGGGCTTGCGCTCGCGCTGGAGATGGTCCGGCCCCGCGGAACCGTGCTCATCAAGTCGCTGCTCGACGCGAGCAGCGGCGGAGTCGACCTCACCCCGCTCGTCCTCAACGAGATCCGCCTCATCGGCTCCCACCGCGGACCGATCGGGGAAGCGGTGTCCCTGCTCGCGCGGGGTGAGGTCGACGTTGCCAGCCTGATCTCGCGGCGGATGAGCCTCGAGGATGGGCCCGCGGTGCTGGCGGCATCGCGGGGGGATGACGTGGTGAAGGTGCTGGTGCATCCGTAGGGAAGACACGGACGCGGCACGGACGCGGACACGGACGCGGACGCGGACGCGGACACGGACACGGACACGGACACGGACGCGGACACGGACACGGACGCGGACGCGGACACGGACACGGACCCGGACGCGGACACGGACACGGACCCGGACGCGGACCCGGGCACGGACGCGGACCCGGACCCGGACCCGGACCCGGACGCGGACCCGGACCCGGACCCGGACCCGGACCCGGACCCGAACCCAGCCACGCGGCCCCCGCCCCCGCCCCCTACAATCGCCGGCTTGCCCTCACCTCCACCCGAGCCCGACGTCAGCGCAACCACGTCGGCCGGAGAGGACGACGTCGGTCGGGTCGCCAACGGCGAGATCCGGAGCGGAAAGCTCGCCGGCAAGAGCATGTGGGCGGCAATCTGGATCCTCGCGGCGCCGGTGCTCCTTCAGCAGATGATGGCGGCCGGTGTCGGCATGGCGGACAAGATGTTCTCGGGGCAGCTTCCCGCCGGGATTCGGGTGGCCGCGCTCGACGCGATCGGCATCGGTTCGTACGTCGGGTGGTTCATCGGGATCGCGATGGCCGGCCTCGGGATCGGTGGGCAGGCGCTGATCGCCCGCGCGATGGGACGGGGCGACCGCGTCGAGGGCCAGGCGGCGCTCGGTCAGGCGGTGTCGCTGAGCCTGGCGTGGGGCGTGGTGGTGGCGGCCGCGCTGTGGTTCGGCGCGTACCCGATCGCCATCGCGTGCGATCTGGGGGACGCGGCGACCCGCTACTACGTGCAGTACATTCGCATTCTCGCGATGGGCATGCCCCTGGCGGGTCTCATGATGGTCGGCGCGATGTGCTTGCACGGCGCCGGGGAGACGACGAAGCCGTCGCTCATCGCCATCGGCGTGAACGTCGTCAACGTGATCTGTTCCTGGGCGTTGTCCGGCGTCGATGTGCGGTTCGGCACGAGCGCCGATGCGTGGACGCTCACCAACCCGTTTTCCTTCGATCTCCACGTCGGCGGCATCGCCGCGGGCACCGCCATCGGGTACGCCTTCGGCGCCGCGGCCACCGCCTGGGTGCTCCTGCGGGGCGTGAAGGATCTGCGTTTGCACGTGTCGGCCCTCGCCTTCCACCGGACGATGGCCCGGCGGATCGTTCGCGTCGGGCTCCCCAACTTCTTCGAGGGAATCTCGATGTGGGCGGTCAACCTCTTCGTCCTGATGATCATCGGCATCATCGCGGCCGCGGAAGCGGGGGGCGAGGGGCTCCAGGGCGCGCACATCATCGCCGTGCAGTGGGAGGCGTTCAGCTTCCTGCCCGGTTTCGCAATCGGCACGGCGGCCGGTGCGCTCGCGGGTCAGTATCTCGGTGCGGGCAACCCGGCGATGGCGCAGCGAGCCGTCGTGGCGTGCGTCGGCGTCGCCGCGGTCGTGATGGGGCTGCTCGGCATCGTGTTCATGCTGTTCGGGAACGCCTTGACCTCACTCATCAGCCTGGAGCCGGTCCATCTCGATCACACGCCGAACCTGCTGTTCATCTGCGGCACCGTTCAGATCTTCTTCGCGATCACCATGGTCGTGCGGCAGGGGCTGCGGGGCGTCGGCGATACGCGGTGGACGTTTCTGATCACGACGATCTCCAGCTACGGCGTGCGTCTGCCGGCGGCCTATTTGCTCGGGGTGACGTGCGGTCTGGGCATCGAGGGTATCTGGCTGGGGCTGTGCGGTGAGTTCGTGGTGCGGGCGTCGCTGTTCAGCTGGCGGTTCTTTCACGGTGGGTGGAAGGGGATCGAGGTGTAGAACGCGGTCGCGGTCGCGGTCGCGGACACGGACACGGACGCGGACCCGGACACGGACACGGACGCGGACGCGGACACGGACGCGGACGCGGACACGGTCACGGCCGCGGACGCGGTCACGGTCACGGTCACGGGCACGGGCACGGACGCGGACGCGGACACGGGCACGGACACGGCCCCGCCCCCGGCCCCGCCCCCAACAACATCACCCGCGCACGAACACCCACCGATCCGCATCCGACAGCGACGCGCGAAACTCGTACCCATCCCGTCGAAACCCCCTGAGCTCCGCCGGGTCGTCGATCCGCTCGCGCACGATGAAGTCCGCCATCCGCCCCCGCGCCTTCTTCGCCAGCAAACCGACGACGACCAGATCGCGTCCCTTCTTCTCCTTGAAGACGGGCGTGATGATCGGGCACGGAAACGCCGCGGGGGGAACCGCCTTCGCGTACTCGTTGGAGGCGAGGTTCACGAGCACGCGGTGTTCGTGCTTCCGCAGGTCGCCGGCGATCGCGTCGGCGATGCGGGTGCCCCAGAAGGCGTAGAGGTCGCGGGCGCCGTTGACCGACAGGCGGGTGCCCATCTCGAGCCGGTACGGCTGCATGAGATCGAGCGGTCGCAGCAACCCGTAGAGACCGGACAGGATGCGAAGGCGTCCTTGCGCGAACGCGAAATCGTCCCGGTCGTAGTCGTCGATCGCGAGCCCCTGGTACACGTCGCCGGCGAACGTCAGGATCGCCTTGCGTGCGTTGCGGGCGGTGAACGGCGTCGTCCAGGCGGCATACCGCTCGACGTTGAGCCGGGCGAGATCGTCGCTCAGCTTCATGAGCTTGGCGAGACGGCGTTGGGAGTAGCCCCGCAGGACCGCGACCAGCGTTGCGGCATCGTCGAGAAACCGCGGCCGGGTGGCGCGTGGCGTCGGGCGGGTTCGTTCGAGGTCGAGGCTCTTGGCGGGGGAGAGGACGGTGAGCATGGGAGGAGGGTAGGCGGGGGGGCGCGTCCGGGGCCGAGCCCGTGTCCGTGTCCATCTCGACGGTGCCACGGACAGCGAAGC
This sequence comes from Phycisphaerales bacterium, assembly GCA_013003065.1. Lineage (GTDB taxonomy): Bacteria > Planctomycetota > Phycisphaerae > Phycisphaerales > SM1A02 > JABDLI01. Next base: position 7,650 of record JABDLI010000009.1, on the reverse strand, counting down.
GTCCGTGCCATCAGCGTGCATCGCGAAGGCGTATCCGACTCCCCTGCGCGGCGGGTGACGTACGGCACGGACGCTGCGCTGTCCGTGGCACCGTTCGTGACGGGGACCGGCGGCGTCCATGCCGCCTCGGGCAGGTTGGTTCTTACGCTTGCGCGGTCCGCGTCTACGCGCCGATCGCCAGCCGGTCGGCCAGGATCGTCGGGAGTCCGGCCTGCTGCGTCGCGGCTTGCGCGGCGGCGACGTCGTACTCGACGCGGTGGACGGTGAACGTCCGCGTGGCCGTGTCGTAGACGGCGAAGCTGGCGCGGGGGTCGCAGTCGCGTGGTTGTCCGACCGAGCCGGGGTTGCAGATGTACCGGCAGTCGTCACGCAGGACGATGTCGACTTCGTGGTTGGGGATGTACGCGGTGATCTGGGGCGCCGTCAGCGGCTGGTCCGCCATCGGAGCTTCGAAGACCATCGGCATGTGGGTGTGGCCCAGGAGGCAGATCGGCGTCGTGACGCCGGCGAAAGCGAGGGCCGCGATCTGCTTGTCGTGGACGTACCGGGTCGGCGTGTCGTGCGGGCTGTCGTGCACGCAGAAGATCTCGTTGCCCGGACCCAGGCTGGCGACAAGGGGGAGCTGGTTGAGGGCGTTGAGGTGCAGCGGGCCCAGGACATCGCGGGTCCAGAAGATCGCCTCGCGGGCGGCGCCGTTGAAGGCGTCGGCGCACAGCGGGTCGACCACCGCTTCATCGTGATTGCCCTGCACGATCGTCTGGCTGTACTTGACGGTCAGGTCGAGACATTCGCCGGGGTACGGGCCGTACCCGACGATGTCCCCGAGGCAGACCACCTCGGTCACATCGAGATCCGACATCCGGGCCAGCACGGCCTGCAGGGCAAAGAGGTTGCCGTGGATGTCGGAGATGATCGCGTATCGAGACATGTGCCCCCACCCCGGACGGTCACCGGGACCCTGGTCGGATCGGTTGGTTGCCCCTCTTCCCACGCAAGCGTGTGAAGGTGCAAACTTCTATCGGAAGAGACGACGGGCGATTGTCAATCTTCCCCGAAAGAAACGCTCAAAGCACAAGTGTATTACCCAGGAGCCCAAGATCGGGATGTCTTCCCGGTCCCCGGCTCCGTCCGCGGCTCACGCGTTGGGGGCCTCCGCCGGCTGCGTCTGCGGCTCGGAGTGCTCGGGGCCGTCCGGGCCGCTGTCGTCCTGGGGGGCGGGAGGAGCCGCCGGCGGAGGGGGAGCCGGGGTCTCGGACTTCGCCTTGGAGGACTTCCCCTCGGAGGACTTTCCCTCGGAGGACCCCGCGGTCTTCGCCTTCTCGGCTTCCGCGGCGGCTCGACGCTTGACCTGCTCGACCTTGGTCTTGTCCGGGCTGAGCAGCATCGTCATCCGCCGGCCGTTCTGCCGCGGCGGCATCTCGAGCTTCGCGATGTCCGAGAGCTGCTCGATGATGTCCTGCATCCGTTGGGTGCCGCGGTGCTTGTGCACCATCTCACGCCCGCGGAAGTTCTGGACGATCTGCACCTTGTGCCCATCCATCAGGAAGCGGCGGGCCTGGTTGAGCCGGATCTGGATGTCGTGCGGGTCGATCTTCATCGATCGGCCGAGACGCACTTCCTTCAGCTCGCTCGTCTTCGACTTCGCCTTCGTCGCCTTGTCCTTCTTGGCCTGCTCGTACTTGAACTTGCCGTAGTCGAGGATGCGGCACACCGGCGGATCCGAGTCGGCGGCAACCTCGACCAGGTCGAGACCGGCCTCTCGCGCCATGCGGAGCGCCTCGGGCGTCTCGACGACGCCGAGCATCTCGTTTTCCTCGTTGATCAGGCGGATCGGCGAGATGCGGATCATCTCGTTGATTCGGGGACCGCGATTCCAATTCTGGTCGGGTCGGTAGTAGCGTCTGCGGGCGATGGTCGGAGCTCCTGATATCGGCGGACGTGAGAATCACACGAACAACCGCCGGGCCGAAAGCGGCGGTTGAGCAAACGGTCAGCGGCGGATGTGCCAGTGGGCGCCGACTCGCATGAAGTTAGCGGGCGCAACGCTGGAGAAGCAGGGTGAATCGCATGTGCGACGGGCCGGGCGGTGCGGTCAAGAAGTGAGGCAATGGCCACGCGAGCGGCGACCGCATCACCGACGCCCGCAGGACATGAGCGTACCCTCGCATCGGTCGATCGGCAACATTGATTCACCGAAAGGGGCGGGCGAGGGGCCTCTTCCCAGGCCTACGTCGCCAGGGCCTCCGCAAAGTGCCGCTCCCGGAGCGTGACGGCCCCGCGTCCGGCGACCTCCTCGGCCAGCGTCTCGACGCACGCGTCCCGGTCGATCGCCCCCAGATCGTGCCGGACGCCGCGGGCCCGGACGCTCACCTCGTCCCGTTCGGCGTCCCGCGGTCCGACCACGAGCTGGTACGGGATCTTGGCGTCGGCGGCGACCTTGACCTTGGCCTGAATCCGCTCGCTGGAAGCGTCGAGCCCGGCGCGGATGCCGGCGGCCTTGAGATCGCCCTGCACCCGGCGGGCATACTCGAGCGACTTGTCGCTGATGGGCAGCACCCGCACCTGCTCGGGGGCGAGCCAGGTCGGGAAGGCGCCGGCGAAGTGCTCGATGAGGACCGCGACGAAACGCTCGAAGCTGCCGAACGGCGCGCGGTGGATCATCACCGGCCGGTGGGGCTGGTTGTCCGGACCGATGTAGGTGAGATCGAAACGCTCGGGCAGGTTGTAGTCGACCTGCACGGTGCCGAGCTGCCACTCGCGGCCGACGACGTCCTTGACGACGAAGTCGATCTTCGGTCCGTAGAACGCCGCTTCGCCGACCTCCTCGGAGAACGGTGCGCCGAGCGACCGGGCGGCGGCGCGGCAGGCCTCCTCCGCCTTGTCCCAGTTCGCGGGATCGCCCACGTACTTCGAGCTGTCGGGATCACGCAGGCTGACGCGGACGCGGTAGTCGGTCATGCCCAGCGTGGTGAAGATGATCTTGACCAGCGAAAGGCACTGCTGAAGCTCCTCCGCGACCTGCTCCTCGGTGCAGAACAGGTGCGCGTCGTCCTGGGTGAAGCAACGCACGCGAGTCATGCCGCCGATCTCGCCGGATTGCTCCCAGCGGTACACGGTCCCGAACTCCGCCAGTCGCACGGGCAGGTCCCGGTAGCTGTGCGGCTGGGACGCGAAGATCTTGATGTGGTGCGGGCAGTTCATCGGCTTCAGGAGATACCCCTCGATGTCGCCCTTCGCCATCCGGTTCGACAGCTCCGCGCACGTGCAGCCCTCCTTGGCGAAACGGCTGAGCTGCTCCTGCGCGAGCAACGGCGGGAACTGGCTTTCCTGGTAGTACGGAAAGTGCCCGGAGGTGCGGTAGAGGTCGAGCTTGCCGATGTGCGGCGTGTAGACCGGGAAATAGCCCTGCTTGGTGAGCTCGGTCGAGATGAACCGCTCGAGCTCCTGCCGCACGATCGCTCCGTTCGGCGCCCACAGCACCAGGCCCGGGCCGACGGCCTCGTCCAGGTGGAACAGGTTGAGCTGTTTGCCCAGCAGCCGGTGGTCGCGTTTCCGCGCCTCTTCGAGCTGCACCAGGTGTGCCTTGAGCTGCTTGCGATCGACGAATGCGGTGCCATACACGCGGGTGAGCCGATCCGAATCGGCATCCCCGTGCCAGTAGCTGGCGGCGATCGACATGACCTTGAAGGCGCCGATGCGTCCGGTGGAGGGAACGTGGGGGCCGCGGCAGAGATCTTCCCAGTGTTCCCCCGGCGTGCCGGTGACGTACCAGGACAGCTCCGTCGCGCCGCCGTCGATCGCGCGCCGCGCATTGTCGACCTTGTACTTGCTCCCCTCCGCCTCGAGCTTCGCCAGACCGTCGGGGACGGGGCGATCGACGCGGGTGAAGGGGCGATCTTCCTCGACGATTCTCTTCATCTCCTTCTCGATCGCCTCGAAGTCCTCGCTGGAGATGGGGCGATCCTCCGGAACCGCCATGTCGTAGTAGAAACCGGTTTCGAGCGGTGGCCCGTAGACGAGCTGCACCTCGGGGAAGAGCCGCTGGATGGCCTCCGCCATCACGTGGGCGCAGCTGTGCCGAATCAGCATGAGCGCGTCGGGATCGGCGTCGGGCCGGCCCTTGGTTGCCGTCACCAGACTCACCTCGGCGTCGTCTTCGACGAGGGTCGTCAGGTCGCACAGCACCCCGTCGACCCGCGCGCCGACGGCGGCGCGGGCGAGGCCCGGGCTGATGTCGGCCGCGATCTCGTCACAGCGGATGGGGCGGTCGTAGGGACGGACGCTGCCGTCGGGCAGGGTGATTCGGGGCATGGGTGGGTTCTCGGCGGTTTTCGACCGGCAGTGTAGGGCACTGTCACGGCCAAGGCTGGGCGCGGCATCGTCGTGGGAGCCGGGAAGCGACCCTGCCGCCCGGCGGCTGATTGACGGGAGCGATCGACCCGTCGAAGATGCCATCCATCGTGGCTGATCCAGGAAATGCTCCAGATATTGGGCCGTCGCAGTGATTTGCCCCTACTGCGCGCAGGACAACGACCGGGTCATCGACAGCCGGGCCTCGGACGGGGGCCTGGTCATTCGCCGGCGTCGGGAGTGCGCGGCCTGTCACAAGCGGTACACCACCTACGAACGGGTCGAGAAGACGCATCGGCTGATGGTCGTGAAACGCGACGGGACACGCGTGCCGTTCGTGTCGGACAACATCCTTCGCGGCGTGCGATCCGCCTGCGGCAAACGCCCGATTCCGGAGGACGTCAAGGTTGCCTTGGTCCAGGCAATCGAGGACGAGGTGCATCGCGAGTTCGACCGCGAGGTGCTCAGCGACGAGATCGGCCGCCGGGTGGCGACCCGGCTCCGCGAGATCGACGACATCGCCTACATCCGCTACGCGAGCGAGTACCACCAGTTCCGCAACCTCGACGACCTGGCGGACGAGCTGACCGACCTCAAGTCGCGTGTGCGCAACCTGCCGAACCAGAGGGACTTGTTTCCAAACGACGAGTGAGCGGGGGTCGGGGGCGTTCGGACGCGGGGCCTATTTGGGCGCCAACGCGCCACGCACCTCTTCCTGCATGAACAGGATCCGGCCGCAGGCCGTGCACCGGACCATCCCGCACCCGGGGGACATGAGAGCGGCGACCGTCTCGAACGGCATGTGCATGTTGCACTCGCTGCATGCGTACTCGCGGTGCCGGCGGTCGATCTCCTCGACCTGGGCCATGGCCTCGCCGTCATGGGCGTTGGCCATCTCTTCGAAGACCGCGAGCTCCGGCCCCGGTACGTCATCGGCGGCGTCATCACGCTCCGCCTCCAGCTCGGCGAGACGGGTGCCGACCTCACCGCGACGCTCCGCGAGCTGCGCTGCCGCGTGATCGACGATCTTCGCCCGTTCCGCCTGCTGCGCTTCGATGGCGGTGATCTCCTCGTCCAGCCGCTCGACCTCGCTCATCATCTCGAGCATGGAGTCGTCGAGCTTGCTGCGCTGATCCTTGACGGTGTTGAGTTCCGTCAGCACGGCGGTGTACTGCTTGTTGGTCGCGGCGCTGTTGAGATCGTTGCGGTACTTCTCGAGCTGCTCGTCGAGCCCGGCGCCCTCGGTCTCGAGATTGCCGATTCGTGCCTGCACCTGACGCTTGCGCGTCTGCAGCTCATCGTGCTGTTGGGTCACGGCGGCAAGCTGATGCTGCTGCGCGTTGTGATAACGCTCGGCCGCGTCGAGCCGGGCGCGCAGGCCGCGCACCTGGCGGTCGATTCCGTACAGCTTGGTCAGACTCTCCATCAGCGTCATGAGCAACTCCAGCCGAGCCCGCCGGCGGAGGCCGGCGCGCTCACGAGAAGAATACCGAATTCGTCGCGGTCCGGACGCCCCGGCCCCTCACTCGGTCGCCGATCGGGACGCGTCCCACCGAGTCAAGTGTACACCCACCGCGGCTCGAGGCCGGTGGGGGATCGCATTTCCCGCTCGCGGATCGATTGCCTGCGATCCCGCTCAGGCGATCTCGAAGAGCCAGAAGGCGACCGGTGCGACCATGAGCGGCGAGTCCAGCACGTCCAGCACCCCACCGAGCCCCGGCAACATCGACGAGGAATCCTTGAGCCCCGCCCCCCGCTTGAACAGGCTCATCGTGAGATCGCCGAACTGGCCCACAACCGCGAAGAGCACACCGGCCACCAGGCCCAACAGCGTGGAGACTTCATCTTCCGGCGGCAACCAACGCCGGCTCGCAGCCGCCAACGCGATGCCGACGATGGCCGCAAACGCGATTCCCCCCGCCAGACCCTCCCAGGTCTTGCCCGGGCTGAGCCAGGGGATCATCTTGTGCCGGCCGATCGCGCGGCCGGTGAAGTACGCCCCCGTGTCGCACGACTTGGTGGTGAGGACGATGCCCACGATCCACCACGCGCTGTGCTCGCGTCGCAACGCGAGCAGGAACCCGAACATCAGCCCCAGGTAGACCATGGCGAACATGACCGCCCCCGCGCCGGCGACGACGCCCTGCACGTTGCGATCGTGGCTGAAGGTCAGAAGGGCGAGCACGAACATCGCGATCATGCCGGTCGAAACGATCGCGATCGCCGTGATGGCGGCGGTGTCCATCTTGACGCTGTAGCTCAGCGTGAGTCCGAGCATGGCGGCGGCGGCGGTGAGCCAGCGTCGGGTCTTGATCTGGTTCGCCTCGAAGATTCGGGTGAGCTCGATCGCCGCCAGGGCCGCGAGCAGGAGTCCCACCGCAAAGAGCAGGAGCCCCCGCGGGGGATGCGAGCGTCCCATGAAGACGTCGGACGCGAGCCCCCGCAGCGTGACGCGATCGAGCGCGTTGTCCAGGACCACGAGGAGCAGGAGCGCCGCGATGAGGAGCGGGCCCGTGATGAGCCGGTGCTTCAGCACGCCGGGCACCGTACCGCAATTGGGAGCCGTCCGTCGAAGAAGACGCGGCTGGGTGCGTCAACGGGCGGCACCGGCCGTGGTCGCGCCGCTCACCCGCCGGCCCGGTTGAGCGTCCAGTCGTACGGCAGCGTCGCCGTCGGCGGCGTCCGCGTCGTGGCGAGCAATCGTCCGAGCGCACTGCTCGCGTCGGCGTAGTGCTTCACGTACCCCAGCGGTGAGCCGTACGGCGCCGCGGTGAAGTCGACGCCGTACCAGTCCAGGATCGCGCTCAGACCGACCCGGCCCCCGATCACGCGGAACTTTGCCGGGTCATTGACCCAACGCCGGCTCTGATCGTCGAGCTGAGCGTCGAGGCGGGCGGCGGTGTACGGCTCGGCCCGCAGCGGCGGGCAGCTCATGGCCGCGCACACGAGCGCCGCGTGGATGCGGGCATCGCCGAGCGGGCGGATGCGGTCGTTCTCGAGCCGGTTCAGCGTCAGCCGCTCTCCCGCCACCACGATGGGGGTCGCGTCGAAGAAGCCCGGGACCTTCTCGACGTTGACGAACCCGGGCCGGCGGCTGGCTTCGAAGGCCATGAGCAGAACGTTCGCGTTGTAGGCGTTCGACCAGAGCGCCAGCCGATCCCGCGCGGCGGTCGGCCGCGAGGCGGCGGCGAAGCCCGCGACCACCACGCGGAGCTGCTCCAGCCGCGCCGGATCGCGGAGACGGTCGTACCGCACCAGACCGTCGTCGGTCACGAGCGTCACGAGCAGGTCGGCGTACGT
>JABDLI010000380.1 GCA_013003065.1 Phycisphaerales bacterium | reverse complement strand
GACGCCGCCGGTCCCCGCGCAGCCTGCACCCGCCGGAGGCGGTGCGAAAAATAGTCCGAACCCACGCTGAACCATCCAGACGCCAGCCCGCAGGATGCGGGCGGTGTATTTGGGCGTCCAAGCAGGTTTGTGCTTCGCCGCAGGATGCGGCGGATCGAGCGTGGGTCGGTTGCGCGCCGGACGACACAGCGTTCAGCGCACGACCAACTGAGGCCGAGGGCGGCAGGACGCCGCCCGTGGATTCACAGGGCGTCCGGAGGTCACCGGCGTGTTTGCGCGGTTGGAGGAGAATTGGATTTGGAATGGGAATGGGAATGGCAATGGGAATGGGAATGGGAATGGGAAGGGGAATTGGACCCGAAGATCGGGGACCCGGGGAATCGTGAATTGGAATTCAGTACGCACAAGGCATCCGAACATCACCCGCGTGTTCGCCCGCCTGCCCCGAACTCGAGCCCAGCGACCCCGCTACCCCGCATTCGGATGCGCAAACCCCCGAAAGATCGTCATCCACAAGATCCGCAAGTCGAACATGATCGACCAGTTCCGGATGTAGAACAGATCGTACTGCAGCCGCTTGCGCAAGCTCGTGTCGCCACGCAACCCGTTGACCTGCGCCCACCCGGTCATCCCCGCCTTGACGTTCTGACGCAGCATGTACCCACGCCAATCCTCGCGGAAGTCCTGGATGAGCTCCGGGCGTTCGGGACGCGGGCCGACGAGGGACATTTCGCCGAGCAGCACGTTGAAGAGCTGTGGCAGCTCATCGAGGCTGGTGCGTCGGAGGATGCGCCCGATGCGGGTGACGCGGTCGTCGCCCGGCTTCGTCCAGGCGGCGGTTCCGCGACCGGCGTCGCGGAGCGTCTGCACTTCCGCATCCACGTGATGCATGGTGCGGAACTTGAAGATCTTGAAGCGTTGGCCGTTGAGGCTCATCCGTTCCTGGCGGAAGACGATCGGGCCCGGTCCGGACAGCCGGATGAACCCCGCGATCACCAGCATCGGGAGGCCGAAGATGACCAACGCGGCGAGGCCGCCCAGGACGTCGATCGTCCGCTTCATGATGCCGCCCCATCCGGCGAGCGGTGACTCACGCACCGAGAGGATCGGCATGCCGTCCAGTTCGTTCACCGACATGTTGAGCGGCATGTACTTGGGGTTCATGTCCGGCACGACACGCACGTCCACCGGAAACCGCTCGAGCCGGGCGAGCAGATCTGGCAGCTCCGCCGCCATGCGACCGGGTAACGCGATGAACACGCCCGAGAGCGGGCTGCCGTCGAGCACCTGTTCGAGATTCTGGAGCCCGCCGACCACCGGCAGTCCGACGCACGTCTCCCGGGTCGTCGTGGGGTGGTGGCTGATGAAGTACGAGGGCGTGATCCCCGTCCACAGGTTCCGACGCAAGGTCTGCAGCACGACCTGGCCGAGTCGACCGTTGCCGATGATCGCCACGTGCCGGAGGTTCCAGCCGCGGCGACGCAGCAACCGCAGCAGCACCCGGAAGCCCAGTCGCCACGTCGTGAGCATCGTCACCGCCAGGACGCCGTAGACCAGGTATTGCCAGCGGCTCGGGTCGCGTCCGTTGTAGAGCGGTTCGCGGAAGAAGCTGATCGTCGCGAACGTGAGGGCGACGCCCACCGCCACGGCCTTGAAGATGTCGGCCGCTTCCCGGTAGAACCGCTGGTCGCGTCGGGGCAGATAGAGCCGTGCCCACATCATCGTGACGAGCATCAGCGGTGCCGCGGTGACGACGGGGATCGCGTGCGTGGCGTAGCTCACGACCTCGCCGGAGCGAGGTGGGACCACCGAGGCGAGCATCTCGAAGCGGACAAAGTAGGCCAGCACCGCCGCACACGAGATGATCAAGGTGTCCGCGGCGACCAGCACGCTCCGGAAGAATCGATGCTGGGTTCTGAGCACGCGTGCGCAACTCCACTCCGGGAAGTCCGGCTTCGGGTCGGGGGTTCAGGTCCGCGTCGGGGACCGGGTACAGGACGAAAACACCGGGTCAGCGGTTTCGGAAGACCGGGTCAGCCGACCCGGTTCTCTGTATCGGCCCATCCTCCCGTATCCCTCGGATTTTGCAACTCGCCCGAGAGCTCTTCCAGGAGGCCCCGAGCCCGTTCCGAGAGACGCGTCGGCGTCACGATCTGAACGACCGCAAACAGATCCCCGCTCGTCCCTTTGGCGTCGGTGATGCCCTGGCCGCGGATGCGAAGCTTGGTCCCGCTGTTGGCGCCCTCTGGAACCTTGACCGTCGCCGTGCCGGCGAGCAGCGGGACCTCGACACTCGTGCCGAGCGCGGCTTCGGTGATGCTGATGGGGACGTTGACCAGCAAGTCCAAACCGTCTCGCGTGAACACGGGATGCCGTCCGACGTCAACGAGGAGAATCAGATCGCCCCGTTGGCCTCCCGCCGGCGCCGGATCCCCGCGGCCCTTGACCCGCAGCCGCGCCCCGGACTCGATGCCGGACGGGATCTTGACCCGAACGGTTTCTTCTTTGTCGTTGCGGCTCATCCGAAGCCGCTCTTCCCCCCCGCGCACCGCGGTCATGAACGAGATCGACAAAGGATGCTCGACGTCGCGACCCCGCCGCGGTTGCGTCTGCGGACGGGCCCCGAACGGTCCGGCCCCCCCGGGCCCCCCGGGCCCCCCGGCCCCCCGACCGCCCGACACGCCACCGCCGAACATCTCATCGAAGATGCTGCCGATGTCCACGTGGCCGTGCGCACCGCCGGAAGGCCAGTCGCCGCCCGCCCACGGGCTGCCGCCCGCGTCGGCGGCCGATCCGCCGCGGGATCCGGCCCCCACGCGTCCGAAGTGGTCGTAGGTCTTCCGCTTCTCCGGGTCGCTGAGCACCTCGTAGGCTTCGGTGATCTCGCTGAAACGCGTCGCGGCATCCGGTGACTTGTTCACATCCGGGTGGTACTGACGCGCGAGCTTGCGGTAGGCCGCGCGAATCTCCTCCGCGCTGGCGGAGCGCGTGATTCCCAATGCCTCGTAATAGTCCGTGCTCTTTGCCATCGGTGGTCCCGGCTCGGGGCCAGTATATGGCCGGTGGCCCGGGACCAGAAAAACGATCCGGCCCGCCGCCGCAGGGGCGTCGGGCCGGACCGGAGGAACTTCGCGGGTGTTTCTCGCCGGGCTCAGCTCGGCGCGCGGAACGGCACCGCCGGTTCGCGGTCCCGCAGCGCCTTCGGGTCTCGGGTGAGCTGGCCGTCCGCATCCACCGGCAGCTCGGCGAACGGGTCGAGGAAGACGATCTCCTCGATCCGGCGGACGAAGTGAACGGCGACCCGACCGTCGGACACGGGCTTGACGTCGACCACGACCGGGGCCATGTCGCCAAGGACGTAGGGGGCCGAGAGGTACTGGCTGAGATGCTCCTCCGGCGTGAACCGGAAGCTGGCTCGCTCCGGTTCGGCGGCGGGCTCGATCATGCGTTGCTCGGTCATGGTCACGAGCCCCCAGGACACGAGCGCGATGAGCACCGCGGCCCAGCCGGAAAGCGCCAGCGGCCAGCTCATACGCGGAATCACGCGGCGGCTCGGCAGATCCACCGCGGCCGCCCGCCTCGTGGCGTCGGTGACGGCGTCACGCAACTGCACGCTGTCGACCTGGCGGAGGGCGAGCTGACGCCAGAGCGTCGGCTCCGCCGCGGCCATGTGCTCGAAGCGGTCATGATCGGCGGGCGAGGCCTCGCCGTCGATGATGCGGCTCATCAGGAGATCGGTGATTGCTTCGGGATCGTTCATTGGTGCAGTCGTCATGTGGATTCCCCACGCTTATGCGCAGCCCTCGGAGATGATCTGTTCGTCGATTTCCTCACGCAGCATGCGTCGCGCACGGGCGAGACGTGTTTCCACGGTGGTCACCGGCAAGTCGAGGATGATGCTGATCTGTTGGTACGTCAGCGACCGCATGCAGCGGAGCAGCAGCGGTTCGCGGTATTCGGGCGGGAGCGTCAACGCCTGCTCGAGCAGACGCTCCGCGGCTTCCTGCCGGCCGAGGGTCTCGCGGGCGGAGAGGTCCGCGGCCGGCGGCGCGGCGGCACGACCGGGCTCGAGCTGGCCGTGATCGGTGCGGGAGTCGTCGGCCAGGTGAAGCTGCGGGCGATGGGAGCGAGCCGCCCCGCGGCACACGTTCAGGATGATCTGGCGGAGCCACGGACGGAACGCGGCCGGGTCACGCAACGAGTCGATGCGGGAGACGAGCTTGACGGCGACTTCCTGCATCAGATCATCCACCTCGATCGATCGCGGCCGGTGGGCGAGGACGATCGCCGCCACCCAGCGTCGGTGCGCGCGCCAAAGCTCCTGCTGGGCCCGCCGGTCTCCGCCGCGGGCTCGCTCGATGACCCGCTCGTCCGTACCTTGCTGCTGGGCCATTGTCTTACCGGGACGCGGCCGAACCCGCCTCCCGTCTCCAAGTCGGCTATTTTTGGCCCTCACCACCTCGCGACGGCCGGATCCCTCTCCCGATGCCCACGCTTCCCCACGATCCCCATGCTCACACGATGACCTTCGGGGACCACCTCGAAGAGCTCAGAAAGCGGCTGCTGTTCGCGTTGGCGGCTCCGCTGCCGCTCTTCATCGTGCTCTTCTTCTTCAGTGATACGCTCATCGAGTGGATCCTGTTGCCGGTCTATGACGTGCTGGCCGTCCACGGTCTCCCGCCCGACCTGCAGGTCCTGAGCCCGCCGGAGTTCCTGATCACCAAGCTCAAGGTTGCGCTCATCGGGGCGTTGACGATCACGACCCCGTGGCTCATCTGGCAAGCCTGGCTCTTCATCGCTCCCGGGTTGTACCAGCACGAACGCCGGTTCGTTCGGCTGCTCATCCCCGGCAGCGCGGTGCTGACCGTGGCGGGTGTCGCGTTGATGTACTTCGTGATGCTGCCGCTGATGCTGCACGTGCTCATCATGTTCGCGGCCGACATGCGGGTGCCCGTGCCGCCGCCGTCGGTGCCCGCCGCCGTCACGGAGCTGGTGGAGTCGACGCCGGTCGTCGAGATCCGGACCCGACCCCCGGCCCCGCTCCAACCGGGCATGGTGTGGCTGCAGGCGCCGGAGATGGAGTTGCGAGCAGCGGTGGCGGGAGACGACGACGGGACCGTGGCGGTGCACGTCGTGCCCCCGCCCCGGGACGGCCGGATCGACCAGACGTTCCGCGTGAGCTTCGTGGTGAACTTCACCCTTGTGCTCATGCTCGGGATCATCGTCGCCTTTCAGATGCCGCTCGTGATCCTGCTGCTCGGGTGGCTCGGGTTCGTCAACGCAGACTGGCTGCGTCGTCAACGCAAGTCGGCCCTGGCGGTGTGCGGCGTGGTTGCGGCGATCATCACCCCGGCGGACGCGGTCTCGATGGTCCTCATGCTCCTCCCGCTCTACGGGCTCTACGAGCTGGGGATCGTCCTGCTCGTCGTGGCACCCGCGCACGCGGTGGTCGAGGGCCGCGTGTTCCGGTGGCGTCCCAAACGAGCCGATAACCCGCCGGCGACGGCCGATCAGCCCCGCAAACCCGTACAATCCGAGAAGTCCGTCTCCCGGGAGACCGGCCCGGCCGACGCCGGGAACGAAACCGATCGATCCGACCGATCGTAAGGACGGACCGGAACCCCTCCCAGATCGCGGTCCTCCGCGGTCGCCGCCGAAAGCGTCATACGTGCCCCCGCTGCGTCTTTCCCGCGCCACCTCCGCCAACGTCACCGCCGTCGATCTGGCGATGATGGAACGTGCGTTGCAGCTCGCCGATCAGGCTGCCGCGATGGACGAGGTGCCGGTCGGTGCGGTCGTCTACCGCGGCAACAAGATCATCTCCGAGGGCTACAACCTCCGTGAGTCCTCGAGCGACCCGGTGGCGCACGCCGAGCTCCTCGCCATCTCGCGGGCGGGCCGATCCCTCGGCGCTTGGCGGCTCTCCGGCTGCTCGCTGGCCGTGACGCTCGAGCCGTGCCCGATGTGCGCCGGCGCGATCGTGAACGCGCGGCTCGACCGCGTGCTCTACGGCGCGACCGACCCCAAGGCCGGCGCCTGCGAGAGCCTCTATCACATTCCGACCGACCAGCGGCTCAACCATGAGGTCGAGATGATCACCGGCGTGATGGAGGAGCGGTGTGCGGAGGTTCTCCGCGCGTTCTTCCGACGCAAACGGCTCGCCAAGAAGAACCAGTCGTCGGCCCGGCCGCAGCGTCGGGCGTGAACCGCCCGGCTCCGTCCGCCGAAGACGCTCCCGTACGCGTCGCGTGCTTCGACGTCGGCGGCGTTCTGCTGCGGATCTGCCGGTCGTGGCAGGAGGGATGCCGGGCCGCCGGCCTGGACGTCCGTCCCGTTCCCGCCCTCGACCCGCTCGGGGGCGAGACGCTCGCGATCCTCGACGCGTACGAGCGGGGCGTCCTCAGCCATCACGACTACGCACGGCGTTTGAGCGCTGCGATCGGCGGAGTGTACACCGCCGCGGAGATCACGATGGTCACCGACGCGTGGATCCTCGGTCCCTACGAGGACATCGCGACGCTCGTGGCGACGCTGCCCGCGACCGGTGTCGTGACGGCGGTGCTCTCCAACACCTGTCACGAACACTGGATCACCTGCCGGCGTTCGCCCGTCCTCGCGCCGATGCAGCACCAGCTCGCATCGCACGAGCTGGGAATACGCAAACCCGATCCGGCCGCGTTCCGCGTCGTCGAAGCGGTCACCGGGCATACTGGTGCGTCGATTCTGTATTTCGACGATCGGGCGGACAACGTCGCGGCCGCCGCCGCCCTCGGGTGGCGGGCGATTCGGATCGACGACACCGTCGCCACCGCGCCGCAGATCGCCGATGCCCTGGCGACGCACGCGGTCACGTCCCCGTGACGCTCAGCCGCCCGACGGCTCGACGCCGTCGTCCTTCATGATCTCGCGCAACACGACCGTGGCGTACATGCCACGCGGGAGATCGAAGGCAAGCCGAACGTAGGGGCCGTGGTCGTCGAATCCACCTTCCCCGTCGGCGTTCGCGATCGGCGTGCGGAAGGGACGCCGGGCGCCATCCGCGTGGAACTCGCCGCGTTCGACATCCGCGGGCGTGAGACCGCAAGCGGCGAGGGCCGCCTGCTCCTGCGCGTCGACGACGCCGCCGGCCCGGGTCATATTCGGTCCCCACAGCGGACCCGAGGGGGAGATCTCCAGCCGCGTCAACCGGTCGGCGAGCTCGGCCTCGGCGGCAAGCTCGTCGGTGACGGCGAAGACCGCGCGGCTGTCGTGCTTCCACGCGAGATCACCGGCGACGAGCCGGCCGACGGCGTCTTCCTCGATCCGCGTGTCGAGCAGTCGGTTGAAGATCGAGGACACCAACGCGCTCGACCAGAAACGCAGCGTGGTGCCACCGATCGCGCGAATCGCCTCTTTCGGCGTGCGCCCCCGGGCGAGCGTGCCGGCGGCGATCCGCTCGCTGCGGTCGGCGGCCGTCCACGCCGCCGCCGCTTCGTCGAACGCACCGGCGTCGTACTGCTCGCGTCGCGTCCGCTGGTACTCGGGAAACGGCGAGCCGCCGGCGCCCAGCAGCTCATCGAGCGCCGCCTGCCAGTCACCCTGGACAAGGCACAGGCCCAGACGATGGTTGTTGTGCCGGTACCCGAACCGCTGCGCGCCGAAGTAGGCCGGGCACCCGGACGTCTCGAGCCGGCGGAGCGTCCGCAGGGCGGCGGGGGCGCGGGTCGGATCGACGTCGCGGATGCGGATCGAGAAGCGGTTCCCCCGGAGATGACCACGCCGGATCTTGTTGCGGTGTCGCGCCGCCCACAGGACGTCGATGCGTTCGTGCGGGATCGCGACTTCGGGGGGATCGTCGATCAGATGGATCGACACCGTCTGACGCGTGACCGCGTGCTTGTCCTTCATGCCGGCGTATCCGATCGCGCGTTCGGAGACGCCGAACTGCCTTCGCAGACAGCTCATCAGCTCGCCGTGGGCGACCCCGCGTTTCTGGATCCGGAGGTACAGGTGCTCGCCCGTGTCGTCGGGCTCGTACAGCGGTATCTCCTCGACGACGAAGTCCTCGGGGCGCACCTTGATGCGACCCCCGATCCCCGAATCTCCCGTGAGGTACCGGCGGGGCAGCGGGTCATCCGCCTCGAACGGCGGTGATGGGCCCCGGAACGCGTGCGGCATGGCAGGACACCTCCCTAGCAGCCCGTTGAAGAACTCCGACGCCGCCTGAGCGCGGTCATTTCGCCCCTGGCGGCGTCGTCGAATCTCGGAATATCCAGCGAATATGCCATCGATTCACCTCCTTGCCAGTAGCGAAAGCACCGCACTCACGCGACGACGGAGCTCTTCAACGGACTGCTGGCGTCAATCCCAATCGAGATCGAGATCCTCGTCGTCGGGTGGATCGTCGCTGATGTCCGTCTGGGTCTGCGCGAGCACGTGCTCGGCGACGTAGATCGGAACGTCCTCGGCGACGCCGAGGGCGATGGCGTCGGAGGGACGCGAGTCGACCTCGATCTCCTCGCCGTTCTGAATGATGATGAGCTTGGCGTAGAAGGTCCCGTCGACGAGATCGTTGATGACGATCTGCTTCAGACGCCCGTTCAGGTGCGTGATGGTCGACGCGAGCAGGTCGTGCGTCTGCGGGCGGCGGATCTCGATGCCCTTGAGCCGCCGCTCGATCGCCCACGCCTCGGCGAGCCCGATCACGATCGGGAACGTGCGGTCGCCGCCGATCTCGGTGAGCTCGATGATCTGCATATCCGTCATCTCGCGGATGAAGATTCGGGATAGCTCCATCAGTACGGACATTGAAACCCTCCGGGACGAACACCGGGTCGCGCACCCATCCTGATCGGGACGGACGCCCGAGGCAAGTCGCGAGCCGCGAGAAGAGCAAGAGCGTGGCGAGGTCGGGGACGGCGGCGGTGCCCGGGGTGGTTCATCGCGGGCTCTCCGCCGCCGATTCTCCGGCGTGAGCCGCGCCGGACCAGACGAATCGCGGCTCCAGATCGAAGGTTGCGGCGAACAGCTCGCTCTTGCGGGCGGCGCCCCAGATGTCGACCTGCGGCTCGACCTCGGCGTCGAGCGTGAACCAGGCCGTTCGTTCGGAGACCTCCAGCCGGACGCGTTCCACCCGCTCCGAATGGGCGCGATCGAGGCCGTCGGCGATCCGCAGCACGGCGGCGAGGCAACGCACCATCTCGCGGTCCTCCGGCGCGAGGGCCTGGAACGCCGCGTGCGACTTGCTCGGATGGGCCCGCCGGTGATACCGGGCGATGTTGGCGACCAGCTCCAGCTCGCGTTGGCTGAAACCGGGCAGCTCGCTGTGAACGATGAGATGGTAGCTGTGCTTGTGATGCCGGGTGTAATTGATGATGTAGCCGACGTCGTGCAGGATCGCGGCGCATTCCAGCAATTCTCGCGCGACCGGGTCGCGGAGCGAATCAGCCGCGTGCCCGCACTGCTCGACGAGCGCATCGTAGATGTCGCAGGCGAGCCGAGCGACGTGGTTGCTGTGCCGCGCTCCGTCTCGACACGCGTCGGCAAACTCTCGGGCCGCCCGCCGGCGATCGGGCGGCTGGCCGGTCGTTGCGCCCGGGAAGAGCGCCCGGGTCATCGTGAGCAGCAGCCCGTCGCGAACGCCCCGATCGTGCACCCGCAGCGTGTCGACCTGGAGACGCCGCATCACCCCTTCGACGATCGCGAGGCCGGCGACGATGATGTCGGCCCGGTCACGGCTCAGCCCGGGCACTTGCGCGCGACGCTCGTTCGACATGGCGTTCAGCGTCTCCAACTCGCGTCGAACGGCCGAGCGGTCGATCCGCTCCCCGCGAATTCCGCTGGGCGTCGTCGTCCCCGCGCGGCGACGAGTGGCCTGGATGGCTGCGAGCGTGGTGAAGGTGCCGCCGGTTCCGATGACGAAGGCGGGAGCGACGTCGGGCTTGGGGAGGCGAGCGCGGATCGTGCGTTTCACCAGCCGCCGCACCCGGTGCAAGGCGGCGCTCGGCTCCAGCTCCGCGCCGCCGACTGCTTCCGTCAGCCGCACCGCCCCGAGCGGCAGGGAGTCGATACGCTCGATCATCCCGCCGGCGGCGAGGACCACCTCGGTGCTGCCGCCCCCGACGTCGACGACCGCGACCTCCTGCCCCTGGAGGTCGAACGCGGCCCGCACGCTGAGAAAGGCGAGCCGCGCTTCCTCCTCGCCGCTGATGACCTCGAGCCGCAGACCGCTGACGCGTTCGACGAGGTTGACGAACTCGTCGCGGTTGGTCGCCTCCCGGACGGCACACGTCGCGACGGCGCGGATCTGCTCGACGTCGTACCCGGCGGCGATGTCACGCAGCGTCGCGATCGTCTGCGCCGCGTGCTGCATGCGGGCGGGGTCGAGCCGGCGTGAACGCGTCATGCCGGAACCGAGACGCGCGACGATCTTCTCGTCGTCCAAGAGGCGGTAACCGCCCCGCGGTGCGAGCTGCGCGACCAGCAGGCGGATGCTGTTGGTGCCAACGTCCACGGTCGCCACGCGACGCTCCGGCCCGGCGCCGGCGGAAGTGGCGGTGGTCTCCGATCGCGTCGGCCGGGCGGGGGACGGATCGGGCGGCGGGTCGGGGATGGGTCGCGGGTCGGTCATGCTTCGCCGGTCTCGAACGCGGGCGGGTCATCATATGTCTGCCGGTTCCCGGCGGATGCCGGGGCGGGTGATCGCGAAGTCGTACCGGAGCGGGTCGCGGGGACAGAGACGGCGGAGGTGGGTCGTGACCTCGAGCGCGGCGGCGCCGTTGGGGGTGCGGCGTCTGGTCCAGCCGCGACGTTGCGCGATCTGGAAGACATGGGTGTCCAGCGGCATGACGAGCTGGCTCGGGGCGACGCCGGTCCAGCCCCCCGGGTCGACCGCGTCGCAGCGGACCATCCAGCGGAGCCACAGGCACAGCCGTTTGCACGCGCTGCCGCCGCGCGGGTGCGGGATCAAATGCGTGAGGGGCGCCCCCGCCGCCGCGTGCAGCTCGTCGACGAGACCGCCGAGGGCCGCAAACGCATCATCGTCGGTCGGGGTGGCGTGCGTGGCGAGGCACGCGTCGAGGCTTCCGCGGGTTCGGCGTACGCGGCGGGCGGCGACGAGCAGTCCGCCGAGCGTGTCGGCATCCGTGAAGCGATAGCGAAAGCCGGCGTACGTACGGCGAACGCGACGCGGGGTCCACGCAGCGATCGTGGCGGCGGGCCGGGCACCCAGAGGATCGAGGACCCGCCCGATGGCGGGACGCATCGCCGTCACGTTCCCGTACGCGAGCGCGGAGGCGATCAACCCGACGACCTCACGGTCATCAGGCTCGTCGTAGCGATGCACGAACTCGAGCGGATCCGGCGTGATGAACCGAGGGTGGTGGTAGCGCCGGTGCAGTCCCTCCAGCCAGCGTCGCTCCGTCGCCAGGGTGCTTGTGGCCGGGGCGCGGGGCATGGTCGATACGATAGCCGCCTCGATCCGACCAGCGGTGGCGGGACCGCGGCTACCATCGAACCGCGTCGGCCCGTCCGGGGGGTCCGCCGCACGAGGTCGAGACGGGTTCTTTGGCGTCAGGACCCGCCCGCCGGCCGATTGAAGACTCTGCCCCGCTGACGAGTACCCTGCCATGACGACGCTCTCCGCTCCCACCATGACCAAGAAGTCGACGCGCAAAAAGACGCGGAATCGCGCCACCGCCGAAACGATGGCGCAGCAGCAACGCGAGATCTCCGTCAGCGAGTTCTTCGCCAAGAATCGCCACCTCCTCGGGTTCGACAACCCGCGGAAGGCGATGCTCACCACCGTCAAGGAGGCCGTCGACAACGCCCTGGACGCGTGTGAGGAAGGCGGGATCCTCCCCGACATCCACATCACCGTGCTGCCGCTGACGGAGACGCGTTTCAAGATCACGGTCCGGGACAACGGTCCGGGGATCGTTCGCAAGCAGATCGAGAACATCTTCGGCAAGCTGCTGTACGGCTCCAAGTTTCACCGCATGAAGATGAGCCGCGGCCAACAGGGGATCGGCATCAGCGCGGCCGGCATGTACGGTCTCATGACGACGGGCAAACCCGTCCTGATCATCTCCAAGACCTCCCGGCGTCGACCCGCGCACGAAATCCGCCTGAAGATGGACACCTCCAAGAACCGCGCGGAGGTGATCAGCGACGAGGAGCACCGCGAGGACGATCGCCTGTTCCCCGACGGGCACGGCACGCAGGTCGAGATCGAGCTTGAAGGACGCTATCTCAAGGGACGCCAGTCGATCGATGAGTATCTCGAGCAGACCGCCATCGCCAACCCGCACGCGCGGCTGACGTTCCAGACGCCTTCCAACGAGACGGTCGAGTACCCGCGGGCGGTCGACGAGCTGCCGGCGGAGCCCACGGAGATCAAGCCGCACCCCAAGGGCATCGAGCTGGGCACGCTGATCCAGATGCTGGAACGCACCGAGCAGAAGCAGCTCGGCGCTTTCCTGCGCGAGGACTTCTGCCGTGTTGGTCCGACGAAGGCGCGGGAGCTCGCCGAGGGTGCGGGCATGACGTCACGCACGTGGATCAAGAACGTCGGACACGCCGAGGCGGAGCGTCTGTACCAGTCCATCCAGGACGTGCGGATCACCGCGCCGCCGACCGACTGTCTGGTGCCCATCGGATCGCGCGCGTTGCTCGCCGGGCTGCTCAAGGAGGTCAAGGCGGAGTTCTTCGCCGCCGCCACGCGTCCTCCGTCGGTCTACCGCGGCAACCCGTTTCAGATCGAGGTCGCGATCGCCTACGGCGGCGCGTTGCCGGGAGACGAAGCCGCCCGCATCCTGCGGTTCGCCAACCGCGTGCCGCTGCTGTACCAGCAGTCCGCGTGCAGCTCCTTCAAGGCGGTCGTGGAGACGAGCTGGAAGAACTACAACCTCTCGCAGCCCCGCGGCAGCCTGCCGACCGGCCCGCTGGTGATCATGCTGCACATGGCCAGCGTCTGGGTGCCGTTCACGAGCGAGAGCAAGGAGGCCATCGCCGACTACGACGAGATCCGCAAGGAGATGAAGCTCGCCCTCCAGGAGTGCGGGCGGAAGCTCGGGACGTACCTGCGGCGTCGCAAGCGGATGCAGCGGGAATCCGACCGCCGCGTCGTGTTCGAACGGTACATCGGCGAGATCGCACGCAACTGCCAGGCCATCACCGGCGTGGACGCGGAGAAGCTCTACGCGGCGTTGCTCGCCCAGGCGCAGCGGAAGACCGAGGAAGCCGACTACCAGCTCGACGAGGACGGCAAGGTCGTCGACGACGGCGGTCGCCTCGCCAGCGACGATGGCGTCGTCATCGTCGAGGAGCGACAGGCCGAGGCCGGGGAAGAGTCGGCGGCGGGGGACGACACGCTGTTCGGCGATGACGCCCCGGCGTCACCGAAGAAGCGAGGCCGCAAGACCCGGCGACCCCGCCGCAAGAGCGGGAGGAGCTGACGATGGCCAAGAAGAAGACGGTGCGAAAGAAGAAGGTTCGCAAGAAGACGGCGTCGGGGCGATCGGCGGCGGCGACCCGGTCCGCGAATGCCGCCGTGAGCAAGACGCGTGACAAGGCGACGCTCGCCAAGATCGAGCAACTGGGCACGAGCGTGGCCAAGGCCGGCCTGGCCCAACGCGACCCGTCCGTCGAGATACCGGTGCGGGCCGTCAGCAACATGCGTTTCAACAAGAAGAAACGCATCCTGGAGATGGGCAGCAACACCCAACGCCGGAACCTCTTCAACCTCGGACAGGCGAAGAAGTTCATGCAGATGGTCCTGCTCGCCCGCGGATGCAAGGATCTCGTCGAAGCGGAGAAGACGCTCAGCCTTCGTGGCATGTACTACATGGGACTGCACACGATCCCCGGCACGAAGGAGAAGACCTTCGACGACCAGGGCGATTCGGACGCGATCCTCGAGGACCTCGAGGTGTCGCTCGACAGCTTGCGCGAGGAGCTGCACGTCTTCGCCAAGAAACGCGGCACGATGGTCGGCAACATCACGATCGTCGACAACGGCGACGAGATCGACTGCCGTCGGATGGGCACGGGCGGGTATGCGATCCCGAGCATCTGCGAGCCCAGCGTCATTCAGTTCAAGAAGACCGACGCCAAGTTCGTTCTCCACGTCGAGAAGGACACGGTCTGGAGCCGGTTCAACGAGGACCGCTTCTGGGAGACCCACGACTGCATCCTCACCGAAGGATCGGGCCAGCCGCCGCGGGGGGTCCGTCGTCTCCTGCATCGGCTGAACCGCGAGCTGGGGTTGCCGATCTACTGTCTGCTCGATTGCGATCCCTGGGGGCACTACATCTACAGCGTGATCAAGCAGGGCTCGATCAACCTTGCCTTCGAAAGCCAGCGGATGGCGGTGCCCGACGCGAGATTCGTGGGGATCCGGGCCGAGGATCACGAGCGTTGCGACCTCGGCGAAGAGGTGAAGATTGCGCTCAATGATCGCGATCGAACCCGGGCCAAGCAGATCATGGAATACCCGTGGTTCAAGGACAAGCGGCCCTGGCAACGCGAGATCAAGCGGATGCTGTCGCAGGACTTCAAGATGGAAGTGGAATCCCTGATCACGAAGGACATCTCCTACGTCACCGAGACCTACGTGCCCGAGCGGCTCGCCGAGGGCGACTTCCTCGATTGAATTCGGATTCTGTACGTCATCGCGGCCGATATACTCCGGACATCGAACCGGCAGGGTGCAGAGAGAACTGGAAGAGGAATGGACCAAAGCAAAGAGACGACACCGACCAGCAACGGCGAGCCGCGGCAGACGAGCGAACTGCCGCCGTTGCCCCGATCGATCATCGTCGCCGACGACGAGCACCTCGTGGCGACCGGCATGGCCGGGTCGATCCGCGAGCTCGGGTTCACCGTGATCGGCCCTGCCGCGGATGGTGAGGAAGTGATCGAGATGTGCCGCACGTCGCGGCCGGATCTCGCGCTGCTGGACATCCGCATGCCGAAGAAGAACGGGCTCGCCACGGCCGAAGTGCTCTACCGGCAGTTCGGCATCCCGGTGGTGATCTTCTCGGCCTACTCCGATCGCGAGTACGTCGAGGCCGGCAATCGCGTCGGCGTCTTCGGCTATCTGCTGAAGCCGGTCACCCAGGATCAGCTTCGCGTCGGCGTCTCCGTCGCGTGGGGCCGATTCATCGACGCGGCCTCGTCGGATCACGAGATCACCCGACTCCGCGAGCGGCTGGAAGATCGCAAGATCGTCGAGCGGGCGAAGTGGGTGGTCGTGCAACGCAAGGGCATCACCGAGCCCGAGGCGATGCGGCTGCTCCAACGCCAGGCGCGGAACAACCGCCGGCCGCTGGCCGAGCTGTGCCGGGGGATCCTCGAGAACGAGGAGTTGTTCGCGGGGTGAGGCCGCGGCCGTGGCCGTGGCCGTGGGCGTGGGCGTGTGCGTGTGCGTGCTCGTGTCCGGGTCCGTGTGCGTGTCAGTGGCCGTGACCGCGGCCGCGTGCGTGTCCGTGTGCGTGTCCGTGTGCGTGTCCTTGTGCGTGTGCGTGTCCGTGGCCGCCCGTGCGTAGCCAGGCTGTTTGGTTCGGCGCACGCGGTTGCCGTTCGGGGGGGCTGCGCGGGGACCGGCGGCGTCCATGCCGCCTTGCCTGGGAAGAGTTGGACGTGGACCCTTGCGCTGGCGTCCTGCCAAGGGACGGTGGTTGTGCTTTCCGGGCGCGGGTGGCTGCGTGGGGACCGGCGGCGTCCTTGCCGCCTCGTGCAGGTTGGGTCGGACGTGGACCCTTGCGCTGGCATCCTGCCAGTGGACGTTGGCGGTGCTTGCCGGACGCGGGTTGCTGCGTTGTTCACGCCGCGTCCTGCGGCTCGACCCCAGTTGTCGTGGGTCTCATATGACGCTCGCATCCTGCGAGCTGGTCAGTGAAGATTTGGGCGTGGGTTCGGACTATTTTTCGCACCGCCTCCGGCGGGT
>JABDLI010000376.1 GCA_013003065.1 Phycisphaerales bacterium | reverse complement strand
GTCCGTGGCACCATGGGGGTGCTCCGCGTCCGCGTCCGCGTCCGGACCCGCTCACCTCACGGACGCGGGGCGACGCGTATCCCATCCGCAATCGAATCGGACGGATGGACGAGCACCGTCTCCCCCGGCGTCACGCCCTCGAGCACCTGGGTCAGCAGACCGGTCTGGCGACCGATGGTCACCGGACGCCGCTGCACCCGCCCGGCGTCGACGACGAACAACGCCCATCCCCCGTCGTCGTCCTCGACGCCGAACGCGGGATCGCGTCGAAAGAGCGCCGACGATGGCACCACGACTTCGTCCTCGCTCCGCCAGAGCACGATCCGCGTTTCGACGCGAAACCCGTCGCCGAGGGTGGTGCGTTCCTCCCCGGGGCTGACGAAGTCCGCCACGACGTTGACCCGTTGCTCCTCGACACCAAGCGCGGAGATCTTCGTGAACGCCGAAGGTTCGACGACCCGAACGACCGCCTCGAGCGGCCGCGGACCGCCCCAGTGCTCGATGATGACGTCCTGGCCGGGGCGGATCTTGACCGCGTCGGTCGACAGGACGTCCACGACGACTTCCAGATCCGCCGGGTTGCCCAGCTCGAGCAGCGGCGTGCCGGGCTGCACGACGGCCACGCTCTCCTGGAGGACGCGGAGCACGCGTCCGCTGATCGGGGCGGTGATGGCGAACCGGGTCGCGGCCTCTCCGCCGTCGTCCGCCCGCGTGAGCAGCAACGCGCTCTCGGCCAGCTGCAGCTCGAACGCGGCAATCTCTTCGGCGAATCGGGCGGCCCGGAATGCTTCCATCGCCGTGCGGTGGTTGGTCTCTTGTTGCTCCAGCTCGCGGGGGGTTCCCCCGCCGCGGGCGAGCATTTCGCGGACGCGGCTCAATTCGTCCTCGGCGAAGTCGTAGGCGGCGCGGGCGCTCTCGCGTTCCGCGTCGGCCCGCCGCACCGCCGCCGTCGCGGCCCGCACCCGCGCCTCGGCCTCCGCCCGCTCGCGCGCATCGAGCAGCCGGGGATCGGTCGGCTCGATGACCGCGAGCACCGTCTCGCCCTCGGTGATCGGATCCCCGGGGTCGAGCTGGATGCGTCGCAGGCGACCGCCGAGGGGCGAGGAGACGACGTAGCGTTCCTTGATGCGGGTGCGGCCGTCCTCGTCGACCGTGACCGCGAGAGCGCCCCGCCGGACCAGCGCGGTGTCGACCGGCACCGGGGTCGGCCGGAACGCCCAGATCAACGCGGCGAGAATCGCCAGGCCGACCACTCCGATGAACGCACGCCTCAACCACACCGGCATGACCGCACCCTACTCCCTGCTCTTGAGAACTGCCACCAGATCGAGCCGATCGAGCATCCGCCGCACAACGAACCCGGAGATCGCCGCGGCGACGAGCACGACCGTCGCCGCGCTGGCGTAGGTCGAACGCTCGACCACGAGCGGAATGCGAAACAGCTCCGTGTCGAAGGCATTCGTCGTCATCCAGGCAAAGGCAAACCCGATCACGAGGCCGAGCGGGATCCCCAGCAGCGTCAGAATGGCCAGCTCGCCGAGCTGGATCATGGAGATCTCCGCCCGCGTGAAGCCGATGACCCGGAGGGTCGCGAGCTCGCGGCTCCGCTCCGCCAGCGAGATCCGCGCGCTGTTGTACACCACGCCGAACGCGATGATCACCGCGAATCCGATGTTGAACGCCCGCATTCGCATGATCATCTCGCCCATCGTGTCGCGGAAGCTCTGGAGAGCCGCGTCCTTCAGGGTGACGGCCGCCACCATCGGCATCTCCTTCATCCGCCGGAAGAGCGTCGCGTGGGCCACGGGGTCGGCGTCCACGAAGACGCCGCTGATCCGCGGTCCCTCGTCGAGCACGCGGTTGAGCGCCCGGCGGTTCATGTACGCCGACACGCCCTGGAAGTCGGAGACGAGGGCGCCGACCGCCATGCGTCGCACCGCTCGCTTGCCCTCGAGGACCTCGACCGTGACGGGATCACCGACGCGGACGTCGAGGATCTCTCCCAGCTTGGTGGACAGCACGAGCCCCTCGTCCGGCAACGGGATGGCCTTCCCGTCGAGATCGGTGACGTTGAACAGCTCCCCCGCCGGCTCCAGCCCCATGATGCCCACTCGCCGGCTCCGGTGTTCGGCGCGGAGCCGGACCGCGACGCCGCGGAACGGCTCCACGTGACCGGCGCCGGGCAGATGGCGGATTTCCGCGAGGGCCTCCGGTCCCCGGGTGTCCACGAACGTCGCGGTCAGCTCATGCCGCTGCACGACCTCGAACTGGAGCTCCATCGCGTAGTCCACTGCATCTTCCATGAACGCCCCGAGCACGAGCACGGCGGCCCCCATGGCGATGCCGAGACACGAGAGCGCCGCCTTGAGCGGTCGCCTCTCGAGCTGGCGGAGGATCATGCGGGCGGCGGGCGAGAGCAGATGCTGGAGACCGCTGCGTTCCAGGATCGTCGGACGGTACACCGGCGGCGGCGCCGGTCGCATCGCCTCGGCCGGCGGAAGCCGCATGGCCCGCCGCACCGCGGTCGCAGTCGCGCCGTAGCCGGCCAGACCACTCACCGCCGCCGCGAGGACGAGCACGCGGGGCTCCACGTGCATCTCGAGCACCGGAAAGTGAAAGAACTGCGCGTACAACGCCGTGAGCCCGCTGGCCATCCACAGCCCCGCGCCGCCCCCCAACAGCACGGACACCACGAGAATGACGCCGACCAGCTTGAGATAGTGATTGCCGATCTCCCGGCGTCCGTACCCCAGCGCCTTGAGCGCCGCGATCTGCTCGCGTTGGGTGGTCACGAGCCGGGAGATGACGACGTTGAGAAGGAACGCGGCCACGAACAGGAAGATGATCGGCGCCACGACCGCCGTGCCCTTCAGCTCCCGGATCTCGTTGGTGACGAACTCATGGGAGATCTGGTCGTCGCGGTCGTAGGCCCCCAGGCTCCCGTAAGGATCGATGAGCCGGTCGAGCCGCGTGATTACCTCCGCCGCGGAGCCGCCCGCGCGAAGCGAGCAGAGGACGTCGTTGAACGCTCCCTCCATGTCGAAGGCGGCGGCAAGCTCGGGTTCGGGGATCCAGAACACGCCGAAGCGAAGCGGGTCGGGCAGCACGTCACCGGGCTTGATCTGGTAGATGTACTCCGGTGAGAGCGCGATGCCGACGACATGCAGCTCGTCGAGCCGGCCGTTGAGGATCGCGCGGACTCGATCACCCACCCGCAACGCGTGGGCGTCGGCGAAGGCGTCGCTCACCAGCACCTCCCGCCGCCCGCCCCGTTCCGGGTAGCGTCCGGCCCGCAGGTAGAGCCGGCACAGCTCCGGCCGCCGGCGCTCGGGAATGGAGATGAGCCGGCCGACGGCGGGCTCGGCGAGACCCGGCATGTCGAGCGTGACCTGCTCGACGACCCGCGTCTCCACCCGGGCCACCCCGGGGATCGCCGCGATCCGCTCCCGCAGGGCCATCGGCGCCCGTTCCATGTGCGCAAAGACGTGCGGGAACCGGTGGCCCTCGTAATACGCGTTGAGCGTGCGTTCGAGCGAGTCGAGCATGACGAGCGACATCACGAACGTCGCCAGCCCGCAGGCCATCACGAGGCAGATGGCGGTCGCCTGACCACGCATGTTGATCAGATCGCGGAGCATCTTGCGATCGAGCGCGCGGAGCGACATCACCACTTGAGCTCCCGGGCGGCCACCGACGTCTCGTTGAGCCGGACGTTCGACACGAGTCCGCCGGACAGCGAGACGACGCGATCCGCCATGTCGGCGATCACCGCGTTGTGGGTGATGACCGCCGTCGTGGTGCCGAGCTCGCGGTTGGCTCGTTCGATGGCCTCGAGCACGACGACGCCCGTCTCGACGTCGAGCGCTCCCGTCGGCTCGTCACAGAGCAGGACGTCCGGACGTTTGGCAATCGCGCGGGCGATGGCGACGCGTTGCTGTTCGCCGCCGGAGAGCTGGGCCGGGAAGTGATTCAGGCGATCCTCGAGATCGACGAGCGCGAGCGCCTCGTCGGGTCTCATCGGGGAGCGGGCGATCTCGGTCACGAGCGCAACGTTCTCGCGGGCGGTCAGGCTGGGCACGAGGTTGTAGAACTGGAAGACGAAGCCGACGTGCTCGCGGCGGAACCGCGTGAGCGCGCGGTCGTCGTCCTCGGTGAGATCGTGTCCGAGGTACCGCACGGTTCCGCTCGTCGGGACGTCGAGCCCGCCGAGGATGTTCAGCAGCGTTGATTTGCCGCTGCCGGACGGGCCGAGCAGGACCATGAATTCCCCGGTGGAGAGGTCGAGATCGACGCCACGCAACGCGTGGACGTCCACCTCACCCATGTGGTAGACCTTGCGAACATCCCGCGCCTCGAAGACGACGCCGTCGTCCGCCCCGGCCGGGGGCCGGCGTGCGGGCGGATGCTCGACCCCCGTGTCCCGCGTCATGCCTCAGCCCACCGCCGCCGCAGCCTCCGGCCACAGCCACGCGAAGACGCCGGCGGTCAGAAGTCCGTACACGAACCCGTCGAGAAGCTCCGTGAAGATGAACCGCGTCGGCTTGCCGAAGAACAGGGCTCCGGGGATCGAGCCCGCGCAGTACGCGAGCACCGCCGTCGCACCGGCCACCTGAAAGACCTCGAGATACGCCGCGCCGGGCGCCCGCGCCTCGGTCGTGATGTACGCGACGAAGACACCCACCACGATGTAGAAGAGGAACGTCAGCGTCAGGTTCCGGCCGAAGTTCGGCTGCGCGCCGACGACGGTCATGCTGCCCCACGGTCCGTCCTTGTACCGCTGCTTGTACTCGTCCGACTTCATCTCCTCCGACGTCGCGCAGTTCGGCCACATATAAAGGCCGGGCGGGGGCCGATGCTTCTTGAGGAACTCCATCAGCGCGGATTCGTCGGGGAGCTTCTTGACGTCGGCCCGGTGGTGCGGCAGCACCATCCAGGCGATGAAGCTCCCGAAGAACACGACGACGGCCGAGACGAGGATGGGCAGCCAGAGCTGCGCGAGGAACTCCATGGCACTACTCCTTCGTGGTCGGGGGACGGAGCCGGGACGACGTGGGCGGGCTCCGGCCGGCACACCGGAGCACGAACGGTGGGGGCGGGATTCGAACCCGCGAGACCCCGGAGGGCCTACCGGTTTTCAAGACCGGCGCATTCAACCGCTCTGCCACCCCACCCGCGATTACGGTACCAAGAATGGCGTTCACTCGCGCCATCTCGCGCCATCTCGCGCCCGCCGGGGTGAGAGTTTGCATCTCGACCACTCACGCGAACACCCTCCGCAACCGCTCGGCCGCACCCTCATCGGGCTGGACGTAGTTCTCGCTCGTGGTCGCAATCGAGGCGTGGCCCATGTGTTTGTGGAGGTCGGTCATGGGGACGCCTTTCGCCGCCGCTCGCGAGCCGAATGTCTTGCGTAGGTCGTGGAGCGTCCCGATTCGCCAGTTCTTCTTGCCCGTCGCTGCGGCGGCGTCCAGTTGTATCTTGCGGAACTTGGGGTTGAGCTCGGTCAGGATGCGATAGTGGTCGTGGAGCTTCCCCTCGCGACGGAGCCTGTCGAGGTGCAGGAGACGCGACGTGGGGACGAAGACGTATGGGCTACCGCCGGCCCACACATTCAGCCGCAAGAGCGTGGAGAGCGTCTCTGGCGGCACAGGAACGCTCCGGGCAGACGTCTTGGTCTTCGGCTTCCACGCGAACACCGGCACCTCGCTCATCCCCGCCTTTACCCGTGCGTCGCGGCGCTCCTGAACCTGAACGAATCCCGCATCGGTGTCGATGTCGTCCCACCGAAGGTGGAGCATTTCAGACTTGCGTAGCCCGCTCGTGTAGGCGAGTTGGATGAGCGCTTCCCACCATCGGTCGGGAGCAGCGGCGAGCATCGCGTTCACCTCGGCGTCGGTGAATATCCGCTTCTCCTTCTTCGGAGGTGGCCCGAGCTGCTCGCCGGCCAGGGGGTTGCGCTGAATCCATTCCATCGCGACGGCGTTGTTCAACATCGCTCGCAGGCTGGACAGCGTCTTCCGCTGCGTCGACCCGGCGCGTCCGAGCTTCTCGAGGTGCCCGCGAATCCGACCGCCGGCGTCGAGGGTCATGCGTGACAGCTCGATGTCCGCCATGATCACCCTCGCGCTCACAGCCTGCCTCACCCTCGCACCACCGGCGACGTCGTCCGCTACGTTCTACTTCGACCTCGAACCCTCTCACCGTCAGGTCCGATTCCGCGGCCTCGAGCATCTCGCGACGGCGTTGACCACAAGCAGATTTCTCAGCCCACTTCGCAATCTTCGCGGCATCTTCGCGGGTCACCCCATCGACCGCAGCCTCACGGTAGATTCGACGCGCCACATCTTTCGCTCGCTTCGCTGCGACCGAGCCCGCTTGTGGTTCCCAGTGCCGCCCGTTGAAGAAGAGCCAGCCACCCAACTCGGGGCAGTGCCGGAAGCGTTCGCCATACGCGGCCACGAACCGCTCGCCGTTACCGATATCATCGCGGAGTGGTGTTTGTCTCCCAGGGGAGACAAACCGTCGTCCGCCGGCGAAAGGCGGCCAGCCGCACCACATGTACGTGCGTCATCGGCGCCCCCAACCCGGCATCATCGCCGGCCGCCGGCCAGGCGTCGGGCCGCGGGATGGCGGCGGAGGCGGACCATGCTGACGATGCCGAACACCGGTCCGGGCACCAGCGTGAGGAAGACCCACCGCCATCCGACGAGATCGACGGCGACGGGCACGAGGCGGATCGTCAGCAGCGTGAGCAGAAAGCCCAGGCAGGTCTGCACGGTGAGCGCCGTGCCGGTGTAGCGGGGCTCCGTCAGCTCGGTCACCGCGGCGCTGAACTGTGCGCTGTCGGCCACGACCGCGGCGCCCCACATCACGCAGACGACGGTGAGAACGACCGGGTGATCGAAGCACGCGCCGGCGACGACCGCGCACGCACCGGAGATCGCCAGGCTCGCCCCCGCGATTGTCGTTCGCCCCACCCTGTCGGCGAGCGCCCCCGCCACCACGCATCCGATCGCGCCGGCCGCGATGACTCCGAAGCCGGCGAAGCGAGCGGCGGCGGTGGATCGGCCCGATGCCTCGTAGCTCACGAGCAGCAGCACGGGCACCCACGTCCACATCGCGTACAGCTCCCACATGTGGCCGAGGTAGCCGAAGTTGGCCAGGCGGGTCGGGCGGTCACGCAGTGCACGCACCGCGAACCGCCAGTCGAACGGGGCCGAGCCGGGGTGACGCGGGCCGACGCGGGTGAGCGTCCACGTGATGATCGCGCCGGCGACCGCGCACGCCGACGTGAGGAGGACGATGTTCCGCCATGGCGGCATGCCGTCGCCCGACCACGCGTTCAAGAGGTGCGGGCTCGCGGAGCCGAACGCCAGCGCGCCGATCAGCACGCCGATGCCGAGCCCACGGTCACGGTCGAACCACGTGACGACGAGCTTCATCCCGGGCGGGTAGACGCCCGCGAGTGCAGCCCCGGTCAGGAACCGCCCCGCGAAGAGCGCACCGGTGCCGGCAGCGTCGTGCGTGATGGCCGCGTTGGCGGCGGCGCCGAGGAGCATGCTGCCCGCGACCAGGTGGCGGAGCGGAATGCGATCGGCCAGGTTCGCGATTGCGCTGCCGAACGCGCCGACGACGAAGCCGATCTGCACCGCCATCGTGATCCACGACTGCGCTGCGCCCGAGAGCGCCCGCTCGGCGGTGAGCTGCGGCACGACCGCGGACGCCGAGAACCACAGCGACATCGCCAGAAGCTGCGCAAGCGCGAGCCACCCGAGGTTCCACCACTTCGCGACGGTCCCCGGCGGCGGGCTCACCGGCGCTCCGCCACCACCTCGAGCGGGCGGGTCTCGATCTGGAGCGTCTCGTCGATGAGCAGCATGTGATCGGCCGCCACGGGCTTCCAGCCGCTGTCGTCGGAAAGCGGCTCGGAGGCGACGATGACGGCCGCGCGTTCCCCGCCGTCCCGACGCATGTGGCAGACGCCGTCGGTGCAGTTGAACTCCTCACCGGTGTCCACATAAAGAGAGTTCGGGCGGGCCGCGCCGGTGGCGTACCGGGTGACCACCGCCCGCCGCCCGTCGGTGACGGCCAGGTTGATCTGGGACGGCTCGGTTTCCCCCGCCTCCGCCGAGGCCGCCTCCACCCGCGTGATCGCGGCGACGACGGCCGCCGCCATCCGCTCGCCGGCCGGAAGATCCGGCCGCGCGAGGTACGCGTCGGAGAACAACGCGAAGACGAGCTCCGAATCGGTCGTTCCCAAGAGACGCCCGTACGCGTCGTCGGAAAGCCCCGCCCGCAGTCGCCGGGCGATTCCGTGGAAGCCGCCGACGAGACCGTTGTGCATGAACACGAAGTCGTTCCACCGGAACGGGTGGCAGTTGAGTCGGGTGACGGGCAGACCCGGCGACGCCGCCCGCACGTGCGCGAGCAGGCACCCGGTGCGGGTCACCCGCGCGAGGTCGGCGAGGTTCATGTTGTTCCACGCCGGCGTGATGTCCTTGAACACGGCCGGATGCTCCGGCTGATCCGCGGCGTACCAACCGATCCCGAACCCGTCACCGTTCAGCGGTTCCTCCCGCTCGCGGCTCCGGTAGCTCTGGTGGATGATCGAGTGATCCGGCTCGGTCACGAGCGCGCTGATGCGGATCGGCGAGCCGAGATAAAGCGCGAAACGGCACACGTCGCATCGATCGTACCCGCTTTGAGAACAGTCGGGGATGACCGGAGCCGTGATGGCGTAGGACGAAAGAGCCTCGATGAACGAGATCCGGCGCGAGAGTTCGGGGGCGGAGGCGTACTCCGCCCCCGCCTCGCTCTTCGGACGCGGACACGAACGCGGTCGCGGACACGAACGCGGTCGCGGACACGGACGCGGACACGGACACGGACACGGACGCGGACACGGACACGGTCGCGGACACGGACACGGACACGGTCACGGACACGGTCACGGACACGGACACGGTCGCGGACACGGTCGCGGTCGCGGCCACGGCCGCGGACGACCTCAGCCCCCCAACAACCCCCGCGACTCCAACGCGTCCAGCATCGTCTGCACCGACTCCGCCACGCTCAGCTGATCGGTCCGCAGATGGATCTCCGCACTCTCCGGCGCCTCGAACGGATCGTCGATGCCGGTGAAGCCCTTGATCTCGCCGGCCCGCGCCTTCTTGTAGAGACCCTTCGGATCACGCGACTCGGCGACGTCGAGCGGCGCGTCGACGTAGACCTCGAGGAACGGCAGCTCGGCCTCGGCGTGAAGAGCACGCACGGTGTCGCGATCGGCGCGGTAGGGGCTGATGAAGCTCGTGATCGTGAGGATGCCGGCGTCGGTAAAGAGCTTGGCCACCTCGCCGATGCGGCGGATGTTCTCCGTGCGGTCCTCTGCGGAGAAGCCGAGGTTCTTGTTCAGCCCGTGCCGGACGTTGTCGCCGTCGAGGCGGTACGCGCCCTTGCCCCGCTGGATCAGAACCTGCTCGAGGGCCACCGCGATCGTGCTCTTGCCGGAACCGGAGAGACCGGTCATCCAGAGCGTCGCGCCCTTCTGGTCGAGCGCTTTCTCGCGTTCGGAGCGGGTGACGGAGCCTTCGTGCCAGGTGACGTTGGTTGCGACTTGACGTGCCATGGGGGATGTGACCGTTGCGAGGGGTGAAATCGGGAGGACGATGGTTGGTTCAGGCGCCGGCGCCGACGGAGCTGGTGGCCCATTCGATGAGGACGTCGGCCACCTCGGGCCGGCTGAACTCCTGCGGCGGCCGCTCGCCCTTCGCGAGCAGCTCGCGGACCTTGGTGCCGGAGAGGAAGACCTTCTGGTCGCCGCCGTGCGGGCAGGTCTTCGCGCTGGTCATGCCCTCGCACGCGTTGCACCAGGCGGAGTGCTCGAACTTGAGCGGCGTGATGCCGATCTCCGCCGGCGTGAACTCGTCGAAGATGAGCTGGGCGTCGTACGTGCCGTAGTAGTTGCCGACACCGGCGTGGTCGCGACCGGCGATGAAGTGCGAGCAGCCGTAGTTCTTCCGGACGAGGGCGTGCAGGATGGCCTCGCGGGGACCGGCGTACCGCATCGCGGCCGGCATGACGCTGAGCATCGTCCGGTCCGCCACGTAGTAGTTGTCGATGATCACCTGGTAGCACTGCATCCGGACGTCGGCCGGAATGTCGCCGGGCTTGGTCTCGCCGACGAGCGGGTGGATGAGCAGGCCGTCGCAGATCTCCAGCGCCGACTTGGTCAGGTACTCGTGGGCGCGGTGGATCGGGTTGCGGGTCTGAAAGGCGACGATCGACTTCCAGCCGCGTTCGGCAAACGCCGCGCGGGTCGCGGCGGGGGCGAGGCGATGCTCCGTGAACTGCTCGCCCGGCTCCCGTTCCGGCGTCACGGTCAGGACGTGGATGGGACCGCCCACCAGCCAGTCGCCCTCGGCGTAGACCTGCGCGACGCCGGGGTGGGCGTCCTCCTCGGTGCGGAAGACGTTCGGGACCTCGAGCTTCTTGTCGTGGGGGTAGATCTCCTCGACCTCGATGACGGCGAGCAGGGTGCCGTCGGCGTGCTTGAGCGCGGCCCGCCCCCCGATCTTCAGCGTGTCCTTGGTCGCGTCGTCCACGGCCAGGGTGATCGGGATCGGCCAGACGGTGCCGTCGGCCAGCCGCATGTTCTTGCAGATCGAGTCGAAGTCGGCCTTGCCCACGAACCCGGTCAGCGGGCTGAAGGCGCCGATGGCGATCATCTCCAGGTCGCACGCCTGCTTGGAGCTGAGCGTGATGGCCGGCAGCCCGGCGGCCTCTGCTTGCAGCGTCGCCGCTTTCGCGGCGTCCGCGAAGCGGTTGACGAGCGTGCCGCCATGGGGCGCGATGATCGAGCCGGTCGTGCTGGACATACCGTCCTCCTCGGGATTCCTGGGCAATTGCGGGCGAGCGGACGATCGTAGCAAACCGCCTCGGGCGGAGCAAAGACCGTACGGTTGTCGCCACGGGGCCCGAAAAGTACCTTCTCGACGCGCGGCGAAAGGAGACCCATGACCGCCCGCCCGGAAACCCTGACCTTCCTCGTGGTGGGCTGTCAGCGTTGCGGCACGACGTGGATCGACGCGGCCCTGCGAGAGCATCCGCAGATCTACCTGCCGGCGCAGAAGCAGACCTACTTCTTCGAGCGTCATTACGATCGCGGCATCGAGTGGTATCTCCGCCAGTTCGACGGGGCGAACACGCAGCATCGCGCGGTGGGCGAGGTGGCCACGGGATACTGTCTCACCGGCGTGGTCGCCCGCATGGCCAAGCACCTGCCGCACGTCAAGCTGATCATGGCGATGCGGCACCCCGTGGAACGCGCGTACAGCAATTTCCTCACCCGGCGCGTCGAGTCCGGGTGGCGCAGTTTCGAGCAGGCGATCGAGCAGGACCCGGACCTGCTCGAGCGCGGGCAGTACATCGAGCAGATCGAGCGACTCGAGAAGCACTACGACCGAAGCCGGATGCACTTCCTGATCTACGACGATCTGCTCGCGAACGACCGGGCGTACCTGGAGTCGATCCTGTCGTTCCTCGGCGTCGATCACGACTTCGACTCGAGCATGATCGGCCAGCGCATGAACGCCGCCCGGTTCGCGCGGCTGCGGGCGGGGCTGCACCGCGTCGGTCTGAAGCCGGCGCTCAACGCGCTGAGCCGGAGCGCGGTGGGCGCTCGGATCCGGCGTCTGACCCGCGCCCGCGGTCGCTCGAGCGCGGAGACGATGGACCCGGAAACGCGAGCGCGGCTGGTCGAGCACTTCGCGTCGTCCAACGAGCGGCTCGCGGCGTACTTGGGCCGCGACTTGTCGGCGTGGACCGAGTGATTGCTACGCAACGCGTCACGGACACCCCGTCGCCTACGAACACGGTCCCCAACCGCTCAACACCTGGAGCAGGTCGGCCAGCCCGACGTCCATGCTCGCGTCGAGATCACCCGGGCAGAACGTGCAGAACTCGACCGGACCGCACGGGCCCCAGTGGGACAACACCGTGAGCAGGTCGAGCAGGCCGACGGCGCCGTCGCCATCGGCGTCACCCGGGCATCCGGCCGGATCGAGGCCCGTGCGGTTGAGCAACACCGAAACATCGTCGGAGAGCTGGTTGGGAACGACGAGATCGATGCGATCGTCGCCGTCGAGATCGCCGGCGACGATGAAGATTTCGCCGGCTCCCGCCGCGAACGTGCGGGGCGGATCGAACTCGAGTCCCGGGCCGCGTCGCAGGACGACCATCCGGTCCATCGCCGGGTCGGCGGTGGCGAGGTCGAGATCGCCATCGTCGTCGACGTCCACGGCGACGATCCCGTGCGGTCCGGCGCCGGCGGAGACCGTTGCGCCCCACTGAAACCCGCCGTCGCCCTGGTTCAGGAGGATCGTCACCGTCCCGCTGTTGCCGTCGGCGGTGGCGATGTCGACGTCGCCGTCATCGTCGATGTCGACGAGAACCTCGTGCTTCGGCGCGAGCCCGACGACGTAGCTCACCGCCGCGGCGAAACCGCCGGCGCGGTCGTTCAACAGGACGCTCGCGGTGTGGGACTGCCGATTGGTGGCCACGAGGTCGATGGCGTCGTCGCCGTTGAGGTCGGCGGCGCTGACCGAACCGGGGAAGAAGTCGACGGCATGCGTGCCTGCGGCGACGAATGTGCCGTCGCCCTGATTGCGGAGAACGCTCACGTCGTGCGATTCGAAGTTGGCGGTCGCCAGGTCGACCGCCCCGTCGCCATCCAGGTCCGCCGCCACGACGGTGCGGGGCCGGAGCCCGACCTCGTAGTCCACCGGTGACGCGAACCCGCCACTGCCATCGTTGATGAGGACGGAAACCCGCCGCTCGCCTTCGGCCCAGATGGGCACGGCCACGTCGAGCGCACCATCGCCGTTGAAATCCGCGATCGCGGGGGAGCGGGGCTGCGGGCCGACGGTGACGGACGCCGCGTTGGTGAAGCCTCCCCGGCCATCGTTCAAATAGATGGAGACCGTCGCGTCCCCGCGGTTCGTCACCACGAGGTCGAGCGTGCCTTCTCCGTCGAGGTCGCCGAGGGCCGCCGCCACGGGGAAGACACCCGCGTCGTACTCCACCGGTGGGGCGAACTCGATCTCACAGGTGCCGGCCGGCACCGCGAGACCGATCAGGACGGCCAACTGGATCGCTGTGGTCGAAATCGCGCTCTCCCTCCTCATCAGGATGGTCGATCCTCGGCGGTTTGCAAGCAGCGATCACGCGGCCCGGTCTTATCGGACGACCTCACGCCGCGCACGGCCCCCAGCTTGCCAGCACCCGCAGCAGGTCCGTGATGCCCACGTCACCGGAGCGGTCGAGATCCTGTGGGCACTCCTCGCACGGTCCCCACGCGGTCAGCATCGACAGGAGGTCGGCGAAACCGACGTCGCAATCTCCGTTGATGTCCGCCGGACAGGACTGCGAACCGAGGTTGATGAGCAGCAGCGGTTCGACGGGGGCTCCGTCCACCCCCGAGAGACGGGTCGGCGGCGTATTCGGCCGGAACCGGACCGAGGGGTCGCACAGTGCGCTGAGCGCGCGGAACGTCAGCACCGCGAGCGCCGCGTCCTCGGTCGTGGGCTCCTGCTTGCCGGGAAGCAGACCTGCGGCCAGATCGATCTTCCCGCCGATCGCCTCGATGGGATCGATGATCCCAAGGCCCATGGGCTCGACCGTGTAGACGCCCTCGACGAAGGCCAGCTGCGTCGTCGTGAACTCGAGGAAGGCCTGGTAGGCGACGACCGGCTGGCCGGCCAGATCACGCATCCGCAGCTCGACCTCGATCTCCTGACCGGGCTCGAAGGGCCCACCGGCCTGATCGACCAACGCGAGGAACATGATGCCGCCGGCGTCGACGGTCTCGTTGCGGTGAATGTTGACAGTGCCGTTGTTCGTGTTGGCGGTCGCGACGTCGAAGTCGCTGTCGCCGTCGAGATCCACCGCGACCACGTGCGCGCCGCCGTCGGGTGAGAAGAGCACCTCGGGCTCGAACTTGCCGGTGCCGTCGTTGAGCATCAATCGGACGAACGGATCCGACCCCACGTGCGAGACGACGAGATCGCAATCGCCGTCGAGGTCCAAGTCGGCGGCGTCCACCGCGTGCGGGGCGTCGTTGAGTGCGAAGCGATCTTCGAGGGCTTGCGTGAACCCGCCCGTTCCGTCGTTGCGGTACAGCCAGAGATCGTTGCTGCGTTTGTGGACGACGGCGAGATCGATGTCGCCATCGGCGTCGTAGTCCCGGGCGGCGATGTACCGCGGCTCGTCGTTGGCCGGCAGCGTCACCGGGGCGGTCAGCCCGCCGCCGTCGTTCGACAGGATCGAGATCGAATCGGCCGCGATGTTGACGATGGCGAGATCCGGGTCGCCGTCCGCATCGAAATCACCGACGTCGCCGCCGCGGGTCCCCGATGGCACATCCCACATGCCGCCGAGGAAGAACAACGCGCTCCCGTTGTTCCGCAGAAGGGAGACGCGGGGCGGGTGGGAGTGCTCGCCGATGACGAGGTCGAGGTCGCCGTCGCCGTTGATGTCGATCGTGGTGATCCAGTCGGGCGAAAAGACCTCGACGACCTGATGGACCTCGAAGGCGCCCCCGCCGAGGTTGCGGAGCACCGTCACCGTGCTGCCCTCCTTGTCGGTCACCGCGAGATCCGGTGCCCCGTCGTCGTCCAGGTCGGCCGCGACGACGTACCGGGGCTGAACTCCGATCGGATAGCTCACCGGCGGTCCGAACTCACCGCTGCCGTTGTTGCGGAGCACCACCACGTCACCCGAATCGCGATTGCTGACCGCGAGGTCGAGGTCGCCGTCGCCGTCGAAGTCCGCCGCGGCGAGCCCCGTCGAGTTCGCGCCGGCTTCGTACTGCTGAAACCCCGCGAAGGGCACCTCGCCGCGAGCCGACGCGATCTCGATCGCCAGCGTCGCACCAACCACGGCCCCGAACGCCACCGTTCTCGTGCTGTTGACCAGCCCCATCACTCGCACCTCCCGCAGGCCCGAGCCGCTGTCACCCCACTGCGTCGTATGCCGGCGGACCCGATCGCCCGCGGCGGCCGTATTCTACCCGGAATTGTGCCGCTTCCGTCCACAATCCGCCCGGCTCGGGCCGACGCGTGCGCGCGGCCGGCCCCCGTTCGCCGCCCGGCGGTGCCAGTGCGATCGCCGGTCTCGGCGGCCTCGACAATGATGCGGGGAGCAGCCATGATGGCCCGCGTCGCGCGTCAGGAGACCGTTCGCATGGGGCATGCCCCGCCGACAAACCCCCAGCAGACGATCACCCCGACGGCACCCCACGACGACCTCTCGTTCGAGGATCTCGCCGCACGGTACAACTTCGAACGCACGTCGCGCGATGCCCTCGTTCTCACGCGGCTGATCATCAAGGAGTGCGAGCGGCGAGCCCCGCCGGTTCGTGTCCTCGACATCGGCTGCGGGAGCGGCATCGCCCGGAGCGTGGAGGCACAGTGGTGTATCCGCCCCCACGCCGACGCCTACTGGGGAGTCGAGCCGGACCCCTCGAAGGTCGCCACGCCGGGCCTCTTCGATGAATACCGCACGGCGGTCCTCGAGGACGCCGACCTCCCGCCCGACACCTTCGACGTTGCCTACTCCTCGATGGTCATGGAGCACGTCGAGGATCCGGACGGGTTCATGCGGGCGGTGCACCGGTGCCTGAGGCCCGGCGGCGTCTACCTCTTCATGACCCCGAATCGCCGGCACTACTTCACCCGCATCGCCGCCACCCTGCACCGGCTCAAGCTCGACGAGATGGTGCTCCGGGGGGTCAAGGGAGCGAGCGTGGAGGAGTATCACTATCCCGTCCGGTACAAGTTCAACGACGAGCCGAGGATTGACGCGTGCGCCGAACGACTCGGATTCCATCCGCCGCAGTACGTCTACCTGGAAGCGCAGGGACCGAAGGGCTACTTCCCCCGGCCGCTCCGTTTCATCTTTCACGCCCTCGCCGCGAAGCGACGCATGATCAAGAACCCGCGGCAGCTGCTCGGGCTCGTCGCGCGGATCGAAAAGGCCCGGACGCAGCCGTGACACGCCACCGGGCTCGGACCATCGCTCGCGTGTCGATCGCCGCCGGCGTGCTGCTGCTCGTGGCGCTCGGCTCGTGCGTCATGCCGATGCCGCCCGGCCCCCCGCCCCCGCCGCTGCCGCTCCCGCCGTCCGATCCGTCCGCCGCCGACACCGCCTCGAATCTCGACGCCCCGCCGCTCTTCTGGAGCTGGCAACGCCCGCTCGGACGTCCGGCCCGCTCCGGTCCCATCATCCAGATGGTCAGGAAGAATACGGCGCGGCTCGGCCCGGCCGCGGCCGCCGATCGCGTCTGCGACGAGATCATCGAACGGCGACTGCAGACCGGTCAGGTCGCGATCCTGCTGCAGAACTTCGGGATGGGGGACGGCGATCCCGATCGCATCAACGGCATGGGCCGAGCCCCGGCGCTGTACCAGCACTGGTGCGACGGGCTCGCGCACCGGGCCCGCGGACGCGCGCAGCCCTGCGAACGGCTGGCCGCGGCGGACGAGGTGCCGCAGTGGTGGATGACCGTCTGGATGAAACACGGTGTCGCCGAGAGCCGGGCCTACATGGACGCGTTCATCGCCCGCTACCGACAGCGGCAAGCGTCGGACCGGCGGGTGCCGGACCCCACGCGGTTTCACTTCGACACCGAGGGGCTGGTGGTGCCGCAGAAGACGGCGTCCGGCACGGTGAAGGCGTTCGACGCGATGCGGCGCGATCCGCGGTGGCAACTCGAGCCCGTGCCCGGGTTCGACGGACGCTCCCTCGAGACGCTGTACGAAGAAGCCGGCCGCCCCGCGTGCGATCCCGCCGGCTCGTGGCAGACGCCGGGCAATCGGCGGTGGTCCGTCTGGTACGCGGGCGTTTGCATGCAGGCGGCGGACGCGGCGATGAACGACTCGGCCTACCGGCGTATTCGCGCGGCGTGGCCCACGTGCATGAGCAGCAACTACCGCACCTCCTCGCGCACCGACGGAGCCGGCGACCCGCCCCGCGTGATCATTCCCCGGGGCGGCAGCTCCCACCGGTGGTTCACGTACCACCACCGGGCCTTCGGCGACCTCCAGGCGCCGGAGCTCTACTGGGTGCACCCCTCCCACCGACAGGCCGGGGAATCGGCGGTGACGTCCGCCGTTCGCGAGGCGCGGCAGAACGTCGATGCCCTCATCCACTCCTTCGGCGGCCCCCACCTGAACATCACGCCGTGGATCGAGCTCGTGGGCGACGAGTACACCGCCTGGAACACCCCGATGGTGGTGCCGCCCGCGCTCAATCGCGAGATGCTCGCGATGCTCCGCCGCCGCGGCATTCGCGAGTTCATCCTCTGGAGCAACGATTCGACCCAACGCAACGCCTCGTCGTGGAACGCGTTCGTGATGCTCGCCGACCAAGTCTGGTCGACCAGCCTCACGGGCGTCGAGGTCGAGCGGGGCACCGCCCTCGGCGCTGCGCTCACGGATCTCGAGGCCGCGCTGCGTGACCCCTTCCGAGTGCAGTCGACGCAGACGGAAGAGACCGGCGCGGGCCGGTTCGCCACCCGCCTGCGGACGAGTTTCCACCTCGACCGCGCGCGGCTCGGCCTGATGCAGGAGCTCGTGGTCGTGCTCGAGTCGTGGATCGACCGCGCGGCCGGCACCACGATGCGGTTGTTCCTGCGCGATTGGAGCACGGACAGCATGACCCCCCTCCGCGGCTCGGCGCCGGGTCAGCAACGCGTCGTCGAGCGGGTGGCGACGCCCGACGCGAACCGGTTCATCGATCCGGACGGCCGCATCGAGCTCGTGATCGAGCACCGAGGTCCCGCCCCGTTCACCATCGCGATCGATGCGGTGCAGATGTATCCCGCCGGCCCATGAGAATCGGAATCTACGCATCGGTGGTGGCGAGCGAGCGTGGACACGAGCGGAACGTGTCCGGCCACATCCAGGTTCCGGCGCAGACGATTCGTCTGCTCCGTGACGCGGGTCACGACGTTCATCTCATCAGCAACCGGTTCGGACCCGACCGCTCGCTGCCGGCGTGCATGCCCACGGACGGGCCGATGCACTTCGTCGACGACGGCCGCCGGCGTCCGAAGACGCTCCGGGGCGAGGTGTCGCCCGGCGGTGTCCGGCCGCTGCCGCTGTTGCGCCAGCTCGCGCAGATTCGAAGCATCGTGCGGGGCGAGGGGCTGGATGTGCTCCACGTCTTCGGCTACACCCGCAGCGCGATGCTCGGCGGCGTCCTGCGCACCCTCAACCTCGGGGCCCCCGTCGTCGTGACGCTCGTCGGTACGACGCGGCGGCCCGGTCGCGCGGGACGCTGGCTGCTCGGGCGTCCCGACGCGGTCATCACCGCAACCGACGCGGTCGCAGCCCGCGCCGCCGAATGCGGGCTGACCCCGCGGGTCATCCGCCACGGGATCATCCGCGACATGCGGGACGAGCTCGGCGACCAGGTCGTGTCCCCACCGCATCGCGTCCTGTTCTGGCGGGACGCGAGCGAGCAGAACGGCGGCGACGTCTGCCTTGCGGCCTTCGACGAGGTGGCGGACGCCTTTCCGGATCTCAGCTTCGACATCGCCGTGCGTCCGAGCCGCGACGAAGTCCCCGGCGTCGACGAGCTGCCCACGCGGCACGCCAACGTGTCGGTCCACCGCTTCCCGTACCCCGACGGCATCACGATCGCCGGCCTGATCGCCGAGTCGCTGCTCGTGGTCCTCCCCTTCCGCTGGCTGTCGGTCGACCCGCAGTTCGCCATCGCGGAAACGCTCGCCGCGGGCGTCCCCGTGATCGGGACGAACGTGGGCTCGATCCCCGAGCTGATCGAAGACGGCGTCACCGGCGCGATCGTGCCGCCGGGCGAGATTCCGCCGCTGGTCGCTGCGCTGAAACGCATGCTTGGCGATCGCGCCGGGTTGGAGACGATGCGGGCGGGGGTTGCCGAACGGTTCGCGCGGCGGTGGAACTGGTCGCGGTATGCGGGGGAGCTGGAAGAGGTGTACCGAGAGGTGACGGGGGGCTGAGGAGGAGGCGGGTCCGTGTCCGTGGCCGTGGCCGTGGCAGCGTCCGGGGCCGCGTCCGCGTCCGTGTCCGTGTCCGTGGCCGTGGCCGTGGCCGTGGCCGTGGCCGCGACCGTGTCCGTGTCCGTGTCTGCGTCCGCCCCACGTTTCACCGGCGCTTTCACCCAACTTCTCCGAACGTCACTACCGCTCGCATACCTTCCCCTCTGCGATGAGTCGCGTTGACTCATCGCCTTCTGCGAACGGTGGGAGTCGGGTGGAGCACAGCGATATGGGTACGACATGGGGTGGCCTCGTGGGGGCCCGGATGATGATGATGACGATGATGGTGTTGCCGGGGTTGTTGACCACGGCCGCGGAGGGAGCGGAGATTGCGTTGTCGGTGCGTGACAACGACGGCGTGCAGCTCGGCGGCATGTCGTTGCTCGACGGTGACGTCGTGCAGTTCGAGCCCGGTTCGGGGACGGCGGAGGTGCTGCTCGCCGAGGGTGACTTCGAATCCGGTTCCATCGACGTGAACGCGGTGCACGTGCGGGCGGGCGGGCAGATCGTCTTCTCCACGTTGTTCAACGGTGGCATCGGCGGCGTCACGTTCGGGGACGGCGACGTCGTCGAGTACGAGCCGGCAACCGGCGGGGCCAGCGTCGTCCTTCCGGAATCGTGGTGGACCGGTGGCAGCACGGCGACCGACGTGAACGCGGTCTTCCTGCGGGCCGACGGGCAGTTCGTCCTCTCCCACGCCAACGACAGCGACACGCTCGGGGGACTGACCTTCACCGACGGCGACATCGTGCTCTACGACCCGGACGGCGACGTGGCCACGTTGCTCGTCGCCGAGGCCGACCTCTTCGACGACGGGAACGGGGACGTCGACGGCCTCCACGAACGCGCGGATGGGCGTTTGCTGCTTTCCTTCGACACCGACGAGTCCATCGGCGGTCTCAGCGTCCGCGACGGCGACATCGTGGAGTATGACCCGGTGACCGGCGGGGCGACCATCTACTTCTCGGAGGCCACCTTCGACTCGGTGGATCTCGGCAACGACGTGAACGCGTTGTCGCTTCTGCCGGTCTGCGGTCCCGATCTCGACGGGTCGGGTGCGGTCGGGTTCTTCGATCTCCTGCAGGTGCTCTCGGCGTGGGGCACCTGCCCCGACCCCGGCGATTGCCCCGCCGACCTCGACGGCTCGGGTGACGTCGGCATCACCGACCTGCTGATGGTGATCGAATGCTGGGGTCCGTGCCCGTGAGCTGACGCATCACAGCCACCGGCCGCACGGGCGGCCACAACACGCCGGGGTGGTTGGGAAGCGGGTCACCCGCCACCTCGGCGTTCCTCTCACAAAAAGCAGGGGCCCGCCAGCGGGGAACGCGTTTGCGTCAGATCCGCCGGGCTACGAGGTCC
Source organism: Phycisphaerales bacterium (assembly GCA_013003065.1). Taxonomy (GTDB): domain Bacteria; phylum Planctomycetota; class Phycisphaerae; order Phycisphaerales; family SM1A02; genus JABDLI01. The sequence goes on along the minus strand of JABDLI010000376.1, from coordinate 10,653 downwards.
CCACCGCCTCCGCATCCCGATCGCTCAACATCCCCCCATCGCCACGCTCCCGCACCGTGCCATCGCGTTTCCACGAACGCTCACAACGCGGCTCTCCGGACAGATCGGTCACCACGGGCGTCTCCGCCGCGGCGTCGAACCTCACACGCGAGACCCCGAGCAGATCCGCGAAGTCGGCGGCGAAGGCGGCGAACGTGCCGTCGGGGTCCGGGATGGTGACCTCCGCGTCGAGCGGGTTCTCGATGCCGCGGCCCTTGGCCGCCTCGAGCGCTTTGAGCGACTCGTCCCGCATGGTCATGACCTTCGGCCAAGCCGGGTCCGCGGTGACCGCCGGGGGCGGCGTGATCACCTCCAGGTGCACGCAGGCATCGTCGCCGCCGACGCTGACGCGGTAGGCCTCGTCGGCCGTGTGGGGCAAGATCGGCGCCAGCAGCAGGGAAAGGCGGGTCGCCAGATCGGCCATCACGCTTTGCGTCGCCCGGCGACGCGGTGAGTCGGGCCGATCGCAGTAGAGGCGATCCTTGACCGCGGCGCAGTACACCGCGGAGAGCGTCTCGTTGCAGAAGTCGTACAGCAACTGGTTCGCCCGCCGGAACTCGTACCGCTCGTAGGCGGCCAGCACGTCGCGTTGCACGCGACCCGCGACGTCCATCACCCATGCGTCGAGCGACACCGCGGGCAGCGTCGCGAGATCGACGGCCATCGTGGACGCGTCGAAGTCGGAAAGGTTGCTGAGCAGGAACCGGAGGGTGTTGCGGACCTTCCGGTAGGTCTCGCCCGCCGTGTCGAAGAACGACTCGTCCATCTTGATGTCGTTCTCGAAGGCGATCGAGCTCACCCACCAGCGACAGACGTCCGCCCCGTGGTGCTTGAGCAGCTCATCCACGTCGAGCGCGTTGCCCGTCGACTTGGACATCTTTCGGCCGTCCTTGTCGACCGTGAAACCGTGCGTGAGCACGCTGCGGAACGGGGGCTGACCCGTCGCCCCGAGCGCCGGCAGCAGCGAGAGCTGAAACCACCCGCGATGCTGGTCGGAGCCTTCCAGGTACAGATCGACCGGAAACCCCTGGCCGCGTTCACGCATGACGGCGTTCCACGACGACCCCGACTCGAACCAGACGTCGAAGATGTCGTACATCTTGGTCAGCTTCGTCACGTCCAGATCCGCGGGCGCGTCGGGATCGCTCCCGGGGTCGTAACCGGCGAGGAGCGTCGCGGGCGGGTCGGTGAACCACGCATCGCTGCCACGCTCGGCGACCGCCTGCGACACCGCCCGCACCGAGGCGGCGGTCAGGAACACGCCGCCGTCCGGGAGTGCGAACGCCGGGATCGGCAATCCCCACGCCCGCTGGCGAGAAAGACACCAGTCCGGACGCGACTCGAGCATCCCGCGAAACCGGTTCTGCCCCCACTGGGGGATGAACGAGATCGCGTCGTTGGCCGCGTCGAGCGCCATCGACCGCAGCGAACGCTCGTCGCGTCGGGTCGCGGCATCGACCGCCACGAACCACTGCTCCGTCGAGCGGAAGATCACGGGCGTCTTGCTCCGCCAGTCGTGCGGGTAGCTGTGGACGAAGGTGTGATCGTGGAACAGGTGCCCCGAGTGCCGGAGATGCTCGGTCACCGCGGCATTCGCATCCCACACGCTCATGCCGCGGAGCCACTCGGGCACCGTCGCGTCGTACGTACCGTCGTCGCGAACGGGACAGTAGATGTCGAGGCCCTCGCGTTTGCCCGTGTGGTAGTCGTCGGCGCCGTGCCCGGGCGCGGTGTGCACCAGGCCGGTGCCATCCTCCAGCGTCACGTACTCCGCGGCGACGATGGGGCTCACGCGATCACAGAACGGGTGGCGATATTGCAAGCCGACCAGCGACGCTCCGTCCGCCTCGGCGAGCACCTCGACCGATGTCGATCCCGCGGCCTTCGTCACCGCCTCGACGCGATCCACGGCAAGAACGGTCTCGCTGCCGTCGACACGCACGAGCGCATACCGGAATCGCTCGTTGACGGCGATGGCCAGGTTGGCCGGCAGCGTCCACGGCGTCGTCGTCCAGATCATGAAGCTCGGGGTCCGGTCGAGCTCGACGCCGAACGCCGCGGCGACGGCCCCGGCGTCGTCGGCTTCGAAGTCGACATACACGGACAGATCTTCCCGATCTTCGTACTCGAGCTCGGCTTCAGCGAGCGCCGTCTGGTTGGCGATCGACCAGTGGACCGGCTTGAGCGCGCGGTACACCAGCCCCTGATCCACCATCTCGGCGAAGACCTCGAGCACCGCCCGCTCATACCGCGGGTTCATCGTCAGGTACGGGTCGTCGTAGTCGGCGAGGGTCAGCAGCCGCTGCATCTGGCGGGTCTGGAACTTGACGTACTTCTCCGCGTACGACCGGCAGGCCTTGCGGATCGCCATGCGGCGGGTGTCGTCATCCAGCTCGGCGATCCGCTTGATCTTGCCCGACTCGACGAGGTCCGTCATCACCCGGTGCTCGATGGGCAGCCCGTGGCAATCCCAGCCCGGTGTGAACGGACAGGGCTGCCCGGCCAGCAGCCGCGACCGGACGACGAGGTCCTTGAGCACCTTGTTGAGCAGGTGCCCGACGTGGATCGATCCGTTGGCGTACGGCGGTCCGTCGTGAAAGACGAACGGCTCGCCGCCTTCCCGCCGGGCCAGGGCCTCGGCGTACAGGTTGGCGGCGGTCCACCGCTTCAGCGAGGCCGGCTCCTGCTGGGCGAGGTTCGCCCGCATGGGGAAGCTCGTCTTCGGGAGGTTCAGCGTCTTCTTGTAGTTGCGATCGGCGGCGGTCTCGGGCATGGCTCGCTCTCGACTGGAGACGAGGTGAGGTGGCAAACAACGACAATCGGCCCCGCCGAGGCGAGGCCGAGTCAGATGATCACTGTCGATGCACCCACCGCGGCTCGCCCTAGTAGGGCTTGGCAATCGCGATCGCAATACCGATGCGGTGGCGGGTCATGGGATCCGAGGATACCGATCGGCCCTTTTTCGTCAAGGCTTGAATAGTCCCGCCTCAGGCCCGGGCGGGCTCGCCGGCCGCGGACATCGACGACCGGCCACCGCAGGCGAGACACAGGTCGATGTGCTCGAAGATCAGACGCAGCCCGTGCGTCCCGCGCGTTCGGACGTGGTCCGGATTGAGCGCGTAGAAGACCTGCTTGCCCGAGCGTCGGGTTCGAACGAGCCGCGCCGACCGGAGCAGGCCCAGGTGATGGCTCACCGTGGGCTGAGCCAGGTCGAGGGCGCCACACAGCGTCGACACGTTGATCTCGCCTTCCTGAAGCAGGTGCAGCAGACGCAGCCGCGTCGGATCAGCGAGCAGCCGCATGAGGCCGGCAACGTGGCCGACGGTCTCGACGTCGGCGAGCGGAGAGTCCTTCATCCCGTTTTGCCTCCAGGACAGGCCGTGGGCCTGGGGGTGTTCGTGGGTCGCGATTTGGCACGGGAGCACCGGGAACGCCGCGACCATCATGTAGAGATGTGACTGACCAATATAGATTCGGCTGCGAGAGGGGTCAAAGATCAAAAGTGGGTTCGCTTGACACGTCGCGAGCGAGGGGCCAGGATGCCCCGTCCCGCACGGGAAACTGTTTGGGGCAGTAGCTCAATTGGGAGAGCGCCTCGGTCGCATCGAGGAGGTTGTGAGTTCGAGTCTCATCTGCTCCACTTCAACCGCCCGCGGATCCGGAATCCGCGGGCGTTGTCGTTGGTCATCGGCCCGCCCGCCTCGGGGCGGGATCCGTACAATTCGGAACGCGATGACCCGCGCACCATCAAAGCCCCCCGCCAAGCCCCCCGCCAGGCCCACCGCTCCCCGTCGGAGCCGCGATCCGCGTGACACGCCGGCGATGCGTCAGTACCGCCGGTTCAAGCAGGAGCACCCCGACTGCGTGCTCTTCTTCCGGATGGGCGACTTCTACGAGATGTTCGACGACGACGCGCGGCTGACGCACCGCGTCCTGGGCTTGACTCTCACGCAACGCACCGAGGGCATCCCCATGTCCGGGGTGCCCCACCACGCGCTCGAAGGGTACCTGCGACGCATGGTCGAACAGGGCCACCGCGTGGCGGTCTGCGAGCAGATCGAGGATCCACGCGAGGCGAAGGGCGTCGTCGAGCGCGCGGTCACCCGCGTGATCACGCCGGGCACGCTCGTCGACGAAGCGTTGCTCGATGAGTCGGAGGCCAACGAGATCGCCGCCGTGGGTCCCGCGGGCGCCGATGGCACGGTCGTGATCGCGATCGCCGAAGCCTCCACCGGTGCGTTCACGCTCGTCGACGTGTCCGCAACCGCGTTGCTGGACGAGATCGTGCGTCGGCGGCCGAGCGAGCTGCTCTACTGCGAGACCGACGACGGCGCCATGCCGGCGGCCTGCCGGCATGCCCGGGACGCGATCGGGTGCGCCACCACCGCCCGACCCGCCTGGACCTTTCGCCCCGATGACGCCGCCGAACGGCTGCGCATTCACTACGGGGTCGCGACCCTCGCCGGATTCGGACTGGACGACGACGACCCGGCGCTCGGTCCCGCCGGGGCCCTGCTGCGGTACCTGCAGGACACCCAGACGCCCGACGCGAAACCGGGATCGGGACGGCTCGCCCACTTGCGGCCCCCCGCCCGGGTGCCGCGGGCCGCCACGTTGCGGCTCGATGCGACCACGCTTCGCAGCCTGGAGATCGAACGCACCATGCGGACGGGCGAGCGGTCCGGGTCGCTGCTGTCGATCCTCCAGCGGTGTACGACCGCGATGGGGAAGCGGCTGTTTCGGCAGTGGCTGTGCTTCCCGCTCGCCGACGCCGAGGCGATCGGAGAGCGGCAGACCGCGGTCGCGACCCTCGTCGAGGACGAAACGCTGCGCGCGTCGCTCATCGACCGGCTCGCCCGCGTCCAGGACGTCGCCCGCATCGTCGCCCGGATCGCGATGCGTCGCGCGACGCCTCGTGATCTCGTCGCGCTCGGCGGATCGCTCGGACCGATCGGCGACCTGCGGGCGATGCTCCGTGAGGTGCCGGCCTTCGTCAAACCCTGCGCGACGCTCGCCACCCTGGCCGAGACGCTCACCCCGCTGGCCGAGCGGATTGCACGGGAGTGCGTCGATACGCCCCCCGCTCACCTGCGGGAAGGCGGGCTCTTCCGCGACGGGATCGACGGGGAGCTCGACGAGTACCGCGGACTGCAACGCGATGCGAACGGGTGGCTGGCCGAGTACCAACGTGAGCTCGTCGCCGAGACGAAGATCCCGACGCTCAAGGTCGGGTTCAACAAGGTCTTCGGCTACTACATCGAGGTCACGCACACCCACACCGCCAAGGTGCCCGACGCCTTCACCCGCAAGCAGACGCTCAAGAACGCCGAGCGGTACATCACGCCGGAGCTGAAGACGTTCGAGGAGAAGGTGACGAGCGCCCAGTCCCGCGCCGTCGAACGGGAACGCGTGCTCTTCGACACGCTGAGCGACGACGCCGCCGCCGGGGTGAACGCGTTGGCGGCGTACGCGGACGTCGTGGCCCAGCTCGACGTGCTCGCCTGCTTCGCCGCGACGGCGGTGCGGCTGGGGTACACCCGGCCGCAGCTGGTGCCCGAGCCCGTCCTCGACATTCGCGGCGGGCGGCATCCGGTGCTCGACCATCTGCTGGGCGAACGGTTCGTGCCCAACGATTGCGTCCTCGGTCGCGACACCGACGACGGGCGGGCGACGCTGGCCCTCATCACGGGCCCCAACATGGCCGGCAAGAGCACGTTCATACGCCAGATCGCGATCATCACGCTGCTCGCCCACACCGGCAGCTTCGTGCCGGCCGACGCCGCGGTCATCGGTCTCACCGATCGCATCTTCACCCGCATCGGGTCGGCGGACGAACTGCACACCGGCCAGTCGACGTTCATGGTGGAGATGACCGAGACCGCCAACATCCTCCACCACGCGACGGACCGGAGCCTGGTGATTCTCGACGAAATCGGTCGCGGCACGAGCACCCTCGACGGTCTCGCCCTCGCGTGGGCGATCGCCGAGACCATCGCGTCCCGCCGCTGCCGCACGTTGTTCGCCACGCACTACCACGAGCTGACGGACCTCGCCGATCGGCGCGAGGCGGTGACGAACCTGCACGTCTCGGTGCGCGAATGGGGCGACGACATCGTGTTCCTGTACAGGATCCTCGCGGGACGCACGGACCGGAGCTACGGCCTGCACGTCGCAAAGATCGCCGGCGTGCCGGCCGACACGATCACCCGCGCCGACGCGATCCTCGAGACGCTCACCGTGCACACGGGAGGCGTCGTGCCGGCCCCGCCGCCGGCGGAGGTCTCGCCGGGCGAGCAGCTCGGGCTGTTCACCGAATACTTGCCCCACCCGGTGGTGGAGCGACTGGCGACGCTCGACCTCGACGGACTCTCCCCGCTGGAGGCATTCGATCTGCTCCGCACCCTGACCCGCGACGCGAAGGAACCCTCATGACCATCAACGCCGGGCTCCTCCGGCAGAAGTTCGATGCGGCGCTCACGTACGAGGACTACCTCGAGACCGATCCCGAGCGGGCCACGCCGTGGCGCGAGCTCGAGCAACGCTGCGTTCTGTCCGCCGATCAGCAGGCGTTGCTCGAACGGTTCAGCCGTCGCATGCCCGTGCTGTGTCTGTCCGGCATCTGGTGCGGCGACTGCGCTCAGCAGGGACCACTGCTGGAGATCATCGCGCGGGGCAGCGACTGCATCGATCTGCGGTGGCTCGACCGCGACGAGCACCTCGATCTCGCCGAACCGCTGCGTCTGAACGCCGGCTTGCGGGTGCCGATGGTGATCTTCATGGCCGAGGACTTCGAGCCGGTCTCGGTTGCGGGTGACCGCACGCTGAGCCGCTACCGTTCCCTGGCGGCCCGCAAGCTCGGCGGCGCGTGTCCGCTGCCGGGGGCGGCGGTGGCGGAGGACGAGGTGCGGGCGACGACCCAGGAGTGGCTCGACGAATTCGAACGGGTGCACCTGCTGCTTCGCCTGAGCGGGCGGCTGCGGCAGAAGCACGGAGACTGAGACCACACGATGCTGATGAATGCCGAGTTTCTTCACGGGAAGTTCCAGACCGCAGTCCCCTATGCGGCGTTCGTCGCGTTGGGCGCGCCCGACGGGCACGACCACGCGTGGCGACAGCGGTACGAGCAGCTTGCGCTCGATGCCGAGCAGCAGAACCTGACGGGTGGATTCACCCGGGCGATGAAGGTGCTGTGCCTGACGGGCACGTGGTGCGGCGACTGCGCGTTGCAGGGCGCGGCCATGCAACGCGTCGCCGAAGCGGCCCCGAACGTCGAGCTGCGTTTTCTGCTGCGCACCGAGGAGCACGCGGATCTGATCGTGCCCAACCAGATCAACGGTGGTTTCCGCGTGCCGGTGACCTGGTTCATGGCGGAGGACTTCGAGCCCGTCTCTCGTATGGGTGATCGCACGCTCAGCCGCTACCGCTCCATGGCCCGCAAGACGCTCGGTCCGGCGGCGCCGGTGGTCGCGTCACCGCCCGCCGATCCGGTGAGAGCGGTGTTGGGCGAAGTGCTCGACGAGTTCGAACGCGTGCAGTTGGTGCTCCGGCTGAGCCCGCGGCTGAGAGAGCGGCACGGGGATTGAGCCGAGGAGACGTCGGACGACATGAACGAGAACGATCCGATCGCGGCGTTCCGGCGGTTGCACGCCTCCGGCTGCTTCGTGCTCCCCAATCCCTCGGACGCCGGGAGCGCGATCCTGCTCGCTTCCCTCGGGTTCAGCGCGCTCGCGACGAGCAGTGCGGCGGTTGCCTTCGCGCGTGGCCGTCCCGACGACGCGTCGTCCCTCGGCCTCGAGGCAACGCTCGACAACGTGCGTGAGATCGTGACGGCGACCGACCTGCCGGTGAACGCGGACTTCCAATCCGGTTACGGGGCGACCCCGGAGGCCGTCGCCGAGAGTGTTCGGCGATGCGTGGCCACCGGTGTCGCGGGTCTGTCCATCGAAGATGCGACGGGCGACGTTGATCATCCGCTCTTCGATGAGTCCGAGGCGCTCGAGCGTGTGCAGGCGGCCCGGTCCGCCATCGATGCGAGCGGCCGCAACGTCGTGCTCACGGCGCGATCGGAGTGTTTCCTCGTCGGCGTTTCAGATCCACTCGAGACGGCGCTCCGGCGGCTCGTCGCCTTCGCCGAAGCCGGGGCGGATTGTCTCTTTGCCCCGGGGATCAGCTCACGCGAGGAGATTTCCGAGGTCGTCGCCGCGGCCGCACCGAAGCCGACGAACGTGCTCGCGGTGGATCCGGCGTGGATGACGGTCGAGACCCTCGGAAAACTGGGGGTCCGGCGTATCTCGGTCGGTTCCGCGTTGGCCCGCGTCGGGTGGAAGGGCTTCGCCGATGCGGCGCGGGCCATTGCCACCACGGGGTCTTTTCGCAGCCTCGAGGCAGCCGAGCCGTTCGCGACCCTCAACCGGCTCTTCTCGGGACCGTGGCCGCACCGGCGATAAGGTCCAAGGGCACGTTTGGTGCGTATCGCCGATGCGGTCCCGATCTGGCGCGGAGACTGAACGACGCGAACACGGACACGGCCGCGAACACGGACACGGCCGCGAACACGGACACGGCCGCGGACACGGACACGGACACGGACACGGACGCGGACACGGCCGCGGTCGCGGCCCCGCGATCCGATCAACCCACGATCACCCCGCGCACGCCCCCCACCCGGCAATCAACGTCAACAGATCGAGAAACCCAACGACCCCGTCGCCATCGAAGTCCGCCGGATGCGCAGCCTGCGGTCCCCACGCCGCGAGCAGGATGAGCAGATCGGTGAACGCGACGTCCTCCGTGCCGTCGAGGTCGCCGGTGCAGGCGGCGAACCGAAGGTGCACGGTGAGCGCCTGGTCGAGCCCGGTGTCCGGGCGTTTCGTGATGGCGAGCGCCGCACGGCCGTCGGGCCCGGTCTGCAGGTCGCCGACGAAAAACTCGTGGCCGGGGTCTTCTGCGATCCGGCCTGTCCACTCCAGCCCGCCCGCCGAATCGTAGCGGAGCACGCGGACACCGAAGAAGTCCAGCCCCTGCGCATCGAGCGCGCTCACGATGACGTCGCCGAACGCGTTGATGGCGACCCCGCGGAACGACGTCACGAATCCTGCTTCGGAGAACGTGCGACGCCACGACTCGGCGCCGGCGGCGTCGATGCGAACGAGATCCGAGCTCGGGAACGCGAGTGCGCGGGTGATGGAGACCGCGCCGTCGTCATCCATCGCGAGATCGCGGCTGATCGCGAAGCTCATCTCGGAGTCGTACGTCCAAAGCAGCGCGCCGGCGGACGAGAGCTTCCAGACCCGGGACTTGACCTGCAGGGCCTTGCCCGCCCCCACTTCCACCGAGCCGGTCGCCACGATGTCGTCCGACGCGTCGATCGCCATGAACGCCTCGCTGAGCGCGAGCCCGTCGCCGGACTCCTCGTGGGACCAGAGCAGGGTGCCCTCCGCGTCGTACTTCTCGATCGCGTACGTCGTGAAGTTGTTCAGCACGGCGAGTACGGCGTTGCCGGCGGAATCGATTTCCAGCGCGCTGACGCCCCCGAACCCCTCGAACACCAAGGCCCTCGCGTCGAGCAGAGCGCCCGCCGCGTCGTAGCGCTCCAGCACGCCGGCCCCCGCGCCGTCGTCGGTGGCGACCACCCGCTCCCCGGCGGGACCGATGGCGAGCTGCGGGACGAGGAACCCCGGAATCGCCGGACCGATCGAGCGTGCCTCCCACTGGAGCGTGCCATCGGCCGCGTAGTTGAGGAGCAGCGTCTGCGTGTTCCCGTCGCGGTCGACCGTGATGCCGACGACGCTGACGCCCTCCGGCGTGAGCTCCAGGTCGGTGAACCCCTCGCTGCCGTCCGTCACCTCTTCGCGGACGACGGCCCACTCGAGCGTGCCGTCCGCGGTGTACTTGAGAAGCCCGCTGCCGTTGCCGCCGCCGGCCTGGGGACGCGTGGTGACGTAGGTCTCGCCGGCCGGTCCGACCACGGTGAGGTCGGCGAGCGCCCATCCCCCGGCGGCCGGCCGCCAGAGGTCCTCCCAGGTGGCGATCGGCGGACCGCCGGCCGCAGCCGCCGTCATGAGACAGGCGACGCCACCCAGCGCCGCGAGCGTGTGCCGGGTCATCGACTGTCCCGGACCGCGCTGATCCCCTCGAGCGCATCGATCACATCGTCGCATCGGGTTCCTCCTCGCGAGCGACCACATCGTACGAGCGGCATACGACTTTCTGTACGAGATGTCGCCTCATCGACGCGAGATTGCACGGTATCGGGACAGATCTGCTTTCCGCCACTCGAGGAGGATCGCGTGCCAGCGGTCGGCGTCCGCCGGACGGTCCCATGTTTCGTCGAGGTCTGCGCGGGCCGGCCGGAGCGACGAGCCCGCGCTGGCATCCTGACCCAGCGTGCGTCTCTTCGCCCGCATTGCAGCCGTCATCGCCCTCGCCGTGGCCGGGTGTCCGGGGGCGCCCGACTCTACGAGGCGGCGATCTTCGCGAAGCCGTCCGCCATCGCGGCCACGAGGGCGTCGACCTCGACCTCGGTCATCGGCGTCGAGAGCGTTCCGGTGCACGTGTTGATCATGACGAAGCCCGCGTCGAAGAGGTGATCGAGGATCACCGCGAGGCGGCGTT
>JABDLI010000373.1 GCA_013003065.1 Phycisphaerales bacterium | reverse complement strand
GGCCCCGTTGCCACGACCCCCGCGGCCCCGTCGCCGCGGGCGGGCGGGCGGGACGCGGCCCGCGTCGATGCCGCGATCGGCGATCGCATCATTCCGCTCCGCCCCGCCGACTTTCTCGACGGGCGTCTGCGACTGCTCGTCCCCGCCGAGTTCCACCCGATGAGCCCCGAGCTCATCCGCATCAAGTACCCGTCCGCGCGGCGTCCGCAGGAGGTCCTCTCCAACGACGACGGCACGGTGACGATCGCGGTCAGCCACACCCCCACCCGCGTGACGCCGACGCAGCTCCCCAGCCTCTTTCGAATGATGTCCGGGCAGCTCGAGCAGGCGAACCCGCGGGCCCGGTGGTTCCAGAGCGAGACCGGCACGATCAACGGCCGCTCCTTCTTCCTGCTGGACTTCCGCACCCCGGCGGCCGACACCAACATACGGAACGTCATGCTCGGCACCTCCTTCCAGGGGCGGCTGGTGCTCGTCAGCTTCAACATGATCGAAGCGCTCGAGGACGAGTGGATGCCGGTCGGGAACAAGATCATCGCCTCGCTCCAGCTCAAGTGATCCCGGGATGAACACGCCCGACACCACAGATCCGGTTCCCGACTCGGCCCTCGACGCGGCCACGCGGTTGCCGTCCCCGCGGTCGCGAACGATGATCGACGGCATGCCCGCCCCCACCGGCACCGCTCGCCTGCTCATCGCGTGTCCCGACGCCCGCGGCATCGTCGCGACCGTGGCCGGTTTCATCACCGAGCACGGGGGCAACCTCCTCGAATCGGACCAGCACACCGACACCGAGCACGGCGAGTTCTTCATGCGCGCCGAGTTCGAGCTCGCCGGCTGCGACCTCGACCGCGCGAGCTTTCCCTCCCGGTGGTCGCCGATCGCCGACCGGCACCGCATGAACTGGCGGATCTACTGGAGCGAGGACGTCAAACGCATGGCGATCCTCGTCAGCCGCGAGCCCCACTGTCTGCAGGATCTGCTGTGGCGGCAGGCCGCCGGCGAGCTGCCGGTCGCGGTCCCGCTCGTCATCTCCAACCACGAGACGCTGCGTGGAATCGCGGAGGCGGCGGGGATCCCGTTCCGGCACTGCCCGCTCGACCCCGCCCGCCGCGGCGAGCAGGAGCAGCGCGTGCGGGAGCGGCTCGAGGAAGCAGGCGTCGACTTCGTCGTGCTCGCGCGGTACATGCAGATCCTCAGCGCCGACTTCCTCACGGCGTTCGCGACGCCGATCATCAACATCCACCACAGCTTCCTTCCCGCGTTCGCGGGCGGAGACCCCTACCGGCAGGCGTACGATCGCGGCGTCAAGATCATCGGCGCGACGAGCCATTACGTCACCGAGGAGCTCGACGCCGGGCCGATCATCGCCCAGGAGGTGACAGCGGTGACCCACCGGCACTCGATCGCCGACCTCAAACGCAAGGGACGCGATCTGGAACGCATGGTGTTGGCCCGCGCGGTGCGGCGGCACGTGGAGGACAAGGTCCTCGTGAGCAAGGGCAAGACGGTGGTGTTCGACTGACCGTGGTCGGTCCGGCGGCCGCTCAGGCGATCGCCGTCATCTCGTAGAGCGTGAACTCCGCCACCGCACCCTCCGTCGCCTCCAGGTAGGCGGCGAGGTGGGGTGCGTTCATGTGCGTCTGCCACTGCTTCCGCGACACCCAGGTCTCGTAGAACATGAAGTGGTTCGGATCGTCGCGGTCCTGGTGGAGGTCGTACTGGATGCAGCCGTCCTCCGAACGCGTCACCGGAATGAGCTTCTCCAGCTCGGCGCACACGTGCTCCGTCCGATCCGGCTTGGCGTGGATGTGCGCGACGATCGTGAGATTCGGCATGTGATTGTCCTCGGGCCCGTCACGGGCCAACGAGGATACCGCGCGGCACACGCATCAGCCCGATTCCCACTCGGCGCGCATGATCCCCCACAACGCGATGTCCTCGAACGATCCCCACTTCAGGATGTGGCCCCGCAGCGTGCCCTCCGGTCGCATGCCGAGCTTGGCGAGCACCCGGCCGGACGCCGGGTTGCCGGTCATGTGGTGCGCATCGATCCGGTGGAGCCCCAGCGTGCGAAAGCCGTGGTCGACCACGGCCACGCCGGCCTCCGTCGCGAACCCCTCTCCCCACCGGGGCACCGCGATCCAGTAGCCCAGCTCCGCCCGCGCGTGGGCGGCATTGACCGTCAGACCGATCCCGCCGACCAGGTCGCCGGTCGCTCGTTCGATGACGGCGAAGGGCAGCCCCCGTCCCTCGCGTCGCGCCGCCTCGTGCCGGCCGATCCACTCCGCCCCGCCGCCGGGCGGGTAGGGGTGCGGAATCGAGAGCGTGGTCGCCGCGACCTCCCGGACGCCGGCCAGCCGCTCCAGCGTCGGCGCATCCTCGAGCGTGTACGGACGCAGGTGCAGCCGCGGCGTGGTCAGCTCGACGGGATCCAGCGGCGGGCTCGTCTCTTCAGGCGTCGTCATGACGCCCGCCCGCCAACGCCGCGGCGGGCGACGCCTCATCTTCGTGCAGGAACGACCGCGCCCAGCCGAGCCCCACCCCGACGCCCGTCAACGCGCCGACCGCAGCGTCGACGGGCATCACCCGGAGGAAGGCCGGCACCGAACCGGTGACGAAGACCTCCGAGAGCGGACCGCCCATCGCGATCCCCGCCACCGCCTGCGCGATCGCGAGAAAGAGCATCGGCGCCGCGAAGAGCACGATCGGCTGCGTGTTCGGCGCCACGAGCCTGCCCACGAGCCCCGCCACCATGCTGCCGCAGAACACCGCCCCGAGCGTCTGTCCCTTGAGCGTCGATTGCGCGAAGAGCCAGACCACCGGCAGCACGAGAATGCCGGCCGCGATCATCTTCCCCGCGGCCACGCTCCGGTAGGGATCCGCCGTGCGTCCCTCGTCGTCGGTGCCGACGTCGGTCAGTGGTCCCGCGAGACGAAAGACGAGCCACGCGACGACCCCGACGACCACGCCGAGCCCGAGCGTCTCGACTGCGAAGAGCAACGGGACGCCGTCGAAGAGGTGCGACTCGATGGTCCCGGCCCGCCAGGCGAGGCCGAACCACGCCCCGCCGGCGGCGAACAAGCCGACGGCGGTGTTGCACACCTTGCCGACCGCGACCCCGACGGCCGCAGCGACGAGCGTCGCCCCGGCCATCGCCACGACGGCACGCACGATCGACTCCGCGTGCAGCACCGAGGCCCCGATCTCGCCGGTCGGAGTTTCCAGTCCCGGCGTCAGCACGCTCGTGACGACGGCGCCGACTGCCATCCCGCCGAAGAGGACGCCGTTCTGGATGACTGCCTTCATCATGCCAACCTGTGTATCGGCAATGGCTGACGGTGACAACCGGCATGACCGCCCGACTCCCCCCGCCAACGCCCCCCAAACCCCGCAACGGCCCCGCCACGGCCCAAACCGGGGTCGGGTACAGTGGCCGACGTGACGATTCCGGCGCTCACTCTGGACACCCAGCCGCTGACGATCCCGGCGGTGCTCGACGTCGCGCGTTTGGCGCGTTCCGTGACGCTCGGGGACGCCGCGCGATCCGCGATCGAAGCGAGCCGCTCCGTGATCGAGCAGAACGCCGCCGGCGACGCGGCCGTCTACGGAGTGAACACCGGGTTCGGCTCGCTCGCGCGGCACCGCATCGATCCCGCCGGCGTACGCACGGTGCAACGCAACCTCGTTCGCTCCCACGCCGCCGGCGTGGGCCCGCCGCTTCCGACCGACGTGGTGCGGGCGATGATGGTGACGCTGGCCGGCAGCCTCGCCCGGGGTCATTCCGGCGTCCGGCCCGTGCTCGTCGAGCATCTCCTGGACCTGCTCAACCACGGCGTGACGCCGGTCGTTCCCTCCCGGGGCTCGGTCGGCGCCAGCGGCGACCTCGCCCCGCTCGCGCACGTCGCGCTCGTCCTCATCGGCGAGGGCCAGGCCACCGCCGGGGATCGCGTGCTGCCCGGTCGCCAGGCCCTCGACCGCGCCGGGTTGGAGCCGGTGACGCTGGAAGCGAAAGAGGGGCTCGCGCTCATCAACGGCACCCACCTGATGACGGCCATGGCGGCCCTCGCCCTCGCCGACATCGATCAGCTCCTCGACGCGGCGCTCTGCGGCGTCGGGCTGGCCATCGATGCGTGCCGCGCGACCGATCAGACGCTCGACGAACGGGTGCATGCCCTGCGGCGACAACCGGGCCAGATCGAGGTCGCCCGCGTCCTCCGCGCCCTGCTCGCCGGCTCGTCGATCCTGCCGGCCCATCGCCACCACGATCCTCGCGTGCAGGACCCCTATTCCCTTCGCGCGGCGCCGCAGGTGCTGGGCGCGGTCGTCGACGCCATGGCATTCGCCCGCGGCGTCGTCGAACGCGAGCTCGGCGCCGTCACCGACAACCCGCTCGTCTTCGCCGGCGGCCCGGACATCCTCAGCGGGGCGAACTTCCACGGGCTGCCGCTTGCGCTCGCGCTCGACACGATGACCATTGCGCTCACGCACGTGGCCGGCATCGCCGAGCGCCGAATCGACTGGCTGCTTCGCGCGAGCGATCAGGAAAACCCGATCAACGTCTACCTGAGCCCCGACCCCGGACTGCACTCCGGTCTCATGATCACCCAGTACACGGCCGCAGCGTGCTGCAACGAGTTGCAGACGCTGACCGCCGCCGCCAGCGTCGCGAACATCCCGACGTCGGCCGGCATGGAGGACTACAACTCCTTCGGCCCGACATCGGCGCATCAGGTCTGGCGCGCGATCGAGCTGCTCCGCTCCGTGGTCGCCATCGAGCTGCTCGTCATGACCGAGGCGATCGACTACCAACGCCCGCTGCGTACGGGCACCGCGCTCGAACGGGTGTACCAGACGATCCGCCTGACGGTGCCGCGGCTCACCGAGGATCGTCCGCCCGCCCCGGACATCGCCGCCATCGAGGGGCTGATCAGCGGTGGCGTCTTCGCGCTCTCGACGCTCGGCGTGACCCCGTGCGGCGGTGACGCTCCGGAGGGAGCCTCACGACCGACGCCGTGAATCGAGGATCGCCCGAATGAGCGTCTCCGGCATGGCGGCCGGGGGGCCGGCGTCGGTGTCGTCGCAGAGCGACCGGGTCAGCCGCACGGTGTCGCGGTAGCCGTCCAGGTAGACGCGACACGGCGGGCAGGCGTCGAGGTGCTCCTCGAACCGGCGACGCACCGGCGGCTCCAGCCGGTCCTCGAGGTAGTCGTCGAGGAAGTCGACGAGCTCTTTGCACGTCACGTGCTCGCTCATTCCGAAAGCTCCCGCTCGAGCAGGGTCCGCAACGCCTGGCGGGCCCGGTGCAGTCGCGTCTTCACCGCCCCGGGGGTGATGCCGAGGACTTCCGCCGTCTCGGCCGTTCCCCGCTCTTCGATGTCGCGCAGTACCAGGACGGTTCTCGAATCGTCCGGAAGCTCGTCGAGCAATCGCGTCAGCAGCCGGCGTTTCTCCTCCCGCTCGAGACCCTCCACGGCCGCGGTCGACCATCCGCCCCCGGTGTCCACCCGATGCCCGTTCGCCTCGAATCGCGGGAGGAGCTCGTCGATGGACCGCTGCTCGGGACGCCGGCGGCGGGAGCGGAGCAGCATGAGGGCGGCGTTGACGGTGATCCGGTGCAGCCACGTCCGCAGCGAGGACTCCTCGGAGAACCGGTCGATCGACTTGAAGGCGGAGATGAACGCGTCCTGCACCGCGTCGTTGGCCTCGGCGTCGCTGGCCACGATCCGCCGGGCGACGGGAAACAGCCGCGGTGCGTACGTTCGAACGAGCGTCTCGTAGGCGGCGTCGTCCCCCGCCCGCAGTGCCGCGATCAAGCGACGCTCGTCCTCGGCGGTGGCGAGAGAGGGATCCACGAGAGACAGCATATCCGTGCGACGCTGATCGCGGACAATCCGCGGCGATCTCGTGGCGTCTCCGTGGTCCGTATCATGCAGGCATGACCACGAAGGCCGACGACGTCACCCGAACGATCCGCGCCCCCCGCGGTCCGGAGCGAACCTGCCGGACCTGGGCCGCGGAAGCCGCCATGCGGATGCTCATGAACAACCTCGATCCGGCGGTCGCCGAAAAGCCGGAGACGCTCGTGGTCTACGGCGGCCGGGGGCAGGCCGCGCGGTCGTGGGAGGCCTACGACGCGATCATCCGCTGTCTGCAATCGCTCGCGGCGGACGAAACGCTGCTCGTCCAGTCGGGCAAGCCGGTCGGCGTCGTGCAGACGACCCCCGACGCGCCGCGGGTGATCATCGCCAACAGCAACCTCGTGCCGCACTGGGCGACCCAGACGCACTTCGACGAGCTCGCCGCCCGCGGGCTGATGATGTACGGACAGATGACGGCCGGTTCCTGGATCTACATCGGCACGCAGGGCATTCTCCAGGGGACGTACGAGACCTTCGCCGAGTGCGCGCGTCAGCACTTCGGGGGCACGCTGCGGGGACGCCTCGCCGTCACCGCCGGCTGCGGCGGCATGGGCGGCGCGCAGCCGCTCGCCGTCACGATGAACGAAGGCACCTGCCTGATGGCCGAGATGTGCCGCGAGCGGCTGGAGAAACGCGTCGCGGATCGATATCTGGACGAGATCGTCGAAGACCTCGACGCCGCCGTCACCCGCGCGACCACCGCGCGGGATGCCGGGGAGGCCGTGAGCATCGGCTGGCTGGGCAACGCCGTCGACTTGCTCGAGAAGCTCGAGCAGGCCGGCATCGTCCCCGACGCCCTCACCGACCAGACCTCGGCGCACGACCCGCTGGAGGGGTACTACCCGCAGGGGCTGAGCCGCGAAGAGGCGGACACGCTGCGCGAGCGGGATCCCGAGGCGTACGTCCGCCGCTCGACCGAGTCGATGACGCGGCACGTCGAGCTGATGGTGACGCTCCAGGATCGCGGCGCCCGCACGTTCGACTACGGCAACAATATCCGGCAGCGGGCGGCGGACAACGGATGCGAACACGCCTTCGACTTCCCCGGCTTCGTGCCCGCCTACATCCGGCCGCAGTTCTGCCGCGGACGCGGTCCGTTCCGGTGGGCGGTCCTGTCGGGCGACGAGAAGGACATCGCGGTCACCGATGCCGCCCTGCTCGAGCTGTTTCCGAACGACGAGGGGCTCGCCCGCTGGATCACGATGGCGCAGGAGCGGGTCGCGTTCCAGGGTTTGCCCTGCCGCATCTGCTGGCTCGGGCTCGGCGAGCGGGACCGCGCCGGTCTCGTGTTCAACGAGCTGGTTCGCACCGGTGCCGTGTCGGCGCCGATCGTCATCGGGCGGGATCACCTCGACTGCGGTTCGGTCGCTTCTCCCAACCGCGAGACCGAGGCGATGAAGGACGGCACCGACGCCGTCAGCGACTGGCCGCTCTTGAACTTCGCCGTGAACGCCGTGTCCGGCGCGAGCTGGGTGAGCTTCCACCACGGCGGCGGGGTGGGCATCGGCTTCTCCCAGCACGCCGGGCAGGTGATCGTCGCCGACGGCACGCCGGAAGCGGCGAAGCGTCTCGCGCGGGTCCTGCGGAACGACCCGCTCATGGGCATTCTCCGTCACGCCGACGCCGGGTACGACGAGGCGCTCGCCTGCGCCGACGAGCAGGACGTGCGGATCCCCATGCGGGAGTCGCCGTAGTACACTCGCCGCATGCCCAGCCGGCTCCAGAACCTGCTGCACGAGATCATCTTCGAGGCGGACACCCGCGCCGGGAAGGCGTTCGACGTAGGGTTGCTGCTGGCGATCGTCATCAGCATCGTGGCCGTCGCGCTCGAGTCGGTGGCGGAGATCCGGACCGAGTACGGCCAGCTGCTGCGGACCATCGAGTGGATCATGACGATCCTGTTCACGATCGAGTACGTGCTGCGGCTCTACTGCGTGGGTCGGCCGATCCGCTACGCCGTCAGCTTCTTCGGCATCATCGACCTGTTGTCGATCCTGCCGACGTACCTCAGCCTGTTCATGGTCGGCACGCAGTCGCTGCTGGTGATCCGCGCGCTCCGGCTGCTGCGGGTCTTCCGCGTCTTCAAGCTCGCGCACTTCATCAGCGAGGCGAACGTTCTGCGGGAGGCGATGCGATCGAGCCTCCGCAAGATCATCGTGTTCCTGGGCACGGTCCTGTCGCTGATCCTGATCCTCGGGACGCTCATGTACCTCGTCGAGGGCGAGACCAGCGGCTTCAGCAGCATCCCGCAGAGCGTCTACTGGGCGATCGTGACCATGACCACCGTCGGCTACGGCGACATCGCCCCGGCGACGGTCCTGGGCAAGCTCATCGCCTCCGTCGCCATGATCCTCGGGTACAGCATCCTCGCGGTGCCGACCGGCATCGTCACGGTCGAGATGAGCCGGGCCAGCCGCACGGTCACGACCCAGGCGTGCCCCCAATGCGGCATCAACGGCCACGATCCGGACGCGAAGCACTGCAAGATGTGCGGAGGCCGGTTGTAGGGCGGGCCGGCGCACGATGGTGCCACGGACAGCGAAGCGTCCGTGCCGTCAGCGTCCACCGCGAAGTGACGCCTCCCCGACGCTCGGCCGTCCGTTGCGAGGTCCCACCGTCGGGCAGGCCATGGGCCTGCCGGACGAGTCGCCGCGGTGGCAATGCTGCCGTCGTCCGCTCACCCACGGGCGATCTTCATCGCCGCGTCGGCGTCGGGCGCGAACTGGTAGAACCGCCCGATCTTCATCAGCTCGAACAATGCCTTGATCTCCGCCCGCAGCCCGAACGCGACGGCGGTCGCCCCCCGCTCCTTCGCCCGGTTGCCAAGGTCGATGATCAGGCCGAGGCCGGAGCTGTTGACGTACTCCACCTCGCGCAGATCCAGAACGAATCCCCGGAGCGACCCCGCCTCGCCGATGAGGGGCACGAGCTGCTCCGCGATCTCGACCGCTTCGATCTGCCCGACCGTCGACCGGTTGATGGCGGCCGTCACGACGCCTCCGCGTGTCTGGTGCGTCACGATGTCGGGGCGGGCTCGGGACATGGGGGCGTTGTAGCAGGCCCGGTGATGCGTCACAATGTCATGGCGGGCATTCGCCCGTGGCCGAAGAAACGAGGTATCCCCCGCGATGGCGACGATCCTGATCACGAACGCTCGGATCGTCACCCTGCGGGGCGCGGCCGGACCCCGCCGCGGCTCCGCGTTGCGTGATCTCGGCGTGATCGACAACGGCTACGTCCGGGTCGATCACGGCCGCATCACCGCAATGGGGCCGGGCGAGCCGCCAAAGGCGGTGGCGGACGATGCGGTGGGCGATCTCATCGACGCGGGCGGCTCCGTGCTCATGCCGGCGTTCGTCGATTGCCACACCCACGCGTGCTGGGCCGGCAGCCGGGTCGACGAGTTCGAGCGATCGCTGGCCGGGGCGACCTACCTGGAGCTGCTGCGGCAGGGCGGCGGCATCATGTCGACCGTGCGGGCCGTGCGAGCGGCGGGCGAGGAGGAGCTGGCGGTCGATCTACTCCGGCGGCTCGCCGGGATGGCCGCGCTCGGAACCGGGTGCGTCGAGATCAAGAGCGGGTACGGCCTGACGACGACGGACGAGCTGAAGATGCTGCGCGCGATCCACGCGGCGTCGCTCATGGTGCCCCAGACCATCGTCGGCACCTTTCTCGGGGCCCACGCGATCGACCACGCGAACCCCCGCTTCGTCGAGGAGGTGATCAACGAGACCCTGCCCGCGGTCGTGCAGGAGTTCCCGGAGATCGTCTGCGACGCGTACTGCGAAGAAGGGGCCTGGAGCCGCGACGACACCGTGCGTCTCTTCGAGGCCGCGATCGAGCTGGGGTGCCCGCTGCGGGTTCATGCCGATCAGTTCCACAGCCTGGGCATGACCCGCATCGCGATCGAGATGGGCGCCGTGAGCGTCGATCACCTCGAGGCCTCCTCCGCCGGAGATCTCCAGCTCCTCGCCGAAAGCTCCACCTTCGGCGTCGTGCTCCCCTGCTGCGCGTTCCACCTCAACGACGCCTACCCGCCGGGCCGGCAGTTCATCGACGCGGGCGGAGCGCTCGCGATCGCGACGAACTACAACCCCGGCTCCGCCCCCACGCCGTCGATGCCGTTCACGATCGCGCTCGCCTGCCGCCGGCTGGGTCTGACCCCGGCCGAGGCGATCACATGCTCGACCTACAACCCCGCGTGCCTGCTCGGGCTCCAGGAGGAGGTCGGCTCGATCGCGGTCGGTCGGGTCGCGAACCTCCAGCTTCTCGACGCCTCGGACGAGCGGGAGCTGGCCTACGAGTTCGCGACGGCGGGGCCGCTGCTGGTGATCCTCTCCGGCGAGCTGATCCACTCCCGCGCGGTGGATCTGGGTGAGGCGGAGGCCGATGAAGAGGAGGACGAGGAAGCGTAGGCCGGCTCGTCGTTCCTTCCCCCGGGCGTGCCTTCCCAAGCGGGACCGCCTTGATACCATCCCCCTCCATGGTCGTCAGCGCCCAACGTGACATCGATCGAGCCTTCGCCGCCGCCCAGTGCGTCGTGCGGGTCCACGAACGGCTCGTGGAGTTCCTGCGGGCCGGTCAGACGCTCGCCGAGATCGACGCCTTCGTCGCCGAGACGCTCGCGGACCTGGACTGCAAGAGCGCCTTCCTCCGCTACCGCATCCCCTCCCATCCGCCGTTCCCGAGCCACTCGTGCCTCTCACGCAACGAGTGCATCGTGCACGGCACCCACACGATGACCGACGAACCGATCGCGCCCGGCGATCTCCTGTCGGTGGACATCGGGGTCAAGCACCAGGGGTTCATCGGCGACGCCGCCTGGACCTACGGCATCGAGGCGGTCACCGACGAGATGCAGCGGCTCATGACCTGCGGCCGGGCCGCGCTCGCGGCGGGCATCGCCGCGATGCAGGCGGGGCGTCCGCTCATCGACTGGGCCCGCGCGGTCCAGACCTGCGTCGAGGAGGAGTACGGCTTCTCGCTCGTGCGGGGGCTCGGCGGGCACGGCTACGGCCACACGCTGCACGGCGCGCCGTTCGTCTCCAACGTGCTCCCGCGGCACGCCGGGGAGTGGCCGGACGCGTTCACGACGTTCAAGCCGGGGATGCTGATCGCGGTCGAGCCGATGATCGCCATCGGGGGGCCGGAGATATTCTCCGAGCACAAGCAGTGGCCGATCTTCACCGAGGACCGGTCGCTGAGCGTCCATTACGAATCGGATGTCCTGATAACGGAGGAGGGACCGCGTGATCTGACCGAGGGAATGGACCAGTTGCCCGACCTCGTGGGCAACGTCTGACCCCTCCTCCGGAACCGCGGACACTTGGTCATGAGCGCGACGAAGGGCTCACCCGCCCCCGCCCAGCCCCCGACCGGCGACGATTCGAACGCAGCCGACATCCTGCTGCTCGAGGGCATTCACGCCGCCGCGGCGGCCACCATGTCGGAATTCGGGTTGGAGGCGACGCGTCGCGACGGCGGGCTCGACCCCGCAGCGCTCGCGCCGCAGCTTGGCCGCACCCGCATCCTCGGCATCCGCTCGAAGACGCGTGTGACCCCTCCGGTGCTGGCCGCCGCCCCGGAGCTGCTGGCGATCGGCTGCTTCTGCATCGGCACCAACCAGGTGGACGTCGCCGAAGCGGGTCGCCGCGGCATCGCCGTCTTCAACAGCCCCTTCTCCAACACCCGTTCGGTCGCGGAGCTGACGATCGCCGAGATCATCTGCCTGCACCGGCGTCTCACCGACAAGAGCATGTCGCTGCACCGGTCGCGGTGGGACAAGTCCGCCGCGCACGCCCACGAAGTGCGGGGACGCACGCTCGGCATCGTCGGGTACGGACACATCGGCTCGCAGGTCTCGGTGCTCGCCGAGGCCCTGGGCATGCGGGTCGTCTACCACGACATCGCGGCCAAGCTGCCCCTCGGCAACGCGCAGTCGATGAATGACCTGCACGAGGTGCTCGCGGGCGCGGACGTCGTGACGATCCACGTTCCGGAGACGCCGTCGACCCGCGGGCTCATCGGGCCGGCCGAGATCGCCCGCATGCGACCCGGCGCGTTCCTCATCAACAACGCCCGCGGCACCGTCGTGGATCTGGACGCGGTCGCCGACGCGGTGCGTCGGGGCCATCTCGGCGGCGCCGCCTCCGACGTCTATCCGGCCGAGCCCGCGACGGCGCAGGGCGACTTCACATGCCCGCTGACCGGGCTCCCCAACGTGATCCTGACCCCGCACATCGGCGGCAGCACCGAAGAGGCCCAGGCAAACATCGCCCGCGAGGTCGCCATCAAGATCGCCCGGTTCATCCAGCACGGCACGACGACGAGCGCGGTCAACGTGCCCGAGGTGGAACTCCCCCACCGCCAGCCGGATCAGCACCGGATCCTGCACTTTCACCGCAACGTCCCCGGCGTCTTGAGCAAGATGCACGGCCTGCTCGCCGAGAACGACGTCAACATCAACGCCGAGTACCTGCAGAGCAACGCCGAGGTCAGCTACGTCATCCTGGACGTCGATCCCCACCACGTCGAGGACGTCCGGGCGGGGCTCGAGGCGATCCCCGAGACGATCCGCGTGCGGACGCTCCGCTGATGCAGGCACGCCATCGCCGCTGGGTCCGCCGGGCCGGGCACGCGTTGGCCGCCGTCCTGCTCGGGGGCGCGGGACTCTACCTGATCTACGGCGAGGACAAGGGCACGGGGATCTTCGCCGTCCTGATCGCGGCGATCCTGTGCCGACTGCTGGTCATCGACCTGGACGAACGACTTTCCTGATCGTCTCGCCCGGGCTTTCGCTTCAGCCCTCTCCGCCCCTGCCCGATAACGGGCGCATGAGCGACTACGACCTGATCTGTCTCGGTTGCGGACCCGCCGGCGAGAAGGCGGCCACGCAGGCTTCGTACTACGGCCACCGCGCGGCGATCGTCGAGCGGCAAGCGCGACCCGGCGGCGCGATGGTCAACACCGGCACGGTGCCGTCCAAAGCCCTGCGGGAGACCGCGCTTTTGTGCTCCGCCTTCCAGCGTCGCCCCCTGCCCGGCACCGAGTTCAAGGTCGATCACAACGTGTCGATCCAGCGGTTCATGGCCCATCGGCACCTGATCGAGCAGCAGGAGCACGACCGGATCGAGTCGTCGATCGATCGGCACAACATCGACGTTCACCGTGGTCACGGCCACGTCGTCGATCCCCACACGATCGTGGTGCGATCGGGCGACGGGACGGAGACGCGGATCACGGCCAAGCACATCCTGATCGCCACCGGCTCGCGTCCGGTGCGGCCGGATCACATTCCCTTCGACCACCCGTGTGTCGTCGACGCCGACGAGGTGCTCGCGCTCGATCGGCTGCCGGCGTCGATGGTCATCGTGGGCGGTGGGGTCATCGGTTGCGAGTATGCGTCGATCTTTGCCGAGATCGACGTCGACGTGACGCTCATCGATCCCCGGGGGGAGATCCTCTCGTTTCTCGACGGCGAGTGTCGCGACCACCTCATCCGAGCGTTGGGCGACCACGGCATCGACCTGCGTCTCAACACGGCGGTGACCGGCGTGCAGCCTCGACCCGACGGCCGCGTCCGCGTCGACTGCGAGGATGGCACGGCGTTGTCCGGCGACGTCCTGCTGTGGGCCGCGGGCCGCGCGTCCAACTCCGACGGCATCGGGCTGGAGGACGTGGGCGTCGAGCTCGGACGCCGCGGTCTCGTGCTCGTCGACGATCACTACCGGACCAACATCCCCTCGATCTACGCCGCCGGCGACGTCATCGGCTTCCCGGCGCTCGCGGCCACCTCGATGGAGCAGGGCCGGGTCGCCGCGTGCCACATGTTCGACATCGACTTCAAACAGAAGGTCGCGGACACCATCCCGATCGGCATCTACACGATCCCCGGCATCTCGATGGTCGGTCTCAAGGAGGACGAAGCCACCGGCGCGGGCCGCCGCATTGCCGTCGGCCGGGCCGCCTACCGCGACAACGCCCGCGCCCGCATGCTCGGCGACACCGAGGGGCTGCTCAAGTGCGTCTTCGACGCCGACACCCGCTGCTTGCTCGGCGCGACGATCGTCGGCGAGCAGGCGACGGAGCTGATCCACCTCGCCCAGTTCGCCATCGCCCAGGGCGCCGGCATCGACTACTTCATCAATGCGTGCTTCAACTACCCAACGCTCAACGAGCTGTACAAGTACGCCGCCTACAGCGCCCTGCACGCAATGAAGACGAACGACCGCGCGGCGGCGTAACCGGGCACCGCCCCGAACGCCGCCCCGAAGTCGCGCGACGACGCCGGCCGACGCGCACGGTGACTACAGCCCGAGCCACCGGGCCACCGGCGCGATCGGGGCGTCTTCGATCACGCCGGCGCAGCCGTCCGACAGGGCCGCCGCCGCGGCGTAGCCGCTGCGGACGGCGCCTTCCATCGTCGCCGGCCAGCCGGTGTCGCACCAATCGCCGGCGAGAAAGAGATTGGGCACGCCACCGCCCCCCACGCCGACCCCGCTCGCCGTCGTCCGAGGCCGGTGAACGCCGATCTCCGGAGTGCACGCGAAGGTGGCGCGTTTTTCCTTGATGACCCGCGTGCCCACCGGTTCGCGGCCCCGGGCGGCGGGAAACGCGCGGTGCACATCCGCGACGGCCCGCTGGGTGATCGTCGTCTCCGGCTCGTCGATCCACGCGTCCGCCGCGCTCTTCACGAGCTGGATGTGCTGGCCACCGGCGCCGGTGCGACCCTTCTCGAAGATCCAGTCGAAGTCGTGATCGACGAGCACGAGGTGCGGCATCTCCATGATCGGCGTCTCGAAGACGAGGTGGGCCGCGATGATGGGGCTGACCTCGAACCGGCCGAGCGGCTGGAGCCGCGGATCGGCGGCCCGCAACGTGTCGCTCACAAGCTTGTCGAGTCGATCGAAGGGCACGGCCGCCACGACGGCATAGGCCTTGACGAGTCCCTCGTTCGTGACGACACCACTCACGCGATTCCCGTCGTAGGCGATCGCCCGCGCCGCGACGCCCGAACGCACGACGCCACCCGCCCCCTCGATGACCGCCGGCGCGGCCGCGTACAGGTCGTCGAGCGGCACCGTCGGCACCCCGAGCGCGGCGGCGAACCGGTTCGCCAGGAATCCCTCCTGGAACACCTTGAGTGCCGCGTCGGCCGCCACCCGTTCGACGGGGAGGTTGCACGCGCTGACGACGATCGTGTTCCAGAACCGCCGGACGACGTCGGCCGGCTGATCGCACGTGGCGAGAAACTCAGCAAACGTGCGATCCTGCCAGGCCACCCGTCCGGATCGGCCCAATCGCAGGATCCGCCACACCCCCCGGCGAATCGCCCGCCGCGCCGCGGCGTCGTAGAGCCGGAGCCGTCCGAAGGCAGGTGCGAGATGGGCCGGCGCCGGGAGCCACGAGGGCGTCACCCGTTCGAAGACGCCGTTCCCGCTCGTCCACGTGAGCGTGCGGTGCCACCGGATCATCGACGCCACGCCGAGGCGGTCGTAGAAGTCGATGAGGTTGGTGCACCCGCCCATCAGGACGTGCTGGCAGTTGTCGAGGACCTGTCCCGTGCGGCGATCGACGAAGCTCGTCGCGCGGCCACCCAGCCGCCGCCGCGTCTCCAGCAGCACCGGTTTCTCCCCCGCTTCCGCGAGTGCGAGCGCGGTGGCCATCCCGGCCAGCCCGCCACCGATGATCACGATCGGATCCCTCACCGATCCGCTCGGGCCTGCCACCGGGCCTTGAGCGCGATCGCGCTCTTCGTCAGCGCGCTGAGCCGCACCCGCGGCCCCCGCACGATCCGCTCCGGCTCGCGTCGCATGCGGCGCAGCAACCCCTGGTAGATCTCGGTCATCGCCCAAAGCGTCGGGCGGCACGACGGCGTGACCATCGTCGTCAGATCCCGCGCCGCGCGGTAGTACGACTCGACGCGGTCGATCTGCTCCACCAGGAATGGTTCGATCCGCTCGTCGGAGCCGGCGTTGAGTATCTCCGGGGTCAGCCCGTGGCGATCGAAGTCCTCCCGGGGCAGGTACACGCGGCCGCGTCCGAAGTCCTCGGCGAAGTCGCGGAGGATGTTGGTGAGCTGGAAGGCGATGCCCCGATCCACCGCTCGCCGCGGCGCGCGATCGTCCTGGTACCCCCAGATCGATATGCACGCGAGTCCGACGCTCGACGCCACCTGCTCGCAGTAGCGTCGCAAATCGTCGAATCGCTCGTACCGAACCTGTCCGAGGTCGGCGAGCTGGCCATCGATCATGGCGTGAAAATGCGTGACGTCGAGATCGAACCGCGTCGCCACGTCGGCGAGCGCACGCATGATCGGATCGTCATCCGCCGGCTGCCCCGCGCAGGCGGCCACGGTCGCCACGCGGAGTGCCTCCAGCCGCGTCCGGGTCTCGGCGGCCGGGTGTGACGCGTCGTCGACGAGATCGTCGGCCGTCCGCATCCACGCATAGATGACGAAGAGCGCCGAGCGTTCCGGCTCGGGCAAGAGCTTCAGACCGTAGTAGAAGTTCCGCGCCCGGTCGCGGGTGATGATCCGGCACTGCTCGACGGCCGCGCTCGCGGCCGGCGTGGACAGCACGGTCACGATCGCGCCCCCCCGCGTCCGAATCGCGCCGCCAGGAAGGCACCGGCCACGAGGCGGGCCCGGGTCACCGGTCCCAGCGACGGTCGGTGCAACACCGTTTCGTAGTTCCACTCCTCGATCATCCGCAGGACCCGCTGCCCGCCCGCGGCCAGCAACCCGACCACCGCCCGCGGGCGGCGGGGCAGGCGATCCAGCAGCGGCCGCCCCGCGTCATAGAGCGGCCAGGTGCGATCGACCAGCCCCCGCACGAGGGTCCTCGTCTCACCGAGGAACGTTTGATCGACCGCGTAGCCCTGAGCGACGCTCCGCCGCGCTCGCGACTCGAACTCGTCGATCGCGATCAGCTCCTGCGGCACGTAGATGCGGTCGCGGTCGACGAGGTCGCGCCCGATGTCCTGCCAGTGATTCGTCAGCTGGAGGGCGGTGCAGATCGCATCGCTCTCGGCCAACGCGGGGCCGTCCCGCACGTCGGCAAGGACGGCCAGGACGAGCCGTCCCACCGGGTTCGCGCTGAGCCGGCAGTAGGCGACAACATCCGCCCACGTCTCGTAGCGGCTCACCCGCTGATCCTGCTCGAACGCCGTGATGAGATCGCCGAACGGCTCCGGCGTGAGCTCGTGCCGTTCGATCGTCGGTGCGAGCGCCACGAACACGGGGTGTCGCGGCGCTCCGGCGAAACACTGCTCGAGCTCGCTTCGCCACCACGTGAGCAGCTCCAGCGAACGCGCCGGATCACCGACTTCGTCACCCAGATCGTCCGCCCACCGGCAGAAGGCGTAGATCGCGGCAAAGTCATCCCGACGGTCGGCCGGCACGAGCGGGCTGAGAACCGTGAAGTTCTCGTACCGCCGATGGGTGAGACGCCGGCACCAGCGTCGCGCCGCCGCCGGTTCGAGCTGCCGGCACGTCTGTGGCCCGTACGTCTCGAGCAGTTGGATCGGGTTCACGCTCATGGACTGAATCGGCGCTTTCGGCCAGGGGTCGGGCACGCTCGTGGCAACCGGCGGGCCGCCGCGGGGAGGGACGCCCCGCTATCATGACGACTCGTCACGCCCGATCAAGTCGTCGCGACGTCAATCGTCATGAAGCTCATCCTCGCCAATCCCCGCGGTTTCTGTGCCGGAGTCTACATGGCGATCGACGTGGTCGATCAGCTCCTGGACATCTGTCGCGGAGAGCCGATCTACGTCTACCATGAGATCGTCCACAACAAGCACGTGGTGGATCGCTTCCGAGAGCGCGGCGTCGTCTTCGTCGACGATCTCGCGGCGGTTCCCCCGAACTCGACCGTCGTCTTCAGCGCGCACGGGGTGAGCCCCGTCATTCGCGCGCAGGCGCGGGAGCGCTCGCTCACCGCCATCGACGCCACGTGCCCGCTGGTGACCAAGGTGCACGCGGAGGCCATCCGCTATGCCCGCAAGGGGTACCAGATCCTGCTGATCGGTCACGCCGACCACCAGGAGGTCGTCGGCACGCGGGGCGAGGCGCCGCACGCCATCCAGGTGGTCGAGTCACCCGACGACATCCCGCGGCTCGTCATCGATGACCCGGCCCGGCTCGTGTACCTCACCCAGACGACCCTGAGCATGGACGACGCCAACGTGATCATCACGGCGTTGCGGGAGACGTTCCCGGAGATCAAGGCGCCACCGAGCGAAGACATCTGCTACGCCACCACCAACCGGCAGTCCGCGGTCAGGGCGATCGCCCCCGAGTGCGACATGGTGCTGGTCGTGGGCTCACGCAACAGCTCCAACTCCGTCCGGTTGACCGAGATCGCCGAAGCGGTCGGCACCCCGGCCCGGCTCATCGACGATCGCACCGAGATGGACGAGGCGTGGTTTGCCGGCGTCGAACGCGTGCTCCTCACCGCCGGCGCGAGTGCGCCCGAGGACCTCGTGCAGGACGTGATCCTGACCCTCATCGAGCGGTTCGGCGGCGAGGTGGAGCAGCACGACTACCACCGCGAGACGGTCGAATTCGGTCTCCCCGGCACGCTCAAGCGGTTCATGCGTGAGCGCGACGTCGATCCGAGCGGTCGCCGCATCGCGATGGACACCGGGGCCGCGATCGACGCGTGGATGGACGACCACGGCATCCGCCACCGCACGGTCGACCTCACGATCGGCGGAACGGCGTGAGGGGTTCCGCGGCCGGCGGACGCCCGCGACCGACGATCTTCGACCACGACCCGGGCTCGCTGCGGGCGACGTGCGAGCAGGCCGACATGCCGGGGTACGTGGCGGATCAGGTGCTCGGCTGGGTGTACGGTCACGGCGTCACCACGCCGGAAGGCATGACCAACATCGCCACGCGTCACCGCGAGCGGCTGGCCGACCTCGTGCCGCTCTCGTCGGGCTCCGTCCTCGAACACCAGAGCGCGAGCGACGGCACGCAAAAGCTGCTCATCGGCTGGCCGGGCCGCGGCGGCTTGCCCGTCCTCGGTCAATCCGGGTCGGGCGGAGAGAGCGAGTGCGTCATGATCCCCGCCGCCACGCGACGGACGGGTTGTCTCTCCAGCCAGGTCGGCTGCCCGGTGGGGTGCCGCTTCTGCGCATCCGGCATCGGCGGTCTCGACGGCAACCTCACCGCGGGTCAGATCGTCGAGCAGGCGTTTCGCCTCGGACACCTCGGCGTCGGGCGGCTCACGAACGTCGTCTTCATGGGCATGGGCGAACCGCTGGCCAACGCCGGCGCCGTCGTGGCGGCGATCCGCACCATCAACGCCCCCTGGGGACTGGGGATCGGCGTGCGTCGCATCACCGTCTCCACGGTCGGCCTGCCGGCGGGCATCCGCAAGCTCACCGAGTTCGAGCTTCCGGTCAAGCTCGCGCTCAGCCTGCACGCGCCGAACGACGAGATCCGGCGTCAGCTCATCCCGTGGGCGGAGTACGCGACCATCGCCGAGCTGCTCGACGCCTGCGACGGGTACTTCCGGAAGACGGGGCGTGAGATTACCCTCGAGTATCTCCTCCTCCGCCGCGTGAACGATCGGGTGACGCACGCCGAGGAGCTCGCGACGCTCGCGCGGCGTCTCCGGGCGACGGTGAACTTGATCCGGTACAACGAGGTGCGGGGCCTCCCCTACGACCGGCCGACGACGGCGGATGTCCTCGCCTTCCAGGCCACGCTCCGACGTCGCGGCGTCCGCGCTCACATCCGCGCCAGCCGCGGACGCGACATCGCCGCCGCGTGCGGGCAGCTGCGTCACGAGCGGGTGTCCGACTCCAATTCGCCCCCTGCCTCCGCGTCCACCATCACCCGCAGCTCCGACGGCGACATGTCCTGAAGATGATCGTTCGCGGCGCGTTCGTGCAGATGCAGCAGCGTCCGCTGGAATCGTTCGTAGTCCGCGGACGCATTGGCCGTGACGCGTTGCACGAGACCGATCATCGACGAACGCAGCTCCCGCTCGCGGCGACTGCCCCGCCACGACTCGGGCACGATCCGACGCAGTGACGAGAGCAGCCGCGCGGGCCAGTCGCTCGTCCGCAGGTCGAGCTGGTACCGACGCATCCCGGTGCGCAGCTCGAACCGCGTGAGGTACCGCCGTTCCATCTCGTCGGCCCGCGCTCGCTTGATGTTGAGCATCTGCCGGATCCGGCGTCGCTGCTCGGCGCTCGCGGTCATCGTCCCGACGTAGATCGGATCGCGGATGAGCATCGCGCTCGCGAGGGGCAGGACCGCCGCCCGTGTCAGCGACCGTCCCGCCGCACCGCGATCGCCGCGATACAGGTCCGTGATCAGCGTCGCGTAGCGTTCGGCGTAGTCGAGCCCACCCCACTGGAGACAGTGGTACGTGGCGACGACGAAGTCGCGGAGGGCGGCGCGGCCCGGGTCGGTTTCCGCGAGGCCGGGCATCGCCTCGATCGTCCAACGCGCCAGCGCGCGGAAGCGACCGGCGACCGGACGATCACGGCGTCGCCGCGCGATCTGATGCGAAAAGCGACGGACGAGCCCGCTCAGGTCTTCCTCCCGTTCCCGGGGCCGGTTGAACAGCCGCGCGTCGACGGCGAGGTGCCGCCCGAACTGGAACGCGTCCACGGCCCGGCCCGCTCCGGCGTGCTCGATCTCGGCCACGGCCTGCTGCAACGCGTCGAGCGTCAGCGGCATGAGCCCGAGCTGGAAGGCGGCGCCGACGAGCGCGAGATCGACCGCCCGGTCGGTGTGCAGCCACGCTCGACACGCCTCCGCGACGTTTTCCAGGAGCCGCGGTTGGGCCCGGGAGCACGCACGCACCGCCTGACGCAACGCCGGCTCGCGTTCGGACGCAGCCGTCACGTCGCCCTCGTCGCCGAAGCCGCCCGCGTTCACCACCGCGTAGGACCGCTCGGCGAACGCGACCCGCAACGTGGCGTCGCCCTCCAGGGCCCGCAGGGTCTCGGTTCCCTCGATCCCCAGCAGCAAATCGGCTTCGCCGAACGGCACGCGGACGGTGAGCGGCAGCGGCGCTTCATTCTCACGCGGTCGCGTGAAGAGCACCTGCGCCCACGCCCGCCGCCCGTGCGCGATCGGCTCCGGGTTCCACTGCCCGTTGACGGCGTACCCCATGTGACGGCCGGCCCGCATCAAGACCTCCGCCGCCCGTCCGGGGCCCGCGCCGCCGTATCCGGCGATGTGCGCTCGCCACCAGGGCGACGTGCGGTGAATGACCTCGGGAAGCGGCAGACGACCGGTCGGACCGCGTTGCCACCGGCGGGCCGGGGGCCGTGTCCGCATCACCTCCATCCGCTCGAAGAGCGGGCGCGCGTGAAACCGGACGCCGGAGACCCGCGCCCCGGTGACCCGTTCGACCCGGAACGCATGTTCCATCGTCGGCTCGTCGCGTCCGTCCGGTTTGATTCCCACCGGCCCCGCCGCCGGTCGCAAGGCACAGCACCGCTCGATGGGCCACGTCACCCGCTGTCGCGGCTCGAACCCCAGCCGATCGACTTCGGCTACCCAGCGTTCCATCGCGGCCAGATCGAAGTGCCCGGGAGTTCCGTCACGCACGACGACGACCGTCACGCCGTCCGCGAGGGCGGCGTCGCGGAGCCGCTCGGTGAGGAGCACGCGTTCGGTGGCGATCGCGGTCTCGATCGTCACGCGAT
The DNA here is from genome assembly GCA_013003065.1 of Phycisphaerales bacterium. Lineage (GTDB taxonomy): Bacteria > Planctomycetota > Phycisphaerae > Phycisphaerales > SM1A02 > JABDLI01. Next base: position 108 of record JABDLI010000373.1, on the reverse strand, counting down.
CGGCATGGGCGCCCGGCACCGCGGCTTGCGCCACCCGATTGAGATCGACGCCGTTCGCACCCCCCACGTCGAGCACGATGATGATCCACGGCTGCGTGGCGGCCGCCG
>JABDLI010000370.1 GCA_013003065.1 Phycisphaerales bacterium | reverse complement strand
ATCGACCGCTTCGGCCGCGGCACCGCCTGGGCGGTCGCGATCGGCGTCGTCGTGGCCGCGGTGACCGGCGCCGGCGCCGCTCGCGCGGCCTTCGCCACCAGCCCGGGCACGCCGATCAACTTCTTCTGGATGTTCGTGACGCTGCTCGGCGTGCAGACCGTGCTGCTCGCCGGATGGGTCTTCCTCATGCTGCTGCGGCCGCGGTCCTTTCCCGTGAGCCCGCTCGGAGAGCTGGCGGTCGGGCTCGGCCGGCGGCTGGGCGGCGGCACCGCCCACGCCGGCGACGCGGGGGTCGCGGCGCTCCAGGCGCTCACCAGCGTCCACGGTCGTGGCGTCGTCGGTCGCTGCACGCTCAGCGCGATCAGCCACGCGTTCTGGGTGGCCGCCAACGTCGGGTGTCTCATCGTTCTGCTCGTGCTGCTCAGCACCAAACGCTACGTGTTCAACTGGGAGACGACGATCCTCGACGCGTCGTCCTACCAGTCGATCACCCGCGTGATCGCCGCCGCGCCGGCCGCGTTCGGTCTGCCGACGCCGTCGCGGGAGCAGATCGCCGCGAGCGAAGGCGACGCGGATGCGGCGACACTGGGGACCGCGCGGGTGGCGTGGTCCGGGCTGCTCGTCGGATCGGTGCTGCTCTACGGCCTGGTTCCTCGCGCGCTTCTGCTGGCCGTGTGTCTCGGTGCGCGTCGCGCCGCCTTGCGACGCTGGCGGCTGGATCTTTCGGCGCCGGGGTACGTGCGTCTGGCGTCGCGGCTCACGCCCGACTCGGAAGAACGCGGGATCATCGACGGCGACGCGGCGACCGCCCCCGCGACGACGGTCGCACCGCCGGTTGCCGGCGACGCCGCCAGCGGACCACCGGCCATCGTGGGGATCGAGCTTGCGACGCCCGCGTCCGGGCCGTGGCCGCCGTCGGTCGCGGGCGCCGAGTGGACCGATCTCGGGTTCGCCGAGAGCCGCGAGGATCGGCAACGCGTCGCCGGTACGCTCGCGACGCTCGCGGAGCCGCCGCGGATGACCGTGATCGTCGGCGCGCTCACGACGACCCCCGACCGCGGGCTCGCGTCGTTCATCCGGACCATCGCCGAGTGCGCGCGGGGGCCGGTCGCGCTCGCGTTGACCGGCGGCGGCGTCCTGCGCGATCGCACCGATGCCACCGGGGTCGCGCAACGCGAGGAGGACTGGCACGGGCTCGCGACCGCCGCCGGCATCCCGCCCGAGCGGGTTGCGTCCATCGATCTCGACCATCTCACGGACGCGAGTCGGGCCCGGCTGTCGTCGCTCATCGGCGTGACGCCGGGGACGCCCGCCGGCGGCCACCGGCGGATCGAAGCCGCGTTCACGCGGATCGTGGATGCGGCGGCGGGTTGGGACGATCCGCCCACCGCCCGGCAGGTGACCGAGCTGAGCCGGGGTTTGGCGGAGCTCTACGACGCCGAGGCAAACACGCTGGGCGAGCGTCTCGCGCTCACGAAGGCCGCATTGCGGGATCCGGTGTCCGCCGTCCGCGCGGGCGCGGCGAAGATCGACCAGCTGCTTCCCGTCGATCTGCGACGCAGCCCGCGGTGGGCGGCGGCGGGGGCGCTCGGGGGCGTGCTGGGCTGTCTCGCGGTGGGTTCGCTCGTCGCGCCCGCGGCGTTCGCGGCCCTCCCGGTGTGGACCATGAGCGGGGCGGGTCTCGGCGCGGTCTTGCAGCTCGTGCGGGGTCAGGGCAGTGGCGACGCGTCCCCGGACGACGCCGCGACGCCCGACCGGTCGGACGCGGTGCGGGCGTCGGTGCTGTTCGCGCTCGTCCTCGATCTGCAGGGGCGGGAGGAATCGGCGATCGCGCGGGTGCTCGAAGCCACGCTCGACGAGAACGACGCCCTCGACGCCGCCGCCGACGCCGACGCCATCAGCCGGGCGCTCGACGAGATCCGCCATCGCTACGACCTGGCCCTTGCCCGCGAGACGCGATCATGAGCGGCGTCTTGAAGGTCGCGGTCGTCGGGCACACGAACACGGGCAAGACATCCCTCTTGCGCACGCTGATGCGTGATGTCGAGTTCGGCGAGGTGTCCGACCGGCCGGCGGTGACCCGCGCCGTCGAAGCGGCGCTCCTGCGGGCGGGCGGTGCGCCCGCGCTCGAGCTGTTCGACACCCCGGGGCTCGAGGATTCGATCGGTCTCCTCGAGACGCTCGAGAAGCAGCGGGGGGATCGCCGGGCCGACGGCATCGAGCTCGTCGAGGCGTTTCTCGAGAGCGTCGAAGCTCGCACCGGGTTCGCCCAGGAGGCGAAGGCCCTGCGGCAGGTGCTGGCGAGCGACATCGCCCTCTACGTCGTCGACGTGCGTGATCGCGTTCTCGGGAAACACCGCGACGAGCTGACCATCCTCGGCTATTGCGCGACCCCGATCGTGCCGGTCCTGAACTTCACCGCGACCGAGAATGCGTTGACGGCGGAGTGGCGGGAGCACCTCGCGCGGGTGAACATGCACGCGGTCGCGGAGTTCGACACGGTCGTCTTCGACCTCCGCGACGAGCAGCGGCTGTACGAGAAGATGCGCACGTTGCTCGACACGCGGGGTGATGTCCTCGAGACGCTCGCCCGCGAGCGGGTGACCCAGCGGCACGCGCTCGTCCACGCCTCGTCCCTGCTGCTCGGCGAGCTGCTCGTCGATGTGGCGGCGTACAACGTGTCGGTCGCGGACGGTGACACGGCGGCGCGGGACGCGGCCCTCGTGCGTTTGAAGCAGCAGGTCCGCGAGCGGGAGCAGGCGTGCGTCGAGCAGCTCCTCGCCCTGCACCGGTTCCGCCCGACCGACGTCGAATCGGATGCGTTGCCCATCGCGGGCGGCGCGTGGGGCATCGATCTCTTCAGCCCCGCGGCGATGAAGGAGTTCGGTCTCCACGCGGGCGGGGCGGCGGCGACCGGGGCCATGGTCGGCGTGACGTTCGACCTGCTCTTCGCGGGGCTCACGCTCGGCACCGCCGCGGCCGCCGGCGCCGCGATCGGCGGTCTCGTCGGCGCGGCGCGGACGCACGGGCGTCGTCTGTACGACCGCCTGCGGGGTCGATCGGAGCTGCGGTGCGCGGAGACGACACTGCGGCTTCTCGCGTTGCGTCAAATCGAGCTCATCCGCGCGCTCCTGCGCCGCGGGCACGCGAGCGTCGACGCGATTCGGTTGGGGGAAACGACGGACGGATCATCCGAAAAGCGTCCGCGTCTTCCCGGCGATCTGCTCAAGCAGCTTGCGCGAGCGCAGCTGTTTCCCGAGTGGTCGTCGCTGATGGGGACGACACGGATCGACCCGAGTGACGAAGCGGCGCGGCAGGATCTCGTCGATGAGCTTGCGCGGAGCGTGCAGCAGGTGGTCGAGGGGCCGAAACCCTGACGCTCGGTGGGCTGTTTCGAGCGCGCAACGAGCGTCAGAACAGGTTGTCCACCGCGCTTCCACCAATCCATCCACATCTCCGTTTCCCCTTGCATTCAAGGGCAAACGCGCGCCTAATGCTCGTGGCAATGCTGCCTGGTCGGCTTCGGCTGACACGCTCCTTGAGAAGTAGGCGAAACACGCGTCGGACTGCCGCAGGGGGCACGCCATCACGGTGTGCCTTGCAGAGACCCGGAGCTTGCTCCCGGTCATCTGGTTGAACAACCCGCGGTTCACCATCCCCGAAGCAACGCGAGCATCGGGCGCCCCATCGGGGCGAATCGAGCCGTCACCGAACGGACGATTCATGGTGGTTTCAATCCCTGTCATCGAAGTGCGGCTTGACCGCACCTCTCGAGCAGGAGTCCGAGGGCGGTGTGTCTGCGGGGGCCCTCCCGCGTCGAGTTCGCTCGGCGCGACCGACGGCCTTTGCAGGTGACGCCGCGGACCCTTCCCGCAGCCAAGTCAAGCCCTTGGCGTGGCCCCGCTTCCGGAGCGGAGCCGAGAGCTCGACTCTCAGCGTCAGATAAGACTTGCCAAGTCTGCGAGAAGGCCGCGTTGACCCGCACGGTGATCGACCTCCCCGACGGGAGAGGCGAACGATCCGGTGCCCTGCACGGTCAACGCAGCTCGGATGGACGGCGACTCGGCTCGAGCAAACCTGTCAACCACAGGGTTGCGCAACCCTCAGGGTCGAATCGGCCGATCTACGAAACGACGACGCGCCCGAGTGCACCGGGTAAGACGGGGCCGCCCGTCGAGCTCGCGGAATGGACCTCGGCTCACGCTTCGCGCGTGCTGCCCCCATTCCCGTGTCACCGGAGCCGACCAGCCAGCAACCATCGCCAGCAAGCCCTCTCCGCCGGCCCACCTTCCTCCCCTCCCTTTTCCGGCGAAGAGGCTCAGACCAGCACCCATCGCACCTGCTTCTTCACGGACGAGACGGGTGCGCCGGGTGCGTTTTCTTTTCCGCTCCGTACGGCCTTCGGCCGACACTCGCTTTCGCGCGGCGGGGGCGCAATGCGCTCCGTACGGCCTGCGTCCGCGCTTTCGCGCGGCAGGGCGTGACCGCGTCCGTGTCCGTGCCCGCGTCCGTGTCCGCGTCCGTGTCCGCGTCCGCATCCGCGTCCGTGTCCGCGTCCGTGCCCGCGTCCGTGCCCGCGTCCGCGTCCGTGCCCGCGTCCGTGTCCGTGAGCGCGTCCGCGTCCGCGTCCGTGCCCGCGTCCGTGTCCGTGTCCGTGTCCGCGTCCGTGTCCGCGTCCGCGTCCGCGTCCGTGCCCGTGTCCGTGCCCGCGTCCGTGTCCGCGTCCGTGTCCGCGTCCGTGCCTGCGTCCGTCTGCGTGTCACCGGCCGTGTTCCCCGCCGAGACACCACGCTTTCCCTGTGGCCGGCCGGTGCCCGCGCGCACTTTAATAAGGCTCAAGGACTCGCTGGAGTCCGATCAAAGCAGGGGACGCATGTCGTTGCGATCCGACCGGATACGCCCGGAGGTTATCGCCATGATCGCTTCCACCAAATCACGATTCGGTCTGCTCGCTGCCGCTGGGCTTGGAGCTCTGCTGGCTGGCACGGCGATGGCCGAGGCCCCGACGATCTCGGCCGGCTACGCCGCCTGCAGAAGCTGCGAGTTCATGAAGGGGAGCCACTTTCACAGCACCCTGACATTCGCGGACGCGAACGGCATCCAGAACGCCCGGTACGTCAATCCCGACACCGGGAAACTCGTGCTCATCAAGCTCGACAATTGCCCCCAGAAGTACACGCACACGGTGTACAGCGTGGGCAAGGTCAAGGTGGCGCATGTTGACGACTGCGCCAAGCCTCGGAACATGAGCCACTACTACTTCATCAGCCCCATCTTTGCGAACCCGGTCGGCGTGGCCACGGAGACCGTGTCCGTGCCGAAGAAGGGGGCGACGGCGAAGCTCGTCGCCGAGCCGCCCGGAGGCGGGACCGTGATCAAGACGGCGCCGATCAATACCGGCACCATGATCACGGTCCAGACGACGGTGAAGGCGCGGGGTCACGTGACGATCGCGGTCGACCCACCGTCCGAGCTGTGGTGGTTCACCTTCCGCACGCTCCCGCCGTGTGCGGCCGATGTCACCAGCAGCGGTGAGGTCGGGTTCGACGACCTGCTCCCGGTCATCTCCGCGTGGGGCCCCTGCGCCGGCTGCCCGGCGGATGCCAACGATGACGGGCTCGTGGACTTCGCAGATCTGCTGCTCGTGCTCAACGATTGGGGGCCGTGCCCCTGAGATCTCGCAGGTACGTAGGTAGGAAGGTGATGATGTGAGCGGCCCGGGACCCTCGCCAGCCGGCGAGCCCGGGCCGCGGCAGCGTACGGGGCCGTGCCCGCGTCCGTGTCCGTACCCGTGTCCGCGTCCGCGTCCGTGCCCGCGTCCGTGCCCGCGTCCGCGTCCGTGCCCGCGTCCGTGGCCGCGTCCGTGACCGTGACCGTGTCCGTGCCCGCGTCCGTGCCTGTGCACACGGACGCCGCTCCGGCGGATCGGAAGATCCGCCCC
>JABDLI010000357.1 GCA_013003065.1 Phycisphaerales bacterium | reverse complement strand
GCACGGCACGGACGCTTCGCTGTCCGTGGCACCAGTTGCGTGCCCCCGGTCCGCGTCCGCATCCGTGCCACGCCCCCCCCAATCAGGGTCTGCTTCCCCCCCCATCCCACCCTGATCCTGCTACCCTGCTCCCCCCCAAACCCGGGGCGAACGACTCGGTCCGGGCCTGACAACCGGGAAGCACGAACATGGTCGTTGGCGTCGTCAAGGAAACGTTCCCCGGCGAGCGGCGGGTCGGTCTGGTCCCCGCCGTGATCCCCGCCATCCTCAAGACCGGGGCCGAGGTGCTCGTCGACGCCGGGGCCGGCGTGGAAGCCGGCTTTCCGGACGAGCAATACCGCGAGAAGGGCGCCCGCATCGCCCGCGACCGCGGGGAGGTGTTTGCCGCCGCCGACGTCGTGTGCATGGTTCGCACCTACGGCGCCAACCCCGGAGGGGCGGGCGACCTGGAGCTCTACCGCCAGGACCAGACGATCATCGGCCTCTCCGAGCCGCTCACCGAGCTCGCCCCGATCGAGCGGCTGGCCCAGACCGGTGTCCGCACGTTCGCGCTCGAGCTGGTGCCGCGGATCACCCGCGCGCAGGCGATGGACGTCCTGTCTTCGCAGGCCACGATCGGCGGCTACAAGGCCGTCGCGCTCGCGGTGGACACGCTGCCGAAGCTCTTCCCCATGATGATGACCGCGGCCGGCACGATCGCACCGGCGAAGGTGTTCGTCGTCGGCGCCGGTGTCGCCGGTCTGCAGGCCATCGCCTCGGCCAAACGGGCCGGCGCCGTGGTGTATGCCATCGACGTGCGACCGGAGGTGAAGGAGCAGGTCGAGTCCCTCGGCGGCAAGTTCGTCGAGCTGCCGGTGAAGGCGGCCGAGGGCGAGGGTGGCTACGCCCGCGAGCAGACCGCCGAGGAACGCGCCCAGCAGCAGCAGCTCATGGCCGACACCGTCGCCGAGTGCGACGTGGTGATCACCACCGCCGCCGTTCCCGGCAAGCGGGCCCCGCGTCTGATCACGGCCGAGGTCGTGCGGCGGATGCGTCCCGGCACGCTGATCGTCGACATGGCGGCCGAACGTGGCGGGAACTGTGAGCTGACGAAGCCCGATGAGGTCGTGAAAGAGAATGGCGTCATGATTCTCGGCCCCACCAACATGCCCGCGACCATTCCCCAGGATGCCAGCCGCATGTTCGCCAAGAACGTCGCGAATCTCCTGGGGCTGATCATCAAGGAAGGCGTGCTCACGCTCGATCGCGCCGACGAGGTCATCACCGGGACCATGCTCACTGAGCACGGGGACATCGTGCACGCCTTCGCCCGCGAGGTGTTCGAGCTGCCCCCGCTGGAGCACGCCGCGTCCGAGTGATTCGCCCCGTCCTCAATTCGGGAACCCCGCCATGTTCGCCCTGCTCCTGACGATCTTCGCCCTTGCCATCTTCGTCGGCTTCGAGATCATCACGAAGGTCCCGCCGACGCTGCACACGCCGTTGATGTCCGGGGCGAACGCGATCTCCGGTATCACGATCGTCGGCGCGCTCATCGTCGCCGGGGCGAACCCGAGCAGCGAGTCGTTCGTGCCGGGCTTCCTCGGGTTTCTCGCCGTCGTGTTCGCGATGATCAACGTCGTCGGCGGTTTCGGCGTCACGCACCGCATGCTCGCGATGTTCAAGAAAAAGGGCTGAGGCGGTGGAATTCGACAGTCTTCGCAATCTCCTCTACGTCGTTGCCGCGATCCTCTTCATCTTCGGGATCAAGGGCCTGACGCACCCCCGCACCGCGGTGCGGGGCAACCTGCTCGGTCTGGCCGGGATGATCCTCGCGATGATCGTCACGCTCGTCGACGGCGACCTCATGCCGGGCTGGTACTGGTGGGTCGGGGGCATCGTCCTCGGGGGGCTCATCGGCGTCGTCGCCGCCAAACGGGTGCAGATGACGGCGATGCCCGAGCTGGTCGCGCTCTTCAACGGCTTCGGCGGCATCGCCTCGATGCTCGTCGCCGGCGCCGTTTTTCACGAGACGATCGCTAAGGCGGCCGAGCGCATGGGGGTCTCCGGTGAAAGTGACCGCGATCTCACCTACTGGATGGGTCAGGTCATTGCCGATGCCGGCATGGGCGATCCGGTGCAGGTGTACCTGGCGACCGTCATCTCCGGGATCATCGGCGGTCTGACCTTCACCGGCAGCGTGCTCGCGTTCGTCAAGCTCCGCGAGTGGATCAGCGGACGGCCGATGACGAACCCCATGCTGAAGGCGGGCAACGTCGTCGCGTTGGTCGGCTCCGCGATCTTCGGCGCCGTCCTGCTCGTTCGCCCCGATGCGTGGTGGGCCTATTGGGCGCTCGCGGCGTGCGCGCTCGTCGGCGGCATCTTCTTCGTCCTCCCCATCGGCGGCGCCGACATGCCGGTCGTGATCTCGCTCCTGAACTCGTACTCGGGTCTCGCCGCCGCCGCGACCGGATTCGTCATCAACAACACGGTGCTCATCGTCTCCGGGTCGCTCGTCGGCGCGTCGGGGCTGATCCTCACCAAGATCATGTGCGTTGCCATGAATCGCTCGTTGACGAACGTGCTGTTCGGGGTCATGGCCGAAGTCGAGGAAGGGCCCAGCGCGGACGAGGTCTACGCCGGCAAGGTGACCGCGACCACGCCCGATGAGGTCGCCATGCTCTTCGACGGCGTCCAGCGGGTGTGCGTCGTGCCCGGGTACGGCATGGCGGTCGCCCAGGCCCAGCACACCGTGCGGGACCTGGCGAACCTGCTCGAGGCGCAGGACGTCGAGGTGATCTACGGCATTCACCCCGTCGCGGGCCGCATGCCCGGCCATATGAACGTGCTCCTCGCGGAGGCCGACGTCCCCTACGACCAGCTCAAGGAGATGGACGAGGTGAACGCGATGATGGAGCAGGTGGACATCTGCCTCGTCATCGGCGCGAACGACGTCGTCAACCCCGACGCCCGGACGAACCCGACCAGCCCGATCGCGGGAATGCCCATCATCAACGTCGACCAGGCGCGAACGGTCGTCGTGGTGAAACGCTCCCTGAGCCCCGGCTTCGCCGGCATCCCGAACCCGCTCTTCGCCGCCCCGAACACCCTGATGATGTTCGGCGACGGCAAGAAGGCCCTGGTGGAGCTGATCCGGGCGATCAAGGAGAACTGACGCCGAGGCTGGTGACCGGCGGATCTTCACGCGGCCCGGGAGTGATTCCGCGCGTCTCGCGCCCGCATCCTTCTATACAATCACGGGACCAGCGAAAGGAACGCCCGTGCCGCCTGAAGCACCAGCCTCCGGGGGGGCCAGCATCGAGCCCACCGTGCGCGAGCAGATGGTCGTCCGCTTCTGCGGAGACTCCGGTGATGGCATGCAGCTCACCGGCGGTCAGTTCACGACCAGCAGCGCGTTGTTCGGCAACGACATCGCCACTTTCCCGGACTTCCCGGCCGAGATCCGCGCTCCCCGCGGGACGACCTTCGGCGTCTCGGGATTCCAGGTGCAGTTCGCCAGCACCGAGATCTACACGCCCGGCGACATGGTGAACGCGATGGTGGCCATGAACCCCGCCGCGCTCAAGACCAACCTGGAAGACGTCGAGCCCGGCGGCATCGTGATCGTCAACGAGGACGAGTTCACGAAGGTGAATCTCCGCAAGTGCGGCTACGACGAGGGGTACAACCCGCTCGAGGACGACGAGTTTCTCACCCGCTACCGCGTCTTCCCGATCCCGATGAGCCGCCTGACCCGCGAGTCTCTGACCGACTCGGGGATGGGCGCGAAAGACGTCGATCGGTGCCGGAACATGTATGCGCTCGGGATCGTGTCGTGGCTGTTCGGCCGATCGCTCGATCCGACGATCGATTTCCTGAACGACTACTTTGGTACACAGAAGAAGAAGCCCGAGATCGCCGACCTCAATATCTCGGCCCTCAAGTCGGGGTATTTCTTCGGCGAGACCGCCGAGCTGTTCCCGGTGCGGTACGAGGTTGCGCCCGCGCCGCAGAACCCCGGACGTTACCGCCGCATCAGCGGCAACGAGGCGACGGTCCTCGGATTCGTGACCGCCGCCCGCAAGGCGAAGAAGAACCTGGTCTACGCGAGCTACCCGATCACGCCCGCGTCCGATCTCATCCACGGGCTGTCGCGGCTGAAGCACTTCGGCGTCAAGACGTTCCAGGCCGAAGATGAGATCGCCGCCGTGTCCGCCGCGATCGGCGCCGCGTTCGCCGGCGACTTCGCATTGACCGGCACGTCGGGCCCCGGCCTCGCGCTCAAGAGCGAAGCCGTCGGTCTCGCGGTGATGTACGAGCTGCCCATGGTGATCATCGACGTGCAGCGGGCCGGTCCCGCCACCGGCATGCCGACCAAGACGGAGCAGGCCGATCTCTTGCAGGCAATGTACGGACGCACGAGCGAGTCGCCGGTGATCATCGTCGCGCCCGCCGGCCCGGCCGACTGTTTCGACGTCGCCGTTCAGGCCTTCCGTCTGGCGGTGCATGCGATGTGCCCCGTGATCTTTCTCTCGGACGGATACATCGCCAACGGCGCCGAGCCGTGGCTCATCCCCGACGTCGAGGCGATCCCGCCGATCGAGGTGACGCACCCCGACGTGACGAACAACGAGGGAGGCCCGTATCTGCCGTACGTGCGTGATCCCGACACGCTCGCCCGCCCGTGGCCGATCCCCGGCACGCCCGGGCTCGAGCACCGCGTCGGCGGACTCGAGAAACAGGAAGGCACCGGCAACGTCTCGTATGACCCTGACAACCACGACCACATGTGCCGCACCCGCGCGGAGAAGGTGCAGCGGGCCGCCGCCCTCATCCCGCCGCTCACCGTCCGCGGGCCCGAGTCGGGCGAGCTGCTCGTCCTGGGCTGGGGTGGGACGTACGGATCGATCACGACGGCCGGCGACGAGCTGCGCAAGCAGGGGCTTCCGGTCGCGACCGCGCACTTGCGTCACCTGAACCCGTTCCCGTCGAATCTCCGCGCCGTGCTCGATCGCTACGAGACGATCGTCATCCCCGAGATCAACTTCGGACAGCTTCGCACGCTCATTCGCGACCGCTTCCTGATCGACGTCGTCGGCATCAACGAGATGAAGGGCCGCATGTTCCGCGTCGAGGAGCTGGTCACCAAGTGCCGGGCGATCCTGAAAGAGCGAAGCGGTCAGGCCGCGGCCGGGAGGAAGCGTCATGCCTGACACCGCGTTGCCCACCTACAAGGCGAAGGACTTCACCACCGACCAGGAGGTCCGCTGGTGCCCCGGCTGCGGCGATTACGCGATCCTCGCCGCCGTCCGCAAGACGCTGCCCAAGCTGCAGACCCGCAAGGAGGACTACGTCTTCGTGTCGGGCATCGGGTGCGCGGCCCGGTTCCCGTACTACATGAACACGTACGGCATGCACTCGATCCACGGCCGCGCGCCGGCGTTCGCCACGGGGGTCAAGCTCGCCAATCCGCAGCTCGACGTCTGGCTCGCCTCCGGCGACGGCGATCTCCTGTCGATCGGCGGCAACCACACGATGCACATGATGCGTCGCAACCTCGACATCAACGTGCTGCTCTTCAACAACCGGATCTACGGTCTGACCAAGGGTCAGTATTCGCCAACGAGCGAGTTCGGCAAGAAGACCAAGTCGACGCCCATGGGCTCCCTCGACTATCCCGTCAACCCGCTCCAGCTCGCGATCGGCACGGGCTGCACCTTCGTCGCCCGCTCGATCGACGTCGACATGAAGCACCTGGAGGCAGTGATGCTCGCCGCCGCCGCCCACCGCGGCACCGCGTTCATCGAGATCTACCAGGACTGCAACATCTTCAACCACCAGGCCTTCTTCTACGCGAGTCAGAAGGACACCAAAGCGGACGCGACGATCGAGCTGGAGCACGGCAAGCCGCTGATCTTCGGCGCCGACCGCGAAAAGGGCATCCGCTTCCGCGGCACGAAGCTCGAAGTCGTGACGCTCGGCAACGGCATCAGCGAATCCGACCTCGTCGTGCACGACATGCACGACCACGGCCTGGCGTTCCTGCTCGCGCAGATGACCCACCCGGAGTTCCCCGAGATCCGCGGGATCCTGTTCCAGGACACCGAGCGCAAGCCCTACGACGAGCTGGTGCACGAACAGCTCGAGCAGGCGGTCGAGGCCCACGGACACGGAGATCTGCACGCGTTGCTGCACGAGGGGGACACGTGGGAGGTGACGGGGTAGCGGACGCGGGCGCGGACACGGATGCGGGCACGGACGCGGACACGGACGCGGACGCAGACACGGACGCGGACACGGACGCGGGCGCGGATACGGACGCAGACACGGACGCAGACGCGGACACGGACACGGGCGCGGACGCGGACCCGGACACGGACGCGGACGCGGACACGGACCCGGACACGGACGCGGACACGGACGCGGACCCGGACCCGGACGCGGACACGGGAGCGCTCGCTAGCGCTCGCGGGGCGTCAGCGCAAACGCGCCCATCGCGCAATCGCCCGACCCAACCTGCCCGAGGCGGCATGGACGCCGCCGGTCCCCGCGCAGCTCCTGCCGCCGCATGGCGGCACACAACTAGTCATACCCACGCTGAACCATCCGAACGCTAGCCCGCAGGATGCGGGCGGTGTCTTTGGGCGCTACGCCGTCCTGTGCTTCGCCGCAGGATGCGGCGGATCGAGCGTGGGTCGGTTCGGCGCCGGACGACACAGCGTTCAGCGCACGACCAACTGAGGCCGAGGGCGGCAGGACGCCGCCCGTGGATGCGCAGGGCGTCCGGAGGTCACCGGCGTGTTCGCGCGGTTGGGTGAGAATTGGATTTTGAATGGGAATGGGAATGGGAATGGGAATGGGAATTGGAATGGGAAGGGGAAGTGGAATTGGACCCGGAGATCGGGAACCCGGGGAATCGTGAAGTGGAACTCAAAAGACCCCACCGCCCCCAACAACGTTCAACTCCACGAAAAGACCCCGGCGCCATCAGCACCGGGGTCTTCATCCGCCTGGTCGGCCCGTCGGGTGTCGCGCTCAGCCGCGCGACGAGGCACCCGCCGCCTCGACGAGGCGGGCGAGTCGGTCGATCCCCAGATCGGCTGGTGCGATCGGAGCAAGCACCGCCTGCGTGCAGTCTTCGCAGGTCAGGCCGGCCGCTCGGAGGGCGACGAAGAAGTCACGGAGACCCTCGATGCAAACGTACGCACCGTGCTCGCTCGGCGTCGATCGCAGGTAGTGCATGAAGTCCTCGGTCGTGCACGCCCCGGTCGCTTCGGTGAAGTTGATCCAGGCGACGTCCAGCATGCCCTGCAGGTACCCAGCCGGATCGGCAACGTTGTCGTCGTACCCGAGGACGCTCTGGAAACGCTCGATGACCACCGGAGCCGAACCCCGCTGCAGGCAGCCACGACCGCACGCGGTGCGAATGGTCGCGGGCTCCCACGACATGCTGCCGAGGAAGGCGGCCAGCACGCCGTGCGGGCGAGTCGCGAGGACGCCGCGGTTGACGACGGCCGGCGTCTCGGGACGGGTGTCCACCGGCTCGACCGCGACACGAACGGTCGCGTCACGCAGCTCCTCGTTCGACCAGCGGACGAGCTGCTCGAAGTCGTCCCGCGGGATGTTGCGCGGGGCGATCGGATCGAGGAGCGCCGCGGTGCAGTGACGAACCTCGCGTTCGCTGAGACCGGACGAGCGAAGCTCGACCAGCACCTGACGCAGCCCCTGCACGTACTCGTTGGCCAGCATCGCGTCGGCCGAGGTTCGCAGGTAGTCGCTGAAGCCGACGATCGTCAGCTCGCTCTCGGTTGCACCCGCGTAGTGATCCCACGCCACCTCGAGGGCCGCCCGCAGGTGCGGCGTCTGATCCTCGACGCGAAGCTCGCCCGTCGCCGGATCGACGGTCTCGCTCAGGAAGAGCTGCTCGCAGCGATCGATCATCCCTTCGATGGTGTCCCGACGCAGACGGTTCGTCGCGACCTCGTAACCCGCCGGTGACGCCGCGCGACCGGCTTCGCTGTCGTCGTACATCTGACGCCCATCGACGGTCGCGAGCAGCTCGTCGATGTCGAGCTCGCGGAGGTAGATCCCGAATCGCTCGAGGGGACGAAGGGTGAACGGATCCCGGTAGATGCGATCCTCGATCGGCGCCTGCTCGTCGAAGGCGACGCCCAGGTTCTGACCGCGGGGCTCGACCACGGTCTCGTCGTCGTCGTCGTCGTCATCGTCGTCGTCGTCGTCGTCATCGTCGTCGTCGTCATCGTCGTCGTCGTCATCGTCATCGTCGTCGTCGTCATCATCGTCGTCGTCGTCATCGTCGTCGTCGCCGCTGAGCGGTCCCACCGTGTCGTTGACGCCGTCGAGCTCGAGCGTGGCACCCGCGTCGACCGTCACTGCGGACGTGTCCGCCAGAACAC
>JABDLI010000316.1 GCA_013003065.1 Phycisphaerales bacterium | reverse complement strand
CGGCGGTGCACATTTCTATTTTTCGCACCGCCATCCGGCGGTGCAGGGATCGCGCGGGGGGCCGGCGGCGTCGTGCCGCCTTGGTGAAGTTGGGTCGGGCGATCGCGCGATCGCGCGTGGGCACCGTCGCGGTTGCGGACGCGGACACGGACACGGACACGGTCGCGGTTGCGGACACGGTCATGGTCGCGGTCGCGGTCGCGGTCACGGTCGCGGACACGGTCGCGGACACGGTCACGGTCGCGCGTGGGTCCTAGCCCGAGACGCTCACCGAGCCGTCGTTGGTTTCGACCTCGGCCTCTGTGCCCTCGTCGGTGAGACGCGACATCAGCATCGCCCACGTCTCGCGTTCGTACCGGAGGAGCTTGAGCACCTCCTCGAGCACCTCGACGTCGCGTTCGCTGCACGCCTTGATGAGCTGGGTGTACATGAACGTGTAGAGGGCCGAGAGCTTCTCGCAGAGCTCCGGGGCGTGCTTGGGCACCAGGCCGTTCATGAGCTCCACGAGGATGTTCTGGCACTTGGAGATGCCGTTGAACATCTGCTCGTAGTTGCGCTCCTCGATCCCCTGCCGCCCCTGCTCCAGGAACTTGATCGCCCCGTCGAACAGCATCAGCCGCAGCTCCGCCGGGGAGGCGGTCAGGACCTTGGTTCGGAGATAGGGGTTCACGCCGGACGTGCTCATGGCGGAGGTACTATCGGCTCAGCCGGTTCTCACCTGCGGCGGGAACCTCGCGATCGGGGGGATAACTCGACGGACGTGCCGATCGGCCCCGAGATCGGAGGATGCTCGGGGTCACGGCTCCACCGGTCCTGTCGTCATTTGCGCCTCGCGCACTCAGGCGAACCGCTGATCCGTCGGACACAACCTAGAAGGCCGAGGCCTGACTTGCCGCGAGCGAGAGGTTCGAGAACAGCGAGCCGAGCGCGTTCGACTGCGACTGGAGCTGGGCCAGCACCGTCTCCATGGTCGTGAACTCGCGTTGCAGTATGTCTCGCCGCGCTTCCAGCCGCACGTCGAAGGCATCGATGCGGTCGTTGAGCAGATCGATGCGATCCTCGAACGCGTCGTCGGCGAGCGTGAGCACGCCGCCGATCGAGTTCGTGAGATCGTCGAGCATGTTGTCGAACAGGTTGCCGATGCCGAGTGAGTTGAACTCGAGGTCGCCCGAGGAGACGGTGACGCCGGGTGCGATCTCCTCGGCGGCGGCCGAGCTCGCGTCGTATGCCGCGATCAACGCTTCCACGCCCTCGGGATCCGCGTCGTACGCCGATTGGAACTTCGACTCGTCGAAGGTCATCTGACCTTCGCCGTTGAAGCGGATGCCGACCTGCGAGAGGTACTGGTACGAGCCGTCGACGTTCATCGCCCGCCCGTTCGCGACCCGGTACAGGGCCGACCGCACGCGCGAGACCGTCGGGTCGCCGAGCAGGACCCCCCTCTGCTCGGACTCGACGTCGAAGAAGTCGTACGCGCCGATCCGCTCGATGGCGTCGTTGAACGCAGTGACGAAGCCCCGCATCGAGTCGACGATCGCCGTCTCGTCCCGCTCGATGGTGAGGGTGACGGGGTCGTCGCTTGCGGCGAGGAGGTCGATCGTCAAACCCTGGACGACGTCCTTGAGCGTGTTCGTCGCGCTCGTGACCAGGAGACCATCTTCGGGATCGTCAGCGCCGAAGAACACCTTGGCGTCCTCTCCGCGACTCAGCGAGGTCAGGCCCAGGTCGACGCCGCCGGAGTCGATGACGAGCTCGCCCGCGGCGCCGGTGATCCCGCTGGTGAGGTTGAGCCGGTAGGGCGTCGGTCCGGAGCCGCTGTTGATCAGCGCGGCGTTGACGGGAATCCCGGCCGCGTTGATCTTGCTCACGACGTCGTCGAGCGAATCCCCCGTGTCCAGGTCCACGACCCGCTCGTAGCTGCCGTCGATGAAGCCGCCCACGACGTCCTCGGACTCGCCGAGCAGGTTAAGATCCGCGGCGGTGGTGCCGGAGACCGACTCGACCTTGATGTTGACGAACGGCGTGTCGCCGCCGAGAGCGGCGGGATCTTCCTCGATGATGAGCCCGTCGCCCTGATCGTTGATCCGGGCTTGCACGGCCAGGCCACGCGAGTTGATCTCGGCGATCACGTCGTACACGGTCTTCTCGCTGCCGCCGATGTCGACGACCGCGGTCGCGCCCAGGCCGTCGGTGATGCGGAAGCTGCCGGTGCCGATGCCGCGTCCGTAGTTCAGGTCGCTGAGCAGCGTTGCTTCCGCGACGTACTGGAGCTGCGCGTTCGAGCCGTGGACCGTGTCCGAGGGGCCGGTGAACTCGATGCCGAGCGCCGTGGCGGCGTCGCCGCTGACCTTGAGATCGAGCGCGCCGCCGGACGTATCGGTGACCGAAAGACCCGTCCCCGTGGAATTGAGACCGACGGACACCTGCACGCCCTGGGCGGTGGCCTCGGCGTTGACCGCGTCGATGATCTCCTGGAGCGTGTCGTACGTGTCGAGGTTGGCGAGCGTGAGCGACGCCACCCCCGTGCGGTCGGTGATGTTGATCGTCGTTGCGCCGCCGAGCCCGTTGCCGCCGTTGATGCTCGCCGCCAGAACGGAGTCGAGCGCACCGTAGATCGCGTCGCCCGTCTTGACCGCCGTCGGTTCGCCGAAGCCGGAGGTGGCGATGCCGAGGTCGGTGGCGGCGCCGAAGGTGTCGCCGACGTTGGCGTTGAAGATCTGGAGGTTCTGCGGCCCGCCGGTGGTGTCCGTGATGAGAAGCCGACGACCGTCGGGCGCGATGCTGGCGACGATGCGTCCGGCGTTGGGGTTGCCAAGCGTGTCCTCGGCGTTGTTGATCCGGTCCATCACGTCCTGGAGCGTGACCGCCGCCGGCGTGCTGATCGTGTTGGGGATGAGCTCGCCGTCGAACGACGCGGCCGGGGTGCCGGCCTCGTTGAGGATGCCGAGATCTTCGGCCGTGTCGGTGTCGTTCTCTCCGGCGCCGAGCACCTGGAGGTTGCCGCCGCCGACCGTGTTGTCGGTGACGACGAGCTTGTCGCCGTCGGCGTGGATGGACAGCGTCACGTCGCCGCCGGTCTGCGTACTCACGCGGCTGATGACGTCGTCGACGGTCGTCGCGCCCGTCAGATCGACCTCGTACTCCGAGCCGTCGCGGGTGACGAACTTGATGTCGGGGTCGTCGGAGTCGTCGTTGATGGTGACGCCGGATCCGTTGTTCAGCTCCGACAGCTCGGTCGTCCCGACGATCGGGGCGTCGACGCGGCCGAGATCGATGTTGAAGGCGACCAGGGGATCCTTCGACTGGATCAGGATGTCCGCGATGTTGTCACGAATCAGGACGCCGTTGCCATCGTTCAAGTCGCCGAGCGCGATGCCGCCGGCGAGACCGTAGACGTCGGCGCCGACGAGTTCGGGGCCGACCGAGGTCCCCGCAATCCCAAGGTCGGTCGCGGTCGTGTCGCCGGTGCCGTTGGTGACGGTGAACGGACCACCGGAGCCATCGGTGAGGACGATCTGATCGTTGCGGACAGTTGCAGTTATGTCGACTTCGGTGTTCGAGTTGATCCGGTCGAGCACCTCGTTCACGGTCGTGACGTCAGTGAGGTCGATGGTGGCAGTCGTCGCGCCCGAAGTGATCTTGATCCGACCCCGGTCGACGCCCGTCCCGCCGTTCAGCTCCGTCAAGGACCGATCGCGGGCCAGGTTGCCGTTGCCGAACTCGAAGGAGATGTCATCGAGCCCCAGCGGCGTGGCGTCGGACGTCGCGAAGCCCTGCGACAGCTTCTGGCTCGTCGAGACGAGCTGCTTCACGATGAACTTGAACGTGCCGGGCTGGGCCTTGGTGGTCGCGGTGGCGGTGAGCGCTTCGGGGTTGCTGCTGGTGGCCAGCATGGTCTGGAAGAGCTTCTGCGTGCGGAACGCGCCGGAGGCGTTCTTGAGGTTCAGCAGACGCGCGTTGATGTCCAGCAGGGCGGTCTGCTGCGCCTGCAGCGTGCCGACCTGATCCTGCAGCCGGAACTTTCCGGCCGATTCGAGGGTGAGCAGGCTTTCGATGAGCGCCGCCGTATCGATGCCGCTCACGAGGCCCACGCCCGTGCTGATGGAACCCATCGCGTCCTCCTCGGCGGTTCAGGCCGCCATGCTCCAGGACTCGGCTGCCGTCTCCCGGGTGGCCCACGTCGTTCGCAACACGCCGGAGTGACGCAGCTGCATGACATCCGAGGCCCAGGCGGGCAGAACCCGCCGGTACTGACGCTGCGCTTCGCGAACGACGTCGGCGCCGAACTCCCGCGTGGGTAGCGTCAGGGGGTTGAAGGCCTCGTTGGTCATGAAAGCTCCTGCAAACCGCGGGCCGCGCGCAGCACCACGCTCGGTGGCCCGGCAACGGTCCTCAGTCGGGGGTATCGGCGTGGCGGGAGCGCGACTTCATCCGGATCTGCGCTCGGGAGCGCAAAGATTGCCGAAGCCGTGAGGTCCGAGAAGCACACACGCGAACCCACCGCACCCGCAGCCGCGCGACCCAACCTGCACGAGGCGGCATGGACGCCGCCGGTCCCCCCGCAGCCCTGCACCCGCCGGAGGCGGTGCGAAAACCAGTCCGAACCCACGTCCAAGTCTTCACTGACCAGCTCGCAGGATGCGAGCGTCACATGAGACCCACGACAACTGGGGTCGAGCCGCACGACGCGGCGTGATCAACGCGGCAACCCGCGCCCGGCAAGCACAACCACCGTCCACTGGCAGGACGCCAGCGCAAGGGTCCACGCCCGACCCAACCTGCACGAGGCGGCAGGACGCCGCCGGTCCCCACGCGGTGGGGAGGATTGGAACTCGAATGGGAATGGGAATGGGAATGGGAAGTGGAATGGGAATGGGAACGGGAATGGGAGGTGGAACTGGACCCGGAGAGCGGGGAGTGGGAAATGTCGAATTGGAACTCGTTCTACCTCTCCCTGCGCAACGACCGGCGCCACGGATGCTCGCCCCCAGCTCCCCGCTCAAGCCCCCTCACCGTCCGGCCGATGCACCCCGCATGGACGGGCACCGCCTCACCTCGCTCCTCGTCGCCGTGA
>JABDLI010000311.1 GCA_013003065.1 Phycisphaerales bacterium | reverse complement strand
GCGCGACGGCGTGTCCGTGTCCGTGTCCGCGTCCGCGTCCGTGTCCGTGTCCGTGTCCGGGTCCGTGTCCGGGTCCGGGTCCGGGTCCGGGTTCGGGTCCGCGACCGCGTCCGTGTCCGCCGCTCGCTCCTATCCGATCCTCTCCGCCTTTGGCGACCGCCCCATCAACGCCTGGATCGCACGCTGCGGCGAGAGTTGTCCCTCCAGAATCGCGTGTACGGCCTCCACGATCGGCATCTCGACCCCACGCTCGGCCGCGAGGGCCCGAATCGAGGCGGTTGTCGGCACGCCCTCCACCACGAAGCTCGTGCTCGCGAGGATGTCTGCCAGGCGTTCGCCCTTCCCCAGCCGCTCGCCGCACGTGCGGTTGCGTCCGCAGGGGCTGAAGCAGGTCGTCGCCAGGTCGCCCACGCCCGCGATGCCGAAGAAGGTGTCCACGCGAGCGCCGAGCGCGACGCCGAGGCGAGCGATCTCCGCGAGTCCGCGGGCGAGCAGGGCGCTCTTGGCGTTGTCGCCGGCGCCCAGGCCGTCCACCATGCCGGCGGCGAGCGCGATGACGTTCTTGGCGGCGCCGGCGATCTCGACGCCGACGAGGTCGTCGTGGCGGTAGATGCGGAGCCACTCGACCGCGAAGAGCCGCTGGGCCAGATCCGTCAGCGTGTCGTCGGTCGAGGCCGCGACCATGGTCGCGGGCAGATGACGCGCGAGCTCGGCCGCAATCGTCGGACCCGAGAGCGCCGCCATCGAGCGGGGGGTCGCGGGATCATCTCCCAACGCATGGGCGATGATCTCGGTCGGACGCAGACGCGTCCCGCGTTCGAGACCCTTGGAGACGCACAGCACCGGCGCCCCGCCGGCGACTCCTCCGTTCCCGGCTTTCCCCGACGCCACCCGCGCCCACGCCGAACGGATGAACTGCGTGGGGACTGCATTGACGATGACGTCGGCGTCGGCGAGCGCGCGGGCGTCGTCGCTCGTGACCGCCACTGCGTCCGGCAGCCGGAAACCGGGCAGGCGATCCGAGCGGCGGGTCTCGGCGAGGGTGCGAATGCGTTCCGGGTGGGGGCCCCAGATGCGGGCGTGATGACCGGCCGCCGCGAGGGCGTCGGCGAGCACGAGACCCATCTGGCCCCCGCCCACGATCGCGATCGAGTGTGCCGTGGTCATCAGCGTGCCCCCGCTCCGATCCCCGGACCGGTCAATCCTCGTGGAACCGCGATTCGACCAACGCGACGAGCGTCGCCACCGCGTCGTTCGCGTCGTCACCACACGCCGCGATCTCCAGATCCGTGCCCTGGGTCGCTGCGAGCATCATCATTTGCATGATCGACTTTCCGTCCACTTTCTCCGGCGCGTCGGCGCGACGCACCGAGATGTCCGCGGAAAACTTCGACGCGCACTCCACGAACAGCATCGCCGGCCGGGCGTGCAGCCCGAGCTTGTTTCCGATGGTGATGGTGGCGATGACGGATTTCGACACGCTCGGGCGGCTCCAGTCGCAGTTCTGATGCAAACATGATGAGCCGTCTCGCTTACGAGACGCGATGGCTCGATCCCGCGATTCAGCGCAACGTGGCTTTGGCGTCGGCTTCGGCGAGGAGGGTCAGCACGTGGTCCTTGGTCTCGGCCTGTCGGAGGAACCGTCGGAAGGTCTCGTGGCTGAGGTTGCCGAAGATGGCTTCCATCGCGTCGAGATGATCCTCGGGTTTGTCCTCCGGGCTGAGCAGCAGGAATATCGAGTAGACCGGCTGCTTGTCGAGTGCATTGAACTCGACGCCGCCGGCGCTGATCCCGATCGCGACCACCATCTTGGTGATGGCCGGGTGTTTCACGTGCGGCACGGCGACACCGTGTCCGAAGCCGGTCGAGCCCCGCTTCTCGCGTTTGACGATGAGCTTCACGAACTCGTCGCGCAGCTCCGGCGTCACCGCGCCGCCGTCGACCAGGGCGTCGACGATCTCGCTGATCGCCGCATCACGCTCGGTCGCGGCCAGCTTGGGGAGGATTGCCTCCTCGATGACGATCTCGCGGAGTTTCATGTTTCCATCTCACGCGCCGAGGGGATGTGCTTGTTGTCACGCAGCTTGCTCTTGTGATCCCTGAGCTGCCGCAGCAGTCGATCGACCCCGAGGTCGATGCAGGCGTAGAGGTCGGCGTCCTCACTCGTCGCCACGAAGGGCTCATGATGGGCGACATTGGCGATGATTTCAAGCACGTAGCCATTCCGTGCCTTGTCGACGACCATCTCCAGGTTCTGGATGCGATCGAAGACCCGCGGCAGCTTCTCGAGCTTTCGTTCCGCGTACTCTTCGATCGGCGGGGTGAGATCCATGTGCTTGGAGCTGATCCGGACATCCATGCGGTTTCTCCTTTCGACTCCGGAAAGCGGCCGATCACCCGACGGACGACGGGGAGTCGGCGCCCGGTGGCGGCTTCTCCACGGATCCCGGCAGCGGCACGAGGCCGGTGGGGATGGCGTCCGACGAGGGCGACCAGCTCGCCTCCTGGTGGGTGGGGACGAGGACGCCACCGCTCACAGCGAAGCGGATGGCCTCCTCGACGGACATGGGCAGCTCGATCACGTCGTCGCGGTGAACCGTGATCGTGTACCCCGTGAACGGCGTGGGGGACGAGGGGATGAACACCGTCACCGCCTCGCCCGCGCGTTCCTGAAGAGAGCGGAGCGTCGCGCCGGTCTGGAACCCCACGGACCAGATGCCCTTGCGTGGGTACTCGACCGCGACGACGCGATTGAACTTGATGGGCTGATCGTCGCTGAACAGGAAGTCGACGATCTGCTTGACGTATGGATACACCTGCTTGAAGACCGGGACGGTCGTGATGAGCTGCTCCAGCTTGCGATAGATCCGCCGCCCGAAGAAGCCACCGAGCAGCCGGCCCGCGACGTAGACGATGATGATCGCGACGACGAGGCCGATCAGATCCATGTACCAGTGATGCTCGATCCACCAGGCGTTGATCTTGTCCGCCCGGATGCGGGACACGACGGCGGTTCGCTCGGGCGCGCGTTTGCCGGCGGCGACGATCGCGTCGATCTCCCCGTCGACCTCCTCGAGCGTCGGATCGAACATCTCCCGCATCGGAGACCAGACCCGCGCGGTGTTGACCATCGCGATCCGCACGCCGCGGTTGATCGGCTCGGCGATGGACTTGTCGACGAACTGGTACGCCTTCACGACGATCCACAGCGTGAGGACGGACGGCAGGAGCACGACCAGTCCCCGCAAAAAGAATCGCCTGAAATCTCCGGTGAACGTTCGGGCCGACGGATCACTCATGAACTGCGTCCCGGCACGATCAGGTCGCGGGCGTCCCTGCCGCGGCGGGCAAGCGTCGCCGAGACCGATCCGTCCCGATCCGTAGTGTAGGTTGCGTTCGCCCCGGGTTCAAACGCCGCCTCGCCCGGCGCCCCGCCCGGCCGAGGGCCGGCTACCGCAACGCCTGGAGGGCCACCGACCTCGTGAAGTACCGTTCGCGGCGACGCACGCGGATCTCCACGCGTTCGCCGACCTCTTTCCCCCCGATGATCTTGAGCAGCTCGTGAATCGACCGGGTGAACTGGCTGTCGACCGCGACGATCACGTCACCCGGAAACAGCCGGGCCTTGCTCGCGGCCGATCCGGGCAGAACCTCGGCAATCAGCACGCCGTCGTTGCTGCTGTTGGCGTCACTCGTAATGCCGAGCGAAGCATCCCCGAAGCCCACACGGTTGTCGATCATCGGCTGGCGACGCACCCACTCCCGCCACCGCGACTCCACGACGTCGATCGGCTGATCGAACACGCGTTCGAACGCGACCCGGCCCGTGGTGTCCTCGTCGTAGTGAAGAACGAAGGCTCGGTACCACGATGCGAGCTGATCGCCGTCGGCCAGGAACCGGAAGATCGACCGCACTTGCGGGTACATGCGGCCCGGGTTGCGCATGAAGCGATCGCCGGACATCTTGAAGAGCTCCGACCAGCGGGTCAGCCGGCCGATGCGGGCCAGCCGCTTCACGACGTTGTTTCGTTCGTTGGGGAGGAACCGAAAGCCGCCGTCGGGGCCGCGTTCGTAGTCCTCGAACAACGCGGCCATCCCTTCCTGTATCCACAGCGGATGGGGCCGCCGCAGACCGAGACGCTCCATGTGCCCATAGTGAAACGCATGAACGAGCTCGTGCCGGAGCGAGCCGCCGATCTCGCGGGTGACGATGCGATGCTGGTGATGCTCGTACAGCCCGCCGATGGCATCGTTACCGTTGAACAGCACTTCCGCGTCGCCGGGCGTCGGCACGGCGATCAGCACGTCGTACGCCGGCGGGGCGTCGAAGAGCGTCTTGATCAGGTAATCCGCCTCTTCCGCCAGCATGGCTCGCATCTCGGCGAACGACGTCTCGTTCAGCGCCGCGGCGTACGCGAGTCGCCGTTCGGCATCGACCTCGTACCGGTACGCGCTCGACCCGAAGCGGGCCTTCCAGCGGGCCAGGCCGCTCTGCGCACGCTCGCGCTCCAGACGCCGACTCGCGTCGATGATCGCCTGGTAGACCGGCTCGTCGCGGATCGCGAGGAGGTCGGCGTCGTTCCGCATGTGGCGGAAGTCGCGGAAGCCGGCCTCGACCGCCTTGTAGAGCGTGTCGGCCGCGGGCCCCGTCCGGCCGAGCCGGCTGTAGGCGCACGCGAGGTTGTAGAGCATCTGCGGATCGTTGGGCCGGGCGTCCAGCCACGACTCGATCAGCGCCGCCGCCTGCGGGTAGTCACGCTGATCGAAGGCTCGGAAGATCGCCCGCTCGTCCGGCGGTGACGCCACCGTGTCCGGCGCGACCGCGTGCAGGCGATGCACGACGGTGAGTGCCGTCAGGAGAGCGGCAAGCCACGAGATACTTCGATGGGGGGTTCGCACGGTTGCCATCATCGTAGCCTCCCCGGCCCGGCTGCCGCGAGCCACCGAACAGAAGCTGGTCACCGGTGCGGCTTCCGGCGATACTGTGGTTGGCAGAAGCGTGCGGTCCCTTTCGCCGGAGCCCCGACCCAGATGATGTCGAGCGCGTGCATCGGGTACGACGAGCTGAGCTGGATGGCCGATGGTCGTGAGTGGTCGCGCGCCGAGCGGAAGGCACTCGCGGAGATGGACCAGGAGGAGCGGAATGCCTGGGTCCGCGAGCGGGCCGCCCGTGCGGGTGCGATCGTCGGCACCGAGGATCGGACGGGCACGGACGGCGTCGTCTACACGGCGTTCTGGCTGGAGGTGCCGCCGTGGTTCGCCGCGCTTGAAATGAGCGCCGCCTGCCGCCTCGACCGTCCTCCGCCCGCGGGCGTCCCCGAAGGTCCCGGCTGCTGGGTCCTGACCGTCGACGATGGCCCCGTCGTGCCGCGGAAGGTCCACGGCGTACTCGTCGCGTCCAACCTCCGCCAGGATCGTCCCGGCCGCGACGACGGATGCCGCTTCGGCCGGTGGATCGCGTGCGACGACCCCGGGGCCGTCGCGACGAGTCTGCGTGCGTTTCTCAAGGTCGGGTGATCGAGCCGCTTCCCCGCTCACCCTGAACGACGCGACCCGATTCGATTCGAACCCGGCCATCGGCGATGCGTTGCACGGCCTCGGGGTACGCGTGGCACTCCTCGACGAAGACCCGTGCCGCCAGCTCCTCCGGCGTGTCGCCCGGCTTGACGGGGCACCGACGCTGCAGGATGGTCGGCCCGTGGTCGTACGCCTCATCGACGACGTGCACCGTGCATCCGGACTCCGTGCGGCCCGCCTCCAGCACGGCGCGGTGAACGTGCAGCCCGTACATCCCCGGGCCGCCGAAGTCGGGAAGCAACGCGGGGTGAATGTTGATCATGCGTCCGGCGAAGGGCGGATCGACGCGGATCCACTGCAGATATCCGCACCCGCAGACGAGCTCGACGCCCGCCGCCTCGAGCCACGCGGTGATGGAGTCGTGGCGGTGCGTGTCATCGCGAAAGTCGCCGGGGGCGGCGATCCGCACGTCAAGACCGCGGGCCTCCGCACGCTCGACGCCCGTGGCATTCGCCCGGGAGGAAATCACAAGCTCGATCGACGCGTCCAGACGGCCGTCGTCGATGGCCGCGGCCAGGTTCAGCAGCGTTCGTCCGCCGCCGCTGATCAGACCGGCGATCGGCAGGGTCCGGGTCACGACCGTGACGCTCCGAGCCCGCTCGGGCCGACCGACGGCGGCGAGTCGAAGGGGATCGGCTTGGCCGCCGCGTTGACCGCGACCATCGTCATCTCCGCCGTCGTCACCGGCACGACGTCCCCCGTCGTGTAGCGTTCCGCCTCCACCCGCACCGCCACCCGCACCGACGTCGTCCCGGTCGAGCAGGTGCGGGTGAGGAAGTCGACGACGTCACCGACCATCACCGGCGCCTGAAAGTCCACCCGTTCGATCGACGCCGTGACCCACCGGTGGTGCCCGTACTTCCGCGCTTCTATGAAACCGGCCTGGTCGACGTAGGAGAGGATCACGCCGCCGAAGATCGTCCCGTAGGCGTTGGTGTCACGCGGCATCATGACGACGCGGAGGGCGGGGTGGTACGTGTCGGGGGCGGGGGCGTTCATGAGATTTGTGACGATAGCCGGTTTGGGGTGGGGGTGCGTTGTTTCGCCCGGGTTCTCCCCCAACGACGCAAACGCGCCGGTGACCTCCGGCCCATGGTGCCACGGACAGCGAAGCATCCGTGCCGTGCGTCGTCCGATGCGCAAGGGACACCGACTCCCCTGCGCGATGGACGCGTTCTTCCGAATTCCAATTCACGATTCCCCGGGTCCCCACTCTCCGGGTCCAATTCCACTTCGCTTTCCCGTTCCCATTCCCACTCCCATTCCCATTCCAAGTCCAATTCCCCCCAACCGCACAAACGCGCCGGTGACCTCCGGACGACCTGTGTGTCCACGGGCGGCGTCCTGCCGCCCTCGGCCTCACCAAACCGTACGCTGAACGCTGTGTCGTCCGGCGCAGATCCGACCTCAGCGTGTCCCGCCGCATCCTGCGGCGACGCACAAACCTGCTCGGACGCCCAATCTCGCCGCCCGCATCCGTGCGGGCTCGCGTCTGGATGGTTCAGCGTGGGCTCGGACTATTTTTCGCACCGCCTCCGGCGGGTGCAGGCTGCGTGGGGACCGGCGGCGTCCATGCCGCCTCGAGCAGGTTGGGTCTTGCGATTGCGCGATGGGCGTTCGGGATGGTGCCACGG
>JABDLI010000307.1 GCA_013003065.1 Phycisphaerales bacterium | reverse complement strand
GTGCCACGGACAGCGAAGCGTCCGTGCCGTCAGTGTCCATTGCAGAGGGGTGTTTGACTCCCCCGCGCATCGGGCGACGAACGGCACGGACGCTTCGCTGTCCGTGGCATCATTGAGGGGGTCCGCGGGGGGGCGTCAGTGTCCGTGGCGAAGGGGTGTTTGACTCCCATGCGGATCGGACGACGCACGGCACGGACGCTTCGCTGTCCGTGGCACCATTGAGCGGTTCCGCGGGGGGGCGTCAGCGTCCGTGGCGAGGGGGTGGTTGACTCCCCTCCGCTTGCGCCCGCTGCATCTCCCGCACCTTCAGGCAGATCTGGTACTCGTACATCGCCTGCAGCCGGCAGTACGTCAGGCCGGGGCGTCCGTCGAGGAAGCCGAGCTTCAGGAAGTACATGTACAGGAACTTCAGCCACGGTCGTCCCGGCATTCGGAACGAGAGGTTCTTCAGCTCCAGCCGCCGCGTCATCGCGTCCGCCGCGAACAGGTTGCGCAACCGCACCGGCTGCTCCGCGAGCGCCCGCATCGTCTCCGTCGCCTCGTAGGTCGAGTAGCGGTTGTGCCGCTCCAGCCACTCGCCGATGCCCTTGGAAAAGTTGTCGTGCAGGAAGTGCTCGCGCAGGTAGCCGATCTCCCCGTCCACGATCGGCACCGGGTTCGCCAGACGCTCGAAACGAATGTGGGGCGGCTTGAAGAACCGCATGATGTGCCCGGGCGGCATCGCGTGCTTGAGCCACTTCCCCATGAAGTAGTTCTTGCGACCGCAGTAGAACGCCACACGGGTCTCGTCGGGGTCCGCGGCGATCGCGGTGATCTCCTCCCGCAGCTCGTCCGTCATCCGCTCGTCGGCGTCGAGGTAGAACACCCACGGGTGCTTGAAGTCGATGTTCTCCATCGCCCAGTTCTGATGCGGACCGCGACCGTCGTACGCGCGGGCGAAGAACCGGGCGCCCCGCTCGCGGCAGATCGTCTCCGTGGCGTCGGTGCTCAGCGAGTCGAGCACGACGACGTCGTCCGCCCACGCGACCGAGTCGAGGAGACCGGGAAGGTTCTTCTCTTCGTTCAGCGTCTGGATGAAGATCGACACGCCGCTCACGCGGATGTCTCCCCCGCCGCCGCCCCCCCTGCCCCCCCTGCCCCCGCAACCCGATCACGGACCGCAACGGCCGGCGTGCCGAAGCACACTTTTCCTCCGGGCAGATCCTTGAAGACGCTGCTCCGCGCGCCGACGACCGAGTCGGCGCCGACCGTGACGCCAGGGGCGACGAACACATCGGCGGCGAGCCAGACATCATCTTCGAGCGTGATCGGCGCCGGCGTGAGCGGGCGCCCGGGGGCGTCGAAGTCGTGACCCGCGCCGCAGAGGTAGCAGTACTGGCTCACGACCGTGCGGGCCCCGAGACGGATGGGGGCGACGCAGTAGACGTCGACGTCGTCGGCGATGGTGGCCCGCTCCGCCATCGTCAGGTTCCACGGCGCCCACACGCGAGCGCGGGGGTAGACCCGCGCGGTGGGATGCATGTCCGCGCCGAAGAGCCGCAGCAGCCAGTTCCGCCAGCGGTGGAGGTTGCGGGGGGAGAAGCGGCCGAAGACGGCCCAGGCGAGCCCCCACGCAAACCGACCAATGCGGTGTCCGCGACCGTGGGGGCTCGTTCGCTGCGGGTTGACGCGGGCGGGATGGGGCATGGATCTTCGGGTGACGCGACGCGGGCGGCTCGTTCCTACCTATCGGCGGGCTCGGCGGTTCGCTCCATCCCTCACTCCGGAGCGGCCAGCTCGCGGCGATGGCGAGGCACGGCCGGCTCGCCGACGGCCACCGTCCAGGGCGGGATCTCCCCTTGGACCATCCCGCGGGCCCCGACGACGGATCCGCGGCGGAGGCTCGCGCCGGGCATGACGAGCGTGTCGGTGGCGATCCAGCAGTCCGCCTCGATCGTGATCGGGGCCGCGTGCAGCGGAAAGCCGACCGCCCGGTGATCACGCACGCACGTCAGCAGCTTGGTGTACTGGCTGATGACGCACCGCTTGCCGATCCGGATCGGCGCGACCGCGCAGACGACGACGCCGTCGCCGAGCATCGCCAGATCGTCGGCCCGCACGTTCCACGGCCGGTCGAGCCGAACCGTCCGCCGGAATTTCGCCGTACGCGCGAGCTTTGCGCCGCCGAGGCGAAGAAGAAAACGACGCATCGCGTACGCGTTGTGGGGCGTGAGCGGAAACAGCGGCCGCCCGATCGTGCGCCACAGCCATCGCCGCCACTCTGCGGCCGGCTTCTCGGCGTCCGCGGGTCTTACGTTCACGACAGCACCTCGGTGCGGGCTTCGATCGGCCGCGCCGGGTTGCCGCTCAGCTCGACGCCCGCGTCGAAGCTGCGGTAGACGCTCGCCCGCGGCCAGACCCGCGTCTTCGCGCGAAGCTCGACGCCCGGCCCGATGTACGCGTCCACGCCGATGAACGAGCCGTGACCGATCGTGATCGGCGGCGTGATCAGGGGGAAGCGCGAGTCCCGCATGTCGTGCGTGCCCGCGCAGAGATGGGCCGATCGGTCGATCACGGTGTGGCTGCCGATCGTGATCAGACCGAGTGAGTAGAGCTTGACATCGGGACCGATCTGGACGCCGTCACCGATCCGAACGTTCCACGGAATCGTCACGCTGACCGACGCGGCGAAGCGGCACTGGTCGCCGACGACGCCGCCGAACGCCCGCAGAAGCGCCGGCCGGGCCGCGGGGAGCAGCCACCACACCGGGCGGGCCAGGACCGCCCACGCCACCCGCTTGATCTTCTGTGTGAAGGTCCAGGCGGAGCGGCGTCGGGGGGGAGGATGGACGGTTGTCGTCATGGGTTCGAACATCGGACGATTAACGACCGCCGCGGGTTCGAAGATCCACGTCTTTTCCCGCGGCGGCACGGGTCCGGGACCCGACGCAAGGCCTCACCGTCGCCATTACCGGTCTCATCGTTTCCGGCAGAGACAATATTGGACTGGCGCGAGCGATCGCATCGGACCCTGACGCGACAAGCGGTCGAGCGCCCCCACCACCGGCCCGAGGCGGTACTTCTCCATCGCGCGGGGCGTGTGGACGTTCCCCCGCTTCCGCACGACGTCCAGCCCCGCGGCTTCGATCATCCGCTGCACGTCGGCCGGCCGCTCCCAGACCGAGTAGACATCCTGCCCCACCGCCTTGGACGTTCGGTTGATCCGCCGTCCCGCGGCCCAGAAGTAGCTGTGCAGGTTGGCGAAGTTGAAGAGCAGCGTGGACCCCTGCTTCGTCACCCGCGCCAGCTCCTTGAGCGCGTCGCCGGCGTGCTCGAGATGGTTGAAGACGTTGAGCGAGATCGCGTGATCGAACGCCGCGTCCTCGAACGGCAGCTCGTAGATCGATCCCTCGATCGCGTCCTCCAGCTGCGCGCTCGCGCCGGCTTCATCGATGTTCTTCTGCGCGACCGCCAGCATGCCGGCGGAGATGTCGAGGATCGTCACGCGGTTGCCGGCGCGGCAGAGGGGAATCGTGAACCGCGCCGTGCCGGGGCCGACCTCCAGGACGCGATCGTCACGCCAATCGCCGGTCAGGTCGGCAACGATCTCCTGCTGCACGCGGTTCACCCGCTCGCCGGCCTTGCTCGTCCACCGCTCGCGGTCGTACTGCGTGCTGTCGGCGTTGTAGAACGTGGGGTTGGTGGCGTCCTTGCTCAAGCCGGATTCCTCAGCCTCGTGTAGAGCGTTTCGTGCGTCGCCGCGACGCGAGCGGGGTCGAAGTGCCGCTCAGTATATTCTCGGGCGTTTCGGCCCGCGGCTCGACTGTGTTCGGGATCGGCGACGAAGCTCGTCATCGCGTCGGCCAACGCGTCCTCGTCGGTCGGGTCGATGAGCCGCCCCCGCGTGTCGTCGAGGACCTCCGGCATGCCGCCGACGCGGCTCGCGATCGCCGGCTTCCCGCAGGCCATCGCCTCCAGCACCGCCATGAAGTAGTCCGAGGGTCCGAAGGAGTCGAGGAAGGGCGCGACCAGCAGATCGCACGCCTGCATCAGACGCGGCATGTCGTCGATGATGCCCTTCTGGATCACGTCGTCCTCCAGACGCAGCTCCTGCATCGTCCGGCGGAGCGTGGCGAGATGTTCGTCCGACGAGGATTGCGCGAGCTCGGTCGTCACGATAAGCCGGGTGTTCGGGTGACGATCCTTCACGCGGCGAAAGGCGTGCAGCACGCCGATCATGTTCTTCTGCGGTTTGGCGTTTCCGACGAAGAGGATCGCACAGTCGCCCGGCCCGACGCCCAGCTCGGCCCGGTGGGCCGCCGCGGCGTCCGCGTCCGGCGGATGGAAGCGATGGATGTCGACGGGCGGCGCGGTGATCTCGACGCCGGGGAGGCCGTAGTCACGCATCGAGTCGGCGACGTTCCGGCTCATGGCCGCCAGCCCGTCGAGCCGCCGCGCCCCGCGGGTGATCACGCCCCGCACGATCGGCGTGCGCCAGCGTCCGCCCGTGGCGGGGATCGGGCAGTAGAGCGTGTGAAGCGTGGGGAGGCCGAGCGCCCGCTTGAGCGCGCTGGAGACGACGAAGTAATCCGCGAAGCCCGAGTGGCAGTGCACGATGTCGAAGTCCTCCCGGCGGGTCCGGGCCCAGGGCACGACCGCGCGGCGAAACCGGAGACCGAACTTCACGGTGCCCGCCCGCCGGAGGGGAAAGAGCGAGTGGAGATCCAGCCGGTCGTCGATGCGGGCCGAGCCCCGGGGCGCGCAGCTCGCGATCGTGACCGTCGAGCCCGCGTGGGCCTGGGCCAGCGCCAGCGTCAGGAGACAGCTGGCGTGCCCGCCGACGATCGTGCGGCCCCCGAAGTAGGGGAATTGGGGGATGACGTGGAGAATCCGCATCGGGACGACAATTCGGCGGCGGCCGGCGGCGGCGGCACGCGATCATAATCGGTTCACCCGGCCGTACGCGTTCGCCGCGTTCTCAACTATCATCGCGGCCCTTCGAGCGACCCCACCAATGAACGCGACGAACGACGCCGCCACCGACCGCCTTCGCGTGGTCATCCTGAATCAGTACTACGTCCCCGATGTCGCGTCGACGGGTCACTTGCTCCATGAGCTGGCCGAGGATCTGGCCGCCCAGGGCGTCGAGGTGAGCGTGATCACCTCGCGGCCCTCCTACGGGCCGCCGGAGACCTGGCAGCCCTGCCCGCGGCGGGAGTTCACGAACGGCGTCAACGTCAACCGCATGATCACGACGCGGCTGAGCAAGGATCACCTCTTCGGGCGGGTGCTCAACTCCCTCACGTTCCTCTCCCCGCTCATGTTCCGGATGCTCTTTCGCCGCGGGCCCGGCGAGGTGTTCCTCTATACGACGAACCCGCCGTACCTCGGCGTCATCGGTGCCGTGGTCTCCGTGCTGCGGCGGCACCGGTACGTCGTGCTCTTGCACGACTCGTACCCGCAGCTGGCGACCTGGGTCGGGAAGATCCGCCCGGGCGGTCTGATCGAGCGGATCTGGCACCGCATGAACCGGACCATCTACGGGCGGGCGGAGCAGACGATCGTGCTTTGCCGCGCCGCCCGCACGCTGGTGTGCGAGAAGTACAACGTCGACCCCGAGCGGGTGCACATCATCCACAACTGGGCGGACGGCGAGAAGCTGCACCCGATCCCGAAGGCCGAGAGCGACTTCGCCAAGGAGCACGATCTCGTCGAGCCGTTCACCGTGCTCTACTCGGGGAACCTCGGCCTCTACTACGAATTCGACACGATTCTCCGGGCGGCCGAGCTGCTCAAGGACGAGAACTTCCGGCTCGTGCTCATCGGCGCCGGCGGCAAGCGGAGCTGGATCGAGAAGCAGATCGCCGACCGCGGCCTCCGCCACACCGAGCTGCTGCCCTACCAGCCCTTCGAGCGTCTGAACGACTCGCTCAACGCGTGCGACGTGTCGCTCGTCACGATCGCCGAGGGCATCGAGGGGATCAGCTATCCGTCGAAACTCTACTCGTCGCTGGCGATCGGCAAGCCGATCCTCGCGTTGTCGGAGCATGACTCGGAGCTGCGGCAGGTCCTCACGGAGCACGGCGTCGGGCGGTGGCACGCGCTCGGTGATGCCGACGGCGTGGCCGAGAGCATCCGCGGCATGATGGCCGACCCCGGCGGCACCGCCCGCATGGGCGCGAACGCGCGCACGCTCTTCGAGAAGCAGTTCACCCTGCAAGCGTCCAGCCGGCACTACGCCGAGGTGCTGCGGCTGGCGGCGGGTCTGCCGGCGGGCGACGCATGAGCGCGGGCAGCCCTGACACGAGCGGGTCCGCGCTCCGCATCCTCTTCATCACGGAGGACGACCCGCTCTACGTGATCAAGTTCTTCGAGGTGTTCTTTGCCGAATACCCGCGCGAAGAGTTCGACATCGCCGGCATCACGGTGGACGCGGCGTTCCACGAGCCGCTCACGAAGACGGCCCGTCGCATGTGGGGGTTCTACGGTCCACGTGACTTCCTCCGGCAGGGCGTGAAGTTCGCGGCGACGAAGGCGAAACGCACGTCGATCGCGACGCTGGCGACGCGGGCGGGCATCCCGGTGATCCCGAGCCCGGGGTCGGTGAACGACGCGGCGTACGTCGCCCGGGTGCGTGACCTCGCGCCCGACGTCATCGTGTCGGTCGCCGCACCGGAGATCTTTCGCGCGGACCTGCTCGGCGTCGCCCGTCTCGGCTGCGTGAACATCCACTCCGGCCGCCTGCCGAAGTACCGCGGCATGATGCCGAACTTCTGGCAGCTCCTTCACGGCGAACCGCACGCGACCGTCACGGTCCACGAGATGGCGGAGAAGCTCGACGCCGGCGCCGTGCTCGGGACGCTGGAGGTGCCGATTCGCGAACGCGACTCGCTGCACCGGCTGATCGTCGAGACGAAACGCGCCGGCGCCCGCCTGATGATCGACGTCCTCCGCCAGCTCGCCGCCGGGACGACGAACCCGCAGCCGGTCGACATGGCCGGGGCGGACTACTTCTCGTTCCCGACGCCCGCGGATGTCAAGAAGCTGCGCGAGCGTGGCCACCGGATGCTGTAGATCTCTGATCCCCCCCCGGTTCGTGACAGACGAGCGTCCGAGGGTCGGACCCGGGCCCCGGACCGCGGTCGGTACCATGGGCGCCGAGACCCGGAGCGTCCCGAGCCGTGGCCAACCCGACACTCCCTCGAGTCGACGCATGAACGAACACGACCCCGGCGAACGTCCCCCGATCGCCGGCGGCCGTCCGGCCGACCGGCGGGTCGCCGCTCTGTACGACGAGATTCACCGCCTCGCAGCGGAGACGCTCCGACGCGAGGGTGGGAAGGACGTGCTGCTCCAGCCGACCATGCTCGTCAACGAGGTCTACCTGAAGCTCGCGCGATCTCCGTCGGGGGCCTGGGATGACGAGGCCCATTTTCTCGCGGTTGCGGCGAAGGCGGCTCGGCACGTCGTGCTCGACCACGCGCGGGCGTTGCGTCGGGCCAAACGCGGGGGGGGCGCCACCATCCTGAGCCTCGATACGACGTTGCTCGGCGGCGCCCACGCGACCGGCAACGCGATCGACCTGGAGGAAGCGTTGCAGCAGCTGGAGCGGGGCGATCCGAGGTCCGCCGCGATCGTCGAGCTTCGCTTCTTCGGCGGTCTCACGATCGAGCAGACGGCGATGCGTCTGGGGCTGTCCACTGCGACCGTCGAACGCGAGTGGCGGTTCGCCCGGGCGTGGCTGTACGACGCGCTCTTTCGGGATGAGGCGGATGCGGAAGGGCCCGGGGGGCCGTAAGCCGTCACCACCCCACTCACGGCGTCGTCTCCAGGACCGCACCGACGAATCCGGGCGCATCCCAGACCCGCACGTCACCGTCCGAACCCGACGAGACGATGCGTCGCCCGTCGCCGGAAAAAGCGACCTCGGAGGCGGCGGCGGTATGACCCGTGAGCAGCAGCATCTGCGTTCCCGTCGCCACTTCCCACAAACGGAAGACGGACGTCCCCGATGACGTCAGGAGCCGGCGCCCGTCCGGCGAGAACGTGGCGACGATCGCGCGCTGGCCGCGATCTTCGAGCTGCTGTCGCCGGGTCCCCGTCCCCACATCCCACAACGCAATCGTGCCGTCCTGTGACGCCGTCGCGAGGAGCGTGCCGTCCGGCGAGAACTCGATCCACCGGACGAGCGTTGCATGGCCCTCGATCGTCCGGATCGGTTGCAGGCCGGGCCACGCCCAGAGTCGGATCGTCCCCTCGTGACCGGACGTTGCGAGGACGTGCCCGTCCGGACTCACGGCAATCGTGCGGGGGCCGGTCCCGGCGTAATAGTCCTCGGTCACCGTCGGGGGCGACGCGTCAGGCTGAAACCGGGCGAGCCGGGCGCCGGTGCGTGCCGACCACGCGGCGACGCTGGCATCCCGCGCCGCGCCGAACACCACCTCGCCGTCCGGGGTCCACGCGACGCGGATGACCGGCGTGTCGAGCGGCTCGAGCGCGAGGAGCTCAGTCCCATCGGGAACACTCCAGATCCGAATCGTCCCATCGTTCGCCGCCGTGGCGATCGAGCCGCCGTGGGGGCCGAAGGCGAGGTGCTGGATCTTGCTCGCCTCGACGTGGGCCGGCCACCGGGCGGCAAGGGCGGATGCTTCGAGATCCCAGAGTTGAACGGCGTGATCGAAGAGCGCCGTCGCCGCCCAGCGTCCGTTCGGACTCGTGGCGATGCGTCCGCCATCACGCCCGATGACCGATTGTGCATGGGCACCGTCGAGGTCGATGAGACGCAGCCGACGATCGGAACCGGCGACGGCGATGCGTCGTGCATCATCGAGAAACACGGGGGGACCCAGCCAGCCGCCTCCGTGGAAACGCGCGATCCGCGCTCCGCCGACCGCCGCCCGCACGTCGATCGCGCCGGTCGTCGAGACGAGGATGAGCCGGCCGTCCGGTGACCACGTGCACCGGACGATCTTGTCGGACTGCCGGTCGAAGACACGCACCACCGCGCCGGACGTGACGTCGACTTCTCGGGTCTGCCCCACCGCGTCGCCCCAAAGCAGACGCGTGCCGTCGGGCGAGAACGAAACGTCCTGGACCCACCGCTCACCGGCGGGGATGACCCGCAGCGGGCGGAACCCATCGGTCACGTCGAAGAGCCGGACGGACCGATCGTATCCACCGGCGGCCAGGAGCCGCCCATCGTTCGTCATCGCGACGGCCGTCACGATCGAATCGCCCTCGATCCGGTGGACGACCTCACCGGCGTCGATGTCGAAGATGGTGACCGCCATGTGGTCGGCCGCAATGTAGTGTCGGCCGTCCGGACTGAGGCAGTGGGATCCCCAGACCTGCCCGACTTCGCCGCGGAGCTGGACCAGGCCGGTCTCGACGTCCCAGATCCGGAAGCCCGAGCGCGCGCGCGCCTCCCGCGTCGCCAGCCGGGCCCCGTCGCGGCTGAACGCAAGCCTCACGACCGGATGTTCGTGACCGGCGAGCGTGCGGACGACGCGGGCCGTGGTGCAATCCCACAGGTGCACGACGCCATCCGGGCCGGCGATGGCCGCGAGGCTCCCGTCCGGCCGCGCCGCGAAGGGCAGCCAGTACGCGTCGCGGTCGGCCGCGCTGAGGTCCGCGGTCTCGAAGACGATCGTCGCGTCGTCGGCCGCGTGGCAGAGGTACCACCACTCCCAGCCACGCAGATCGTCCGGACAGCGCGCGAGCAGCTCCAGCATGTGCGGGATGTCGTCGTCTTCCAGCGCGCTGGCGGCCAGCGCGATCGCGTTGACGTACTCCCGGCGCCGGAGCGTCTCCGCCCGCTCCTCGGAGCGTGCGTACAAGACCGACAGCGCGATGATGGCGCTTGCCATCAGGAGCACGAACGCCGCCGCCGTTGCGGTCGCCACGCGGTGCCGGCGGAGGGTTCTTGCCGCGACGTACAGCGTGTTGTCCCGGCGTGCCTCGATCGTCTCTCCGGCCAGGTGACGCCGGATGTCGTTCGCGACGTCGGCCACCGTCGCATACCGCCGCGCCGGATCTTTCTGGAGGCATCGGGCGACGATGGTCTCGATGTCTCCCCTCAGCGCCCGGTCGATCGCGCCGAGACGCGGCGCGTCGCTCTCCCGGATCATCCGGGGAAGATCGAAGACGCTCGTCGTGGCGGTGACGTCGTACGGCAACGCGCCGGTCAGCAGTTCGTAGAGGACGACGCCGAGGGCGTACACGTCGCTGCGGAGGTCGACCGCCGATGCATCGCCGGCGCACTGCTCGGGGCTCATGTACCGGATCGTCCCGAGCAGCTCGCCGGACGTCGTGTGCAGCGTCGCGATCGAGAGGTCCGAGTCGGTGCTGCGGGCAACGCCGAAGTCGATGATGCGCGGGCTTCCGCTCCGATCGACGAGGATGTTCCCCGGCTTCAGATCGCGGTGGATGAACCCGCGCCCGTGGCCGAAGTGCACCGCGTCACAGACGGTCGCGAAGAGACGCAGTCGCGTCGGCACGTCGAGCTCCTCGTCGTCCGCGTACGCCGTGAGCGGCCGCGCGTCCTCGACGAGATCCATGGCGAACCACGGCACGCCGCCCGCCCCCGTGTCGTGCCATCCCGCTTCGTAGATGCGGGCGATGTGCGGATGGTCGAGGCGGGCGAGGATTTCGGTCTCGACCTGGAACCGCCGCATGAGCGCCGGTGAGACGAGCGACGACCGCAGCATCTTGATCGCGACGCGTCGTCGCGGGTTGTCTTGCTCTGCCTCGTAGACGGTGCCCATGCCTCCCGAGGCCAGCACCCGGAGGAGTCGATAGCCGCGGACACACTGGCCGACGAGCATTCGGGCGCCGTGCTCGGCGCCGCCTTCGATGACGCGCTCCAGCTCGTCCGCGTTTGCATCGGCGCCGAGCAGTGTCTCGACCCGACGCCGCAGGTCCGAGTCGGCGGCGCAGCGGTCGCGCACGAACGCGGCGCGGTCCGCCGCCGGCACCTCGAGGGCTTCGAGAAACACCTGCTTCGCGAGGAGGATCGGGTTCTCATCGCTCATGGTGCGTGTTCCGGTGTCGGGCCGACCCGATGACCCCCGACCCTTCGGCGAAGTCGATCATATCGGCGGTCCGCCCCTCGCTGATGGAGTCTGCCGCCCGATGTCGTAGTGACTGGTGGTGGAGTTTCTCCGCGGACGGAGGACCTGTTCGTCACGACCGTTGGCAGCCATGCTGCCGGACCTTGGAGCTCTCGATCATGACAGTCCATTCCCGCGCTTGCCGGGGCGGCACGGCCGCCGTGCGTCGACTCCTTCTCGTGTCGGTGGCCGCCGCCGCCGCCCCGGCGATGGGCCAGATTCAGGAACAGGAGCTCGTGGGGGTTGCTCCGTCGGACTCGGCGTTCGGCATGCAGGTCGACGTCACGCCCGACGGAACCTGGCTGGTCTCGACCCGGCACGACGGGCTGGTGACCGGCGAGGCGTGGGTGTTCCGACACGACGGCGTGCAGTATCAGCACCATGCGACGCTGACCGCGGATCGGGCCTACGACGAACACGGTCAGACGGTGGCCATTTCGGCCGAGGGTACGGTCGTGGCGATCGGAGCGGCTCACGTCGACGCCACCGACGGCACGGTCGACATCTACCGCAGAAGCGACGACACGTGGACGCACGAGGTGACGCTCCTGCCGGGGGTGGGAGAAGGTCGTCTGTTCGGTTCGGGCGTTGACCTCTCGGCCGACGGATCGGTCTTGGTCGCTGGCGCGCCGCTGCGTGTCTACAGACACGACGGGGAGAATTGGAACGTGGAGTTCGACGGAGCCGCGTTCCCGCTCCGCTTGGGAACCACGGTGGCAATCGACGCCAGCGGAACTCGAATCGCTGCCGGCAGCCCACGTCACACACCGGTCGATGGCGTGTTCGAGTCGGGCGCGGTCCGCGTCTTCGCTTACGAAGATGACAGGTGGACCCATCAGGCACTGCTCGAGAATCCCGATCCATTCATCGCCGAGTGGTTCGGCAACGACGGCGTCGCGATCGACGGGGACGTGCTCGTCGTCGGGAACAAGATCGACAACGAGGTCGACTTCGAATCCGGCGCGGCGTACGTCTACGAGTGGGACGGCGCGGCCTGGTCCCTCGTGCAGAAGCTCGTGCCGGATCCGGCCTCGTGCGGGTCGTTCTGCGGCCTCGGATCCGACGTCGCCGTGCTCGGCGATCGCGTGCTCGTCCGATCGCAGGGCCAGCCGCACCCGGACAATCTGCTCCCGGCGGCCTCGGCGTCGCTCTACCGGCGGGGTGACGTGGACGTCGGCGAGGCCCCATGGGTGTACGTCACGAAGATCTTCCGAGATGTGGGGCGGGACATCGTGGCCGGATGGCGGGGCTCGGTCGCCCTCGCCGCGACCCGGGCGATTATCGGCGCTCCGGAGGACCGCTACGACGACGTCGGCTACGTCGGCGCGACGCGGGTCTATCAAATCAACGACTGTCTGAGCGGTGATCTCGTCGTCGACTTCGACGGTCCGCTCGGCAGCGCGTGGGTGCCGATCGGCTGCGGCACCGCCGCGTCCGGCGCCGGCGAGCTGATTCTCTCCGCCCTGGAGGGCTGCAGCGTGGCCGGTATCCGCTCAGAACGGGAACAGCTCATGCTGTGCGGCGATTTCGAGATCACCGTGAACTGGCGTCTGGGAGCCTGGCCGGAGCCCTCCATCGGCACCGACCGTGCGGTCCAGCTCGCAGTTTGCCGCGCCAACAACGACAGCGAATCGAACACGCTTGCCGCGATTGGACGCGTCGACGCATGGTCCGCCACGAGCTGCTTCGGCACACCGGGTGAGTACTGGGCGTGGTTCGAGCCGATGACCTGGCTCGGGACGCCCCCCGATCCGTGCTTCACCTCGCTCGGCACGACGCCGGCGCCGACCACCGCCGACAACGGCGTCTTCCGCATCACGAGGCTGGGCTCGTCCATCACGTGCTCGTACGACGAAGGCGCCGGGTGGATCGACCTGGCCGAGGAAGCGGTCGACGACACCGCGGTGTTCGTCCAGCTCTTCGCCAGCAGCCAGGGAATCCCCGGACAATCGTTCGACCCGGACCCTGCCCCGTTCGATGTGGCGTTCTCCAACCTGCGGATCATCGATCTCTCCGGCCCGATCACCCCCTGCCCCGCCGACCTCGACGGCTCTGGCGACGTCGGGTTCGCCGATCTGCTGAGTGTCCTTGCGGCGTGGGGGCCCTGTGGCGGCGAGTGTCCGCAGGACATCGACGACTCCGGCGACGTCGGGTTCGCCGACCTGCTCACCGTCCTGAGCGCGTGGGGACCCTGCGGGTGACTCGCGCGGCGTCACCGACCCCTGAGCGGCGCGTCGGTCGGTCCGGAGCTGCGATGGACTACACGCGGGCCGAGGCGGAGGCGGGGTCGCTGGCGAGCAGCGTTTCCATCGTCGTCCACTCGAAGTCACGCAGGAGCGACGCGAAGCGGGCGTCGGCGCGTTCCAGGTTCACGTAGTGGCGGAAGCGGTGCGAGCGTCTGAGGCCTTCGACGCGGGGCTGGCCCGGGTCGATCTCCCACGGGTGGATGTAGAAGACGTACGGCTGGCCGGCGGCGAGGATCCGCTTCACGCCGCGGCGGAACACGGGGTAGGGCAGCAGGCGAAAGTACCCGCCGCCCCCCCAGGGAATGCCGCGGCGACCCAGGTTCAGGCACGAGACGCACACTTCGGTGAAGCCGGGACGCAGCTCGACGACCGGCGCGCCGGCCTCCATGCCGCTGAGGCGACCGTACCGGTCGTGGGCGACGGTGGGAAACGCCGACGAGTCGTACGTGAACCCTTCCTCCGCGAGGATCGGGATCGACCAGTCGGTGATCGAGAAGCTCGGGGCGCGGTAGCCGTGCACCGCCCGCCCGGTGAGATCCTCGAGGAACTTCTTCGACCGCACGATGTCGGCGCGGAAGTCGGCCTCGCTGAGCGTGTAGATGAGATCGTGACCGTATCCGTGCGAGGCGATCTCGTGGCCGGCATCGGCGATGCGACGCACCAGGCCCGGCACCTTCTCCGCCACCCACCCCAGGACGAAGCACGTGGCGGTGACGCCGTGGGCGTCCATCAGCTCCAGCATGCGATCGGTGTTGCGTTCGACCCGCAGCTCGCGGTCGTCCCAGGTGTCGCGGGCGATGGCGGACCGGAGATTCTCGACCTGGAACCAGTCTTCGACGTCGATCGACATGACCGCGGGCGGCGGCATCGCGCTTACGCTTCCGCGTCGAACCGCACCGGCTCTTCCGGGGGGATGTGCCAGTCCGCACGCTGGTCCTTGCCTTCCCGCTCGTACCACTGCACCATCCGCTCGATGCCCTCCCGCAGCGCGATCCGCGGCTCGAAGCCGGCGGCACGCACCTTGTCGGACTCGAACTTCGTTTGCACGGTAAAGAGCTTCTTGACCCGCGCCGTCGAGATCGGGATGTTCTTGCCCGT
Organism: Phycisphaerales bacterium; assembly: GCA_013003065.1. Taxonomy (GTDB): domain Bacteria; phylum Planctomycetota; class Phycisphaerae; order Phycisphaerales; family SM1A02; genus JABDLI01. The sequence goes on along the minus strand of JABDLI010000307.1, from coordinate 4,044 downwards.
GACCGCGATCACCGCGTCGAACGGCAACGCTGCGAGCCGGGCGGCCCACATGGGGATGCCGATGCGGGGCGGCGTGCGTCCCAGGGCCTGGAAGATCGTCTCGGAGATGGCGCGGCTCGTCAGGTCGGGCTTCTCGACGTAGTTGTAGACGTCGAAGGCGGGAAGCTCGGGGCGGTCGAGCAGGTACAGCGTCGCGTCCACGATGTTCTCGATGTACGAGAGGCTCTTGATGTTCGTGGCCGGTCCGACGAATACGAACTTGCGGTTGTAGATCTGCCGGATCAGCGAGTACATGTTCGCGAAGTTCCGCGGTCCGAAGGTGACGGTGGGCCGGATGACCAGGCATCTCCGACCGTCGCCGCGTTCGGTCCAACGGCGGAACACCTCTTCGCCCGCCAGCTTCGACGCGCCGTACGGCGAGTTGGGCTGCGGGGTGGTCGTCTCTTCGTGCGGCCGCGGCGCATCGCCGTAGAGCGCGACCGTCGAGTAGAAGCACATCTGCCGAACGCCGGTCTCGTCGAGGATGTCGGCGAGCGTCTCCGCCGCGCCCTCGTTGACAGAGAAGTACGTGTCGTGGGCGATGCCGAAGTCATGGTGCGCGGCGGCGAGGTGGAGCAGCCGATCGCAACCGGCGAGCGCGGCGCGGCAGGCGTCCGCATCGCGAATGTCGCCACGAACGTAACGATCGTGTGGTGTCGTGGCCGGAGGCTCGACGAGGTCCAGGATGGTCAGGTGGTGTCCGGCTTCGGCGAGCGCGTCGCAGAAGTACGAGCCGATGAAGCCCGAGCCACCGGTGATGCAGTACTTCACGTCTTGATCGATGCTCCCTGAGAGGCCGTCATGCTACGCGTTCACCGCCGCGTTGGCCCGCCACCACTCGATCGTCCGGCGCAGACCTTCCTCGAACCCGACCTCGGCCTGCCAGCCGAGCCGCTCCTTCGCCCGCGTCGTGTCCAGACACCGCCGCGGCTGGCCGTCCGGACGCGACGAGTCCCAGCGGATCTCGCCCTTGAAACCGGTGAGCTGCGCGATCAGCGTGACGAGATCGCGGATCGTGATTTCGCTGCCGGTGCCGAGGTTGATCGGCGTCGGCTCATCCATCACCTCGGCCGCCCGAAGGATGCCTTCGGCGGCGTCGTCCACGTAGAGGAACTCGCGGCTCACCGCCCCCGTTCCCCAGCAGACGATGTGATCGTCGCCGCTCTGCTGCGCGTTCACGCACTTGCGAATGAGGGCGGGAATGACGTGCGACGACTCGAGGTCGAAGTTGTCGTGGGGGCCGTACAGGTTCACCGGTAGCACGTACGCTCCGGCCAGCCCATACTGCTGGCGGTATCCCTCGAGCATGACCATCGCGGCCTTCTTGGCGACGCCGTACGGGGCGTTCGTCTCCTCGGGGTAGCCGATCCACAGATCGTCCTCGCGGAAGGGCACCGGCGTGTGCTTCGGGTACGCGCAGATCGTGCCGACCTGGACGAACTTCTCCAGATCACGCTCGCGAGCCGCCTCGATGAGGTGGAGGGCCATCGCCATGTTGGCGAAGAAGTACCGCCCCGGGTTGGCCTGGTTGGCGCCGATGCCGCCCACCTCGGCCGCCAGATGCAGGACCACCTCGGGCCGCATCTGCTCGTACATCCGCTCGACGCCCTCGGCCCTGGTGAGGTCGAAGTCGCGGCGGCGGGGCACCAGCACGGCCTTACAGCCTCTCGCCTGCAGCTTCTCGCACACCACGCGGCCCAGGAAGCCGGCGCCGCCCGTCACCACGACGCGTTTTCGGCTCAGATCGGTGGGCATGGCGGACGGGGCTCCTCGCGGTCGATCGGCCAACATAGGGAAAGGTTTGTGGGCGTGCCGGCCTCTATCGACCAGATCCGCCCCTGGCGTGGCTTCGCCTCCGACCGGCGAACCCTCCCCCGCCGCGGGCCGATAAGCTGCTGATCCCGGTTCGGCCGGTGGGTTCGTACGAACCCCGGCGGGGTCGGGATCGTTCAACTGCTCCTCAACCGTTCTTCAACTGCGGCCGGCGGTGGCCGATTCTTCCGACGGGCCGCTTTCGCCCCGCTCCCTTCGCTCCAGACCCCTCGAGACCCGCCATGAGCACCACCGGACGTCGCGCACTCATCACCGGCATCACCGGCCAGGACGGCAGCTACCTGGCCGAGTTCCTGCTCGCCAAGGGCTACGAGGTCCACGGGATCATCCGCCGGGCGTCGAGCTTCAACACCGCCCGCCTGGACCCGATCTACCAGGATCCGCACGAATCCGGGGCGCGGCTGTTCCTGCACTACGGCGACCTCACCGACGCGAACAACATGAACGCGATCCTCCGGAAGGTGAAGCCGACCGAGGTCTACAACCTCGGGGCGCAGAGCCACGTGCGGGTCAGCTTCGACATGCCGATCTACACGTGCGACGCCGACGCCCTCGGTGCGCTCCGGCTGCTCGAAGAAGTGCGTGATTATCAGAACGACACCGGGTACCAGATCCGCTACTACCAGGCGAGCAGTTCGGAGATGTTCGGCGAGGTGCGGGAGGTGCCGCAGAAGGAAACGACGCCCTTCTACCCGCGGTCGCCCTACGGCTGCGCGAAGGTGTTCGCCCACTGGATCACGGTCAACTACCGCGAGGCGTACGACCTGCACGCGAGCTGCGGCATCCTGTTCAACCACGAGTCACCGCGTCGCGGCGAGACGTTCGTCACCCGCAAGATCACGCGTTCGGTGGGGCGGATCAAGCTGGGGCTCCAGAAGAAGCTCTACCTCGGCAACCTCGACGCGCAGCGGGACTGGGGCTATGCGGGCGACTTCGTCGAGGCCATGTGGCTGATGCTCCAGCAGGACACGCCGGACGACTACGTCATCGCCACCGGCAAGATGATCGCGGTGCGAGACTTCTGCGAGCTGGCCTTCGGTGCGGTGGATCTCGATTACCGGGACTTCGTCGAGATCGACCCGCGGTACTTCCGCCCGACCGAGGTCGAGCAGCTCCTCGGCGACGCCAGCAAGGCGAAGAACAAGCTCGGCTGGACGCCGCAGACGTCGGTGGAAGAGCTGGCGCGGATGATGGTCGAGGCGGATATGGAGCTTGCTCGGCAGGAGAAGACGCTGCGTGACGCGGGGCACGCGTTGCCGGCGGGGTTGGGGCACGATCAGTAGGGAATCGCGGACAAGGACGCGGTCGCAACACCGCGCACCGCGCAAACGTCCAAATCTTCCCACGCGAGGCGGCAGGATGCCGCCGGTCATCTGCGCAGCCCTGCACCGCCGGATGGCGGTGCGAAAGATAGAAATGTGAACCGCGGATACATGTCCAGGAACCCAGCCGGCAGGACGCCGGCGGTGTATTGGGGCGTCCGGCTACTGAGGTCGAGCCGCAGGACGCGGCGTCATCGCGCGGGGGTCCCGCGTCCGGTAAGCACGTTCACCGCTCAAGGGCACGACGCCCGGTCTTCACCTACGTCCGAACCGAAGAGAGCGAGCCGCAAGGACGCGGCGTCTCGCGCGCGGCGGTCCCCATCGCGACCTGCACGGGCAGGATGCCGGGCAACCGCGTCGATCACGCATGGGCCGAATCCGCCAGAAACACACGACCAATATCCATCGCGCCCCAATACACCGGCGGCGTCGTGCCGCCATGGTGAAGTTGGGTCGGGCGCTCGCGCGATCGCGCGTGGGCACGGTCGCGGTCACGGGATGCCCCCCCGGGGCCTCCTGCCCGTGCATGTCGCGATGAAGACCCCCGCGCGCGAGACGCCGCGTCCTGCGGCTCGCCTTCTTCGGGCCGGACGTGGCGGAAATGACGGGCATCCTGCCCTTGGGGGGGGAACGTGCTTGCCGGGCGCGGGGTCCCGCGTTGTTCACGCCGCGTCCTGCGGCTCGCCTCTTCCGGCCGGACGCCCCAAGACACCGGCGGCGTCCTGCCGCCTGGATTCCTGGACATTGATCGGCGGTTCACATTTCTAGTTTTCGCACCGCCATCCGGCGGTGCAGGGATCGCGCGGGGGGCCGGCGGCGTCGTGCCGCCTTGGTGAAGTTGGGTCGGGCG
>JABDLI010000288.1 GCA_013003065.1 Phycisphaerales bacterium | reverse complement strand
GCCATGCCCACCGCCGTCGGTCCCCGCCGGTGGGCGGCGGAGCAGGTGCTGGCGGTGCGGGCCGAGTCGCCGGCGGCGTACCTTCGCGAAGCGCTCGCCGAGCTGCGGGCGGAGATGCAGATCGCGCCCCGCGGCGCCGCGGCGACGATGGCCGTGAGCGTCCTGCGCGAGCTGGCCGCGGTGACCGGCGAGACCCGCCACCTCGACGAGGCGATCACCCTCGCCGAAGAGCTCGTTGCCGCCGATCCGCAGGGGCTTTCGGCCCACCGCCGTCTCGGTGACCTGCTCTGGGACGCAGAGCGTCACGCGGACGCGGCCGCCGTCTACCGGCGGGCGCTCGAGATCGACGACGACTCCGCGTTCGATCCGCTCAAGCAGCTCTCCGCCGGCGAGCGAAGTCGCCTGGAATCGCGTGTCGCAGACGCGGGGTGATCCACGTCGATCAGGGGCCGCGTTGGGCGAGCGGCGGGGACTGCGCCGCGTTGAGCGCGGTGACGACCTGCTCGACGGTGTAGAAGTCGCCCTTGAACACCTCGTCGCCCTTCGCATCGAAGACGACCAGGAGCGGAATGGTCAGACGCTCGACCGCCTTGAGCATGGCGTTCCCGTCGGGGTTGTTGCCGGTCAGGTCGACCTTGATCGGCAGGACCGCCTCCTCCGCGACGAGCGTCACGACCCGATCGTCGTAGAGCACGGTCTTCTCGAGCGCCTTGCAGTTGAGACACCACTCGGCGGTGAAGTCCATGAGGATGACCTTGCCCTCGGACTGGGCCGAGGCGAACCGCTCCGGGGTGTAGTACGTCCAGTCGATCGGTCCGCGGTCGGTGAGACGCAGGCCGATGAAGGCCGAGATGGCGAGGATGGCCACGCCCACGGTCCCGAAGACGAGCCGCGGCCCCGGCCGGCGGGTGATCCGCAGCGTGCGCCACGCCAGCCAGCCCCCGGCGGCGACGCCGAAGGCGGCGACGACCCACCAGTGCAGGAGGCTCGGTGGCGCCGGCGGCCTGGTCAGCAGGCCGCTGATACCCGTGCCGACGAAGAACGCGGCGGCGGCAAGCATGAGCAGGCCCATGACCTGCTTGATGAGCTCGCTCGCCGGCCCCGTGCGGGGCATGCGATCGACGAGCCGCGGCGCCATCGAGAGGATCTGGTAGGGCAACGCCATGCCGAGACCGATGGCGGCAAAGACGAGCAGGGTCCGCGTGGGCGTCATCACGGCCGCGGCGGCCGCCGCGGCGCCCATGAACGGCGCGGTGCACGGCGTCGACAGCACCGCGGTCATGACGCCGAAGCCCACGGAGCCCGCCGCCGAGTCGTGGCCGGGGTTGATCGCGTAGACGAAGTTCGGCAGCCGCACTGCAAACAGCCCGCACATGCCGACCGCCATGAGCGCGATGATCACGCCCACTCCGATCGTGAACATCGGGTACTGGAAGAGCTGGTTCGTCGCGGTGAATCCGGCGAGCGCCGCAATGCCGATGCCGAGGGCGATCCAGAACGCCACGACGCCGATCGACATCGCCGTCCCCAGGAACAGCATGCGGGCGCGATTCCCCGCGCTCGCGCTGAGCCCCATGATCTTGATCGGGATGATCGGCAGCACGCACGGCGTCAGGTTCAGGAGGAACCCGCCGACGGCGGCGGCCAGAAGGAGCAGGAGAAACCCGCCGGCGCCGGCGGCGTCGATCGAGAACGTGAGCCCGAAGAGGTCGAAGTCCACGACGAGCGGTGGCTTCTGCCCCTCGTGGATCTGCGCGAACACGCTGGTGTCGAAACCGCCGAACGTGGCCGGATCGGGCGTTGACGCGACCGGCGTGGCCGTGACGACGAACTCGACGTCCTCGCCGTAGGCGAGCCACTCCGCGGATGGTTCACCGCCGGGGGTCCGCGGCGGATACGGCGTCGGCTGGAGGCACGTCATGTCGTCGCAGACCTGGAAGCCCGCCCGCACCCGCACCGTGTACGTGCCGGGGGCGGCATCCGCCGCGACCGTCACCGGCAGGTAGACGATCGCCGTCCCCTCGTAGATGGGGAGGATGTCGCCGAAGAAATCGATCTCGTCGAACTCGGGCCACTGCACCCACGCGTCGTGCACGGTCACGGGCGATCCGGCCGGGCTCTCCGTCCGCACGACCGTGGGGTAGTACTCGGGCGGAATCTCCTGATCGCCGGCGTAGATGTGCCAGCCGGTGTCCTGCTCGAAGACGACGGCCAGCACGGCGTCGGCGCCGGGAACGAGGGTCTCGTCGCTCGCCACGACCTTGACCCGAACGCGGTCGCGGGAGTCGAAGAACTCCGTCGATGCCGCCGCCGGAGGATCGCCGAAGGGAGGGAGCAGGCCCGGGATGTCCTGATCGCCGGGGCCGAGGCCGAGGACGAGGGGGAGCAGGCAGAGGATCGGGTTCATCGCGGGCGGGATCCAAGGGTCGGGATGAAAGGTCGTTCGGGACCGTCGTGGGCCTCAAGCCGGGCTGCCCGTCGGTCCGATAGGCATTCAGTTCGAGACGGTGAAAACCCGCCTCCGGCGACGCGTGGAGGGTATCCGCCGCCGCCCGATGAGGGCAACGTCCATCACGGCCGTCTCCTTGCCTCCGGCGGGGGAGTACCCCCGAATCCGGGTATCGTTGCACCGCGGGACCCTCCCGCCGGCCGGAACCGACGCCATGACCGACGTCCTCGACCAGAAAGAGATCGACGCACTGCTGAGCGCCGTCTCCCACGGGGACATCGACGACGGCATCGGGGCCGCTCAGATCTTCACCCGCCGCCGCCGCGACCTCGAGCAGGTGGAGATCAAGGAGTACGACTTCAAACGCCCCGAGCGGATCAGCAAGGATCAGATGCGATCGCTCCGGACGCTGCACGACACGTTCGCCCGGAACTTCGGCGTCTCGCTGTCGGGATTCCTCCGCACGATCGTCGAGGTGCGGGTCGCCCACGCCGAGCAGATGACCTATTCCGAGTTCATCGCCGGGCTTCCCAACCCCACGAGCTTCAACCTCGTGCACGCGGACGCGCTCGACGGGCAGCTGTGCTTCGAGATCTCGCCGCTGATCATCTACCCGATCATCGATCGCCTTCTCGGCGGATCGAATCAGGATTTGTTCATTCCCCAACGCCCCATGACGCTCATCGAGACGCGTCTCATCGAGACGATCCTGGAGCGGGCCATGACCGCGCTCTCCGAGGCGTGGGAAGGGATCAAGAAGATCGACTTCCGTCTCGGCGACATGGAGTCCAACCCGCAGATCATGCAGATCGTGCCGCCCAACGAGGTCGTGGTGGTCGTGGGGTTCGAGGTGAAGATGACGAGCCGGGCGGGCACGATGAGCCTGTGCATCCCGTTCAACGCCATCGAGTCGCTCATCGACGATCTGAGCACCCAGAGCTGGTTCCTGGCCGGCAAGCTCCGCGAGGACGCCCACTGGGGCGGGCTCATCGCCGACCGCCTTTCCGACGCTCAGCTGGAGGTCGAGGGCATTCTGGGCGAGACGACGATCACCGTTGCCGACCTGCGGGGCCTGGAGGTGGGGGACATCATCACCACCGAGAAACGGGCCAGCGACCCGATCATCCTCACGGCCGGCGGGATCCCCAAGTTCTTCGCCCAGATCGGCCAGCTTCGCGGTCGCCGCGCCTTGCGGATCGATCGCCCCGTGACGGTGACCGACCGGATCGAGGGAGATTGAGGCCGATTCGGCGATCACGGAGGGGCCGCGGGGGGTTCCGGAGGGGCGTGCCCGTATTGACAGCCCGCGGCGGCCGGGGATACCGTATGTGATTCACGGTCCGCGGTGGATCGTGAAAAGAGAGGACGTGTGCCTTGGACACGCTCGCCCGATTTGCACGACCGCAATGACGTTTGATCCCTTGCATCTTGCACGCGGATCCAGCGCTCAGCGCGGCCACGGTGTGTCGTCTTCGACCTTCGGGTCGACGGCGGGCCATCACCCGACGGCGACGATGCCGGCTCCCGGCCGGCGGACCCGCGGGAAGGGGATGGCCGTGACCTGATCCCCCGGGACAGGTCGACGGCTGGCGAGGGGAAGTTACCCCTGCCGGCGACGCCGTGGGTCACGGGCGGTCTCCAAGGCCGGCTCGTGATCTTCTTTTTTGTTTCGTTCCCCGCATCCCGCCTCGACAACCCGGCAACCTGGAAGACGACATGAATCCCGAAACCCTCCGCATCCTCGACTCGATCGCTCGCGATCGGAACATCGAGCGTGAGCTGCTGATCAACGACCTCGAGCAGGCGATGATCTCGGCGGCCAAGAAGCACTTCAACTCGCTCGACGCCGACGAGTTCGGCTGCCGCATGGACCCGATGAGCGGCGAGATCACGATCTGGCGGAACCACGAGCCGGAGGAAGTCGGCGGCGAGGGGACCCGCGAGGTGATTCCCCTCGAGAGCCTCGGCCGGATTCCCGCGCAGACCGCGAAGCAGGTGATGATCCAACGCTTCCGCGAAGACGAGCGGAGCAGCCTGCTCGAGGAATTCTCCAAGCGGCAGGGCGACATCGTCACCGGGACCGCGCATCGCTACGAGGGCGGCGCGTTGATCGTCCAGGTCGATCGCGCCGAAGGGTTCATGCCCCGCTCCGAGCAGATTCCGGGAGAGCAGTTTCACCCCGGCGATCGCGTGCGGTGCCTCATCCTCGACGTGCGTGACGGCGGCAGCCAGGTCAAGATCGTCCTGTCGCGCTCGCATCCCGACTTCATTCGCAAGCTCTTCGAGGCCGAGGTGCCCGAGGTGGCCGAGCGGGTCATCGAGATCAAGGCGATGGCGCGGGAGGCGGGCTTCCGTACGAAGATCGCCGTCTCGTCGATCGACTCCAAGGTCGACGCCGTCGGCGCGTGCGTCGGCGTGCGGGGCAGCCGCATCCGCAACATCGTCGACGAGCTGGGCGGCGAGAAGATCGACATCGTCCGGTGGAACGAGTCGAGCCAGATCCTCATCGCAAACGCGCTCAAGCCGGCGGAGGTCGAAGAAGTCAGCCTCTGCTTCGAGCTGGGCCGCGGCACCGTCATCGTGCGGGAGGATCAGCTCTCCCTCGCCATCGGCCGCCGCGGTCAGAACGTGCGGCTCGCCGCCCGTCTGACCGGTTGGGACCTCGACATTCTCACGCCGGCCGAGTTCGGCAAGAGCCTGGAGACGCTCGAGCAGACGGTGCGTCCGATCGAGGGCATCACCGACGCGATGCTCGACCGCATGGGCGCGCTCGGCATGATCAGCGTCTTCGACGTCGAGGAGGTCGGCCCCGGCGTCCTGCAGGAAGAGCTGGAGATGTCTCCCGAGCTCGCGGAGCAGGTGATCACCGTCTGCGCCGATCAGGCGAAGATCGTCGCCGAGCAGCAGCAGAAGGAGAAGGAGGAAGCCGAACGACGCCGCGCCGAAGAAGAGGCGGCGGGAGCGGCCCTCCTCGGCGCGGGATCAGCCGCCCCCGCCACCGATGCGGCGGCGGAGGATCGCGCGGCGTCCATCCTCGGCGATCCGGGTCCGTCCGATGCGACGCCCGAGACGACGCCGGCTTCGACCGAGGCGATGCCGGCTTCCACCGAAGCGACGCCGGCTTCCCCCGAGACCACGCCCGTCGAGGCCCCGACCGGGGACGAAGCGTCGGCCGAGACGCCGGCACCCGACGAGTCGAGCGCAAGCGAAACAGAACCCCCCAGTGCGACGGCGGATGATGCCGCCGAGAAGCCGGCAACGGCGTGACGGAGTTGATTGTGGCGAAAAAGGGATCCACAACGCGTGTCTTCCAACTGGCCAAGGAGCTTGGCGTCTCGTCCAAGGACGTGGTCGCCAAGTGCAAGGCTGAAGACATTCCCGGCATTACCAACCACATGTCGGCGGTGTCGCTCGGTCTCGCCGTGACCATCAAGGAATGGTTCAGCGACTCCGCGTCGGCCGTCGCCACCGCGGTGGAGACCGCCGCGCCGGTGGATGTGACCAAGGCACGGGCCAAGGCCAAGAAGAAGGTCAAGAAGACGCCGGCCAAGAAGAAAACGGCCACGTCGACGAAGACCTCCGCGTCGGCCCCGGTCGAGGTCGAGGCGCCGCCGGTGAGCGAACCGGCGGTCGCCGAACCGGTCGCGCCGCCGCCGGCCGTCGACGTTCCCGTCGAGCCACCGGTCTCCGCGCCGGCCGCCGAACCACGCGAGGTGACCCCGGTCGCCCCGACCGAGCCGGTCGCCCCGGCCG
>JABDLI010000257.1 GCA_013003065.1 Phycisphaerales bacterium | reverse complement strand
GGCTCGTGCGTGCCGTCGACGGTGGTCGGCGGCGGCGACTGCGCCGGCGTCTACCAGGGTGACGGCACCTCGTGCGACACGACGAAGTGCCCGCAGCCGACCGGTGCCTGCTGCTTCACCGACGGCTCGTGCGATTCGCCGCTGTCCCAGGACGACTGCGACGCCGCGGGCGGCTTATACCAGGGCGACGGGACCGGCTGCGACACGGTCGACTGTGCACTCCCGAACGGCGCGTGCTGCTTCGCCGACGGCTCCTGCACGGAGGTGACCGCAGACGAGTGCCGCGACGCCGGCGGCGCGTACCAGGGTGACGATACCGCGTGCGGCGGCATCTGCCCGCAACCGGGTGCGTGCTGTCTGCCCGACGGTTCCTGCGTCCAGGCCGCGGAGGTCGGCGGCGCCGACTGCGTTGGTGCGTACCAGGGTGACGACACCTCGTGCGATACCGCCGTCTGCCCGCAGCCGTCCGGTGCCTGCTGCTTCATCGACGGTTCCTGTGCCACGCTCACCGCCGAGGACTGCACCGGCGCTGGCGGCATGTATCAGGGTGACGACACCACCTGCGGATCCTGTCCGCAGCCCGGTGCGTGTTGCCTTCCCGACGGTTCCTGCGTGCAGGGCGCTGAAGTTGGTGGCGCTGACTGCGACGGCTCCTACCAGGGTGACGACACCGACTGCGGCACGATCGAATGTCCGCAGCCGACCGGCGCCTGCTGTCTCGACGACGGGACGTGCGAGGACACGACCCAGGACGACTGCGCGGGTCTGTACCGCGGCGACGGGTCCACGTGCGATATGACCGAGTGCCCGGAGCCGGGTGCCTGCTGTTTCGACGACGGCTCGTGCGCCGACCTCACCGAAACGGCCTGTGAAGAGCAGGGCGGTGTCTTCCAGGGCACGGACGTGGCGTGCGGCAACGTGTTCTGCGCCCAGCCTGGATGCCCCGCCGACCTGAACCTCGATGGCGACGTCGGGTTCTTCGACCTCGTCTTCATGCTCGGAAGCTGGGGCGAGTGTGACGGCGCGTGCCTCGGCGACATCGACGGCGACGGCATGATCGGGTTCTTCGACCTGACGTACCTCCTCGCCGAATGGGGTGCGTGCACGACCGGTGCCTGCTGCTTCGACGATGGGCGGTGCGAGGATGCGACGCTCGAGCAGTGCGAAGCGGCCGGAGGCATCTATCAGGGCGACGAGACGGATTGCGACGACGTCGAGTGTCCGGAGCCGGTGGCGGGAGGCGTCAAGTCCGGATCCTGACGACGCGGCGGACCACGCCTGCGACGCTCCGCGTGTCACCGACCCCGCGGTGACACGCGGAACGCGGCCCGGTGCTTATCGGGCCTCGTTCCCCGTGCATCCAGACCAAAACGTCGGGCTGGGATGCCTGCGCTGCCCGCCTTGTCCACGCCAGACAACGGAACGGCCGATCTTCACATCAAGGGCCCCTGATTGGGGCCGCCGCGACCGGTTTCGTACGCTCGAGACGAACCGTCGATGCGGAGAATCCGTCTGTGCGCCCTGCGACGCTCGCCACCTATCTCGTCTTGATCGCTGCGTGCCTGACCAGCACGCTGCTGCCGGACCATCTCTCCGTTTCGGGGGTGGTGGCGGCGGCCCCCGATGGGCTGGAGCTGCACGGGGTCGTCCGTGACTTTCCGAAGACACATGCGGACTTCGATGTCGTTCCCAACGCCGGATACGGCCACTACGTCCGGAACACGGAGACGCTGCTCGGGCCGGACGGTCGGCCGGTGTTTGCGTCCGGCGGCTTCCTCGTTTCGGCTCCCGCGTTGGACAAGGCGGGCCGCGGCATTGCTCCGCAGTTGATGGATGAACCAGCCGGCGCGGGCGTGACCGGATTCCAGATCATCTCGCAGAGCGACATCCAGAATTGTGACCTCGACGGCTACGACTCGCGGCTCGGTCCGTACGGTCCCGGCAATACCGGTGACATCGTGGTCTCGACGAACGCGACCGCCAGTGGTCACTTCAAGCTGAACGGCTGTACGTTGAATGGGGACGTCTTCGTGGGGCCCGGGGCGGATCCGAACCAGGTCATCAACAACGCCGGCTCGATCACGGGCACCGAGGGATCACTGTCGGAACCCTTGACCATCCCCACGGTTGAGGAGCCGACCGCCGCTGAGGTCGGGCCCTATCTGGCGACGAGCGTGTGGTACAAGGATGATCCGATCACCGTCACGGACAGCATGCACATCGATGACCTGCGGATCAGCAACGATGCAGTGGTCACGTTCTCGGGAAACATCACGATCCTCGTCGAAGGCAAGCTGACGACCGAGACCAGGGCCGTGATCGAGGTGCCCGAGGGATCGACGCTCGACATCTACGTAAAGGATTCGACGTCGATCAAGACGGACTCTGTGTGGATGAGTCCGACGCGAACGACGATCCACGTGCTCACGACGGCCGACGTCACGCTGGAGACCAATGGCGTCTTCGCGGGAACCGTCATCGCGCCGAGTTCCAAGCTGACGCTCAAGACCGGGTCATCCCTTTACGGCGCGTTCGTGGTGGACGTGCTGGACTCTCAAGGAGACGGTCTCCACGCCGACGCCGCCATCGGTGGCGGAGGCGGTGGCGGTGGCGGCGGCGGCGGAGGTGGTGGCGATCCACTTCCACCGTGCGTGACGATCGCCGACGCGCCGGTTGGTGCGGGTCCCGATGGCGACGGCGGCATCAGCTCAGCCGCCTCGTTCGCCGAGTGGTTCAAGGACATCCTGGGTACCAACATCTCCAAGCACCACGCGATCACGCTCGTCGACGACGGAGCGGGTGTCTACGAATACCTCGACGACGCGTTCTTTCCCGTCGACGATCAACTGCTCGGAAACGATGGCGGCACCCACAACACGTTCTTCACCTACGAGATCGAGGCCGAGTTCGATTACCACGCGTGCACCGGGCAGTTCCTCGAGTTCGAAGGCGGCGATGGCGTGTGGGTCTACGTCGACGGCAGGCAGACGCTGGATCTCGGCGGCGTCTATTCCGGTGCGAAGCAGTTCGTCGAAATCGACCGGCTGGGTCTCACCGACGGGCACACGTACAACCTCGTTTTCTTCTACGCCCAGCGGCACCCGACGGCGTCGGTGTTCCGGATGCGGACCAATATCGATCTCGTGACCGACCACGAGGCCGTGTTGGTGACGGTGGCGGCGGACTAGATCGTGTCGGACGGAGCGGCGGTTCGCCTGAATCGGCGTCCGTGTCCGTGTCCGCGTCCGTGTCCGTGTCCGCGTCCGTGTCCGTGTCCGCGTCCGTGTCCGTGTCCGGGTCCGGGTCCGGGTCCGGGTCCGGGTCCGCGTCCGTGTCCGTGTC
>JABDLI010000233.1 GCA_013003065.1 Phycisphaerales bacterium | reverse complement strand
TCATGGAAGCTGGCAGCGCCCGAAGTCGCCACGATTCAGTGGTGCCCACGGTGAGGCTGGTGACTGGGACTAAGTCGTAACAAGGTAGCCGTAGGGGAACCTGCGGCTGGATCACCTCCTTTCTAAGGGATTTCCTTAGACTCGGTCGTACCTACCGGAAGTCTGCCTCGGCAGACCGGCGCGGGAATCATCCCGTGGTCGATACCCCCGGTGGTCGGAGAGCGATCTCCGCCGAGTAGTCAGCACAGTCTCGTCCGCACGATCTTCGGATCAGCGGAGAGCGGCACGGCGACGTGTCGCGAATGGCCTACCCAACTGTTCCTTTGATATATCCGAGCACCCCCGTCTCGTTCGAGGCGGGGGTGCTTGTGTTTTTGCCGCTGCGACGATCGCGCGGGCGTTTCGGCCGCCCTGCGGGATCTCGCGTCAACCGTCGATCAATGACCGGCCACCGCCGGGGGCTCACCGGCGTCCGGGCTGATCCGCTCGCTTCGCCACGCCGCGCCGCACTCCGGACAAACGAGGCAGGCGTCGTTCTCCGGCGTAAGACCCGCCAGCTCGTATGTGCACGAAGGGCACCGGCCGGCGGCCAGGTAGACGTCCGTGATGCGCCGGAAGCGGCGGCGGCGGATGGGACCGAGGGCGACCAGCCACGCCAGCGTGGCGACGGCCGGCGCGACGAGGACGTAGCCGGCGATGACGCCGATCCATCCCAGCCCCACGGCCGGTTCGAGAATCTTCCAGAGAAAGAGCCCCACGACGCCGCCGGCGATCGCGACCGCCACCTCGAGCGTCTGCGTCGCCGCGACTTCGCCGCGGGTGTGTCGATCGTAGAAAGCCGAGAGGCCGAGCGCCCGCAGCCCGAGCTGTCGTCGCGACAACCCGCCCACGGCGCACGGCCTGTCGCGATCATCGGTCGTGCGGGGCGCTCGGGGCATGGTGAGTCAGTCTCTCCGACCGCCGCACCCGAGGAGCCCAGGGAGACCGCGGCGATTGCATCATAGAATCCCCGCGATGAGCGAGCGGCTGTACTACCGCAACGACGACGAGTTCAACACCGCGTTCGACGCGGCGGTGGCCTCGATCCGCACGCGAGGTCGTCACCGTGGCGGCGTGCTGCTGCTGTGGTGGCTCTTCATCGTCGTTCAGATCTTCTTTTACGTGTGCGATTGGGCGTTCGACTGGGAGCTGTACGCAGTCGTTCCCGGCGTCGATCTTCGACGCGTATTCTGGCTGGTGATCGTCGGCGGGGCGATCTTCCATCACGTCCGCACACGCACGCACCACGAACGGATTCTGAAGGACCGGCTTTGTCTGCAGTGCGGCGTGAAGCTGGCTGCGGTCGAGACGGACGAAGCGGGGGACGGCGTGTGTCCCGGGTGCATGCGGGCATTCAACACGGGCGAGTACCGCCGGCCGGCGGAGAACCGCGGCTCCGACTTCCAGGGCTATCTCGATGCCGACCACTTCGATAAGGCCGTGAACGCCGCGGCCGAGCGGATCAAGGAACGCCGGGGCATGGGTTTCGAAGCCTCGCTGATGGGCTGGCTGTGGATCGCCCTCGGGGTCGTCTTTGGTCTCGATGTGCTCCTCGACTGGGAGATCTTCGAGTTCCTGCCGGGCGATCAGCCGTGGATCACGTTCTGGTTCGGCGGCATGCTCATCTGGGGGGGCGTCTACAGCTACCGCGTGAAGAAGATCGAGCCGGAGATCGTCCCCAAACGCCTGTGCTTCGACTGCGGGTACAGCCTGCTCGGCACGCCGGTGGATGCAAACGACGTGGGTCGTTGCCCGGAGTGCGGCGTGCCGTTCGCACTCGGTCAGTACGTGCGGCCGCCAGAGCCTGAGCCGGAACCAGAACCGGAGTTCGAGACGGAACCGGAGTCGGAATAGCCCGTCATCTCAGCTCGCGCGATACTCCTTGCAGAGACGCGACCCCCCGCGTACAACGGCCCGGACTCGCCCGGACGTGGGAGCGGTATTGGCGTGAGCGATCGATCCAAGCGGTATCGGTACTGGCGGCGGAATCTTCTGTACGTCGAGCTGCTGCTCGTCGTTTGGTTCCTCGTCTCGTTCGGCTGCGGCATCTTGTTCGCCGACCGTCTTGACGCGTTCACCGTCGGCGGCTTCAGGCTCGGGTTCTGGTTCGCCCAGCAGGGGTCGATCTACGTCTTCGTCGTCATCATCTTCGTCTACGCGTTCCTGATGAACCGACTGGACCGGGCCTTCGACGTCGACGATCGACGCGGGAGGCGATCGCGGTGACGGTCGAGGCGTGGACGTTCGTGATGGTCGGCCTGTCGTTCACGCTCTACATCGGCGTGGCGATCTGGTCGCGGGCGCGCTCCACCGGCGACTTCTACATCGCCGGGGCCAAGGTGCCGGCGGTCCTCAACGGCATGGCCACCGCCGCCGACTGGATGAGCGCCGCGTCGTTCATCTCGATGGCCGGGCTCATCGCGTTCATGGGCCGCGACGGATCGGTGTACCTCATGGGGTGGACGGGCGGCTACGTGCTGCTCGCGCTCCTGCTCGCGCCGTACCTGCGGAAGTTCGGCAAGTACACCGTGCCCGACTTCATCGGCGACCGGTACTACTCGCAGACGGCCCGCTTCGTGGCCGTCGTGTGCGCGATCTTCGTCTCCTTCACCTACGTCGCCGGACAGATGCGGGGCGTCGGGATCGTCTTCTCGCGGTTCCTCAGCGTCGAGATCGAAGTTGGCGTCGCAATCGGCATGGGCATCGTGTTCTTCTACGCCGTCCTCGGCGGCATGAAGGGCATCACCTACACCCAGGTCGCCCAGTACTGCGTGCTCATCTTCGCCTACATGGTGCCCGCGATCTTCATCTCGATGCTCATGACCGGGCACGTCGTTCCGCAGATCGGCTTCGGGAGCCAGCTCGCCGACGGCTCGGGGTTCCTGCTCGAGAAGCTCGACGGCCTGAGCCGCGATCTGGGGTTCGCGGCCTACACCGAGGGTCGCAAGGCGCGGCTGGACGTGTTCTGCATCACCGCCGCTCTCATGGTCGGCACGGCGGGGCTGCCCCACGTGATCGTGCGGTTCTACACGGTGCCGAAGGTCTCCTCGGCCCGCATCTCCGCCGGCTGGGCCCTCGTCTTCATCGCCATTCTCTACACGACCGCGCCGGCCGTGGCCGCGTTCGCCCGCACGAACCTGCTCACGACGATCTGTGACACACCCTATGCCGACGTCCCGTCGTGGTTCGAGCGGTGGGAGGCAACGGGCCTGATCGCGTTCGACGATCGCAACGGCGACGGGATCATCCAGTACACCGGCGACGACGCGGCGAACGAGCTGACGATCGACCGCGACATCATGGTTCTCGCAAACCCGGAGATCGCGCGGCTCCCCAACTGGGTGGTGGGGCTGGTTGCGGCGGGGGGGCTCGCCGCGGCGCTCTCGACCGCGGCGGGTCTCTTGCTCGTCATCTCGACCTCGATCGCCCACGACCTCCTCAAGAAGGGCCTGCGACCGGACATCAGCGAGCGGAAAGAGCTCATCGTCGCGCGGTGCGCCGCGGGGGCGGCGGTGGTCGTGGCCGGCTACTTCGGCATCAACCCGCCGGGCTTTGTCGCCCAGGTGGTCGCGTTCGCGTTCGGCCTCGCCGCGGCGTCGTTCTTCCCGGCGATCCTCATGGGGATCTTCTCCCAGCGCATGAACCGGGCCGGGGCGATCAGCGGGATGCTGGTCGGCATCGTCTTCACCGCCGCGTACATCGTGTACTTCAAGTTCGTGAACCCCGACGCGAACACGCCCGAGCACTGGTGGTTCGGGATCTCGCCAGAGGGGATCGGGGCGCTCGGGATGCTGCTCAACTTCGCGGTCGCCTGGCCGGTGGCGCTGGTCACGGCGCCGCCGCCGGCAGCCATCCGGCGGTTGGTCGATGACATCCGGGTGCCCCGTGGGGCGGCGGAAGCGCACGAGATCGACGCGTGAGGGGGTGAATCGGACACGGACAGACCCCAATCGCGCGGGCGCACGACTCAACCTGCTCGAGGCGGCACGACGCCGCCGGTCCTCGCGCCGTCCCTGCGCCCGCCGCACGGCGGTGCGAAGAACAGAAATGGGAACCGCTGAACCATCCAAGAAGCGAAGCGGCAGGACGCCGCTGGTCAATTGGGGCCCCCGGCCACTGAGACCGAGCCGCAGGACGCGGCGTCAACAACGCTGGGTCCCGTGCGCGGCCAACACATTCATCATCCCCGGGCAGGATGCCCGTCGTTCAACCACTCCCGGACGTCGGAGGTGAGCCGCAAGGACGCGGCGTCTCGCGCGCAGGGGACTGGCTCACAACCTGCACGGCCAGGACGCCGGAGGTGCCCCGCCGCCGCGCACCAGCGCCCGTGAACGCGCCCGCGACCGCGTGACCAGAACCCGGCGGAATCCGCGTGATCCTGGATGAGGCCGCCGTTACGCTGTCCGATGGACGGGGGAGGAGGACGCACCATGCTCAACCGCGTAATCTCACTCGTCGTGGCTTTCGCGCTCACGCCGCTCGCACCGGCCCAGATCTTCGTCGTCGACTTCGAGGGCTTCGCCGAACAGACCGAGATCTCGGACCAGTACGCCGATCTCGGCGTTACGTTCTCGATCGACGGCGACCCCACGCGGCTGCCGGTCATCGCGAACGAAGGCAGCCCGACCATCGGGTTCAACGGCTCCGGCGCCGACCGGCCGATGCCGTCGCAGCTCGGCGGTCTGACCGATCCGCTCGTGGACGGCTCGTTCACGGTGGGACTGGACATCGCGATGGAGTTCGACCCGCCGGTCACCGGCGCGCGATTCTTCGTCGCCGACATCGACGGTTCGGAGACGATCGTCGCCCGGGTTTACGACGGCGCGAAACAGATCGACGAGCTGTCCGTGAGCGCCGGCGATCCCGGCACCGGCAACGGAACATCCACGCCGTTTCCGTTCGCCGCGCCCTCGATCACCCGCATCGTCGTGGACGTGCCGGACAACACGGGCTTTGCGATCGACTTCCTCACGTTTACCCGTCCGTGCGCGGGTCCCGGTTGTGGGGTGCGGATCCAGGTCGCCCAGGAGTCCGCGCCGGGCCGCGGTGACTTCGACGAGAACGTCCTGGGCTTCGTTCGCCCGTTCCCGTTCGCAGGCTCTGCCGCCGAGTTCTACGCCTACAACGTGCCCCAGGGCGATTCGTGGAACGGGCCGGCGCTCACGCCGGAGCCCGACCGCTCGCACGTCGTCTTCGCCGGCACCAGCGATGGCCTGACGATCTGCCTGGTTCACGACCGCGCCTTTCCCGACGACCCCGACGGCGGGCGGGCGGAGACCTGGCTCGAGATCACCGACGACCCCGACGGCGCGATCCGCACCGTGGCGGACGACCCGGACACGGCCAGCGACTCGTTCACCGGCGAGCCGGGCGACAGCCTGTTCACGAGCGCGCAAGAGTGGAGCCCCTGTTGCACGGACGGCATGGCGATCAGCGGCATCGACTGCCGCACCACGAGCCTTCTCCAGTTCACGAACACCGACGGCAGCATCGGCAGCCCGGCGATCCGCGGCATGGTGGAGTGGTTCGTCTACTCGGCCACCGACGAGCCGATCGAGCTCG
>JABDLI010000227.1 GCA_013003065.1 Phycisphaerales bacterium | reverse complement strand
GCCGTGCGTCGCACCTCGCGCGGGGGGCTCAAGCACCCCCTCGCGATGGCCGCTGACGGCACGGACGCTTCGCTGTCCGTGGCACCATTGAACTGGACGCCATTCGCGAGCGTATGCGCTATCATGCGCCCATGCCTGACCCCGCGCTCCTGGAGACGTTCCCCCCTCCGGTCGACACCCCCTTCCTCATCGAGCACGTGAACGAAGAGTTCACGAGCGTGTGCCCGAAGACCGGGCATCCCGATTTCGGTCGCATCACCCTGCGCTACGAACCATCGCCGACGGGCGGGTGCGTCGAGCTCAAGAGCCTCAAGCTCTACTACCAGTCGTTTCGCGACGAGGGCATCTTCTACGAGGCGGTCACCAACCGGGTGCGGGACGACTTGGTCGAGAAGCTCGCCCCGCGGTGGCTCCAGGTGATCACGCAGTGGCGGGGCCGGGGCGGGATTCGCTCGCGGATCATCGCCGATGCTGGCTCCGTGCCCGCCGCGTGGACGCGGGGCTGAACGGATGACCGGCGATCTGCTCTTCGCGACCTCGAACCCCCACAAGCTCGAGGAGGTGCGCGCGATCCTCGAGCCGCGGGGGATCCGCGTGGTCGGCCTCGACGACGTCGGCGTCGGCGATGCCCCCGAGCCCGAAGAAGATGGCTCGACATTCGCCGACAACGCCCGCCTGAAGGCGCGTTATTACGCCAAGCTGGCCACGCGTCCGTGTCTCGCCGACGACTCCGGGCTCGTCGTCGACGCGCTTGGCGGCGCACCGGGTGTGCATTCGGCGCGGTACGCCGGCGTCGGCGGCTCGCGCGTCGAGCGGGACCGGGCGAACAACGATCGCCTGCTGCGCGAGCTCGCGGGCGTGCCGGCCGCCGACCGCACCGCGCGGTTCGTCTGCAGCATGTGTCTCGTGGACGCATCGGGATCGGTGCGCGCCGAGACCGAGGGCCGCTTCGAGGGCGTCGTCGGCACCGAGCCGTCCGGCCGCGGCGGCTTCGGATACGACCCGCTGCTCTACCTCGCCGATCCCGGCTGCACGGTCGCCGAGCTCACGAGCGATGAAAAGAACGCCCGCTCGCATCGCGGCCTCGCCGTGCGGGCGCTCGCGCGGTGGCTGGCCGAAACGCCGGGCGATGCGGAATCCGTCATCACGTGAGGGGCGAAGACGGATTTGGACGATGATCCTCCGGTTCCCCCCGGTGATGACCCACGGATGGGGTATCCTCCCCGCGTTCCGAGCCAGCCCCCATGAGCGATCCCGACACCGTCCCCGCCGATCCCACGCCGAGCCGGACGCCGGCCACCCCCGCCCCGCCGGCCCACGCCCGACGGATTCGCCTCAAGATCCGGCGGCAGGATGATCCGCAGGGGTCGGCCCGGTGGGAGGAGTTCGAGGTCCCCGTCGAGCCCGGCGCGAACATCATCTCGTGCCTCCAGTGGATCGCGACGCACCCCACCACCCGCGACGGCGAGACCACGACGCCGGTCGTGTTCGACGCGTGCTGCCTCGAAGAGGTGTGCGGCGCGTGCTCGATGCTCATCAACGGCACCGTGCGGCAGAGCTGCAGTTGCCTCATCGACGAATACGCCCCGCACGACGGCGACACGATCGTGCTGGAGCCGATGAGCAAGTTCCCGCTCGTCCGCGATCTGATGGTCGATCGCGAGCGGCTGTTTCACAACCTCTCTCGGGTGCAGGCGTGGGTGCCGATCGACGGCACGTATCACCTCGGTCCCGGCCCCGCCGACACGCCCAAGCATCAGCGCATCCGGTACAAGCTCAGCGAGTGCATGAGCTGTGGTTGCTGCCTCGAAGCGTGCCCACAGTTCAACCTCGAGCCCGCGAAGGGCGACTGGGATCACGCCTTCATCGGCGCCCACGCGATCAGCCAGGCGCACCTCTTCAACGAGCACCCCACCGGCGGGGTGCTGAAGGACGACCGGCTCGACGTCCTGACGCAACGCGGTGGGGTCAGCGATTGCGGCAACGCCCAGAACTGCGTCAAGGCGTGCCCGAAGGAGATCCCGCTCACCGAGTCGATCGCCGCGGTGGGGCGGTCGACGACGGTGCACTCGCTGAAGCGGTTCTTCAGTGGCCGGGCATCCGACTGAAACCCGACCGAATCGCCGAAAGACCCCCCCGATAAAAGACGACAAGGAGGAAATACCGCCTGAGGGTGCCTGAGGCCCGTCGCGGCGACTTTGCCCTTGGATTCGACGTCATCGGGAAGGTATCCTGGTGGCTTGGAGGGTCGCGGAACCGCCCAAGAGGACGCGACGATGCTGACGACAACCCATCCGCCGGTGACGGCCGACGACTTCGAGACGATCTACGCCGATGCGCGGGGTGACGCCACGCAGGTGCCCTGGGCGGACGGACGCCCCCACCCCGCCCTCGTGACGTGGCTCAACGCGATCGCCCCCTCCCTCGTGCGGTGTGGCGCGCGGGTGGCGGTCGTGGGCTGCGGGCTCGGCGACGACGCCGTGGAGCTGATCCGCCGCGGCTACGACGTGACCGCGTTCGATTGCAGCCCGACGGCCATCGAATGGGCGCAGCGTCGGTTCCCCGCCCACGGGGCTGCCTTCTCTCACGCCGATCTCTTCTCGCTGCCGACACGGTGGCACCACCGGTTCGATCTCGTCGTCGAGATCAACACGGTGCAGGCTCTGCCCCCGACCCGACGCGGTGACACGCTCCACGCGATCGCGAACCTCCTGTCGCCCCGCGGTATGCTGCTGGTCATCTGCCGCGCTCGCCAAGACGCGTCGAGCCTCGACGCGGGACCGCCGTGGCCGCTGACGGAAGAAGAGCTTCTCGAAGCCGCCGCCGCCGCCGGCCTCGCCGTCGAGGGCGAGCCGTGCACCTTCCGCGACTCGGAGACGCCGCCGGTCCTCCGCACCCGCGCCCTCTTCCGCCGCGCGACCCGCTCTCTGTAGAGCCCCCTCGAAGAAACCGACAACCGGCGGCCGGACTCGATACCCTTCGAGCCATGGCCAGCACCTTTCGCGAGACGACGCTCGACAACGGCCTCCGCATCGCGGCCGAGGTCGATCCCGATGCCCACACCGCGGCCCTCGGCTTCTTCGTCAAGACCGGCGCCCGGGACGAGACCCCCGCGCTCATGGGGGTCAGCCACTTTCTCGAGCACATGATGTTCAAGGGCACGACGCAACGCACCGCGGCGCAGGTGGATCTCGACTTCGACTCGATCGGCGCCAACCACAACGCGTTCACGACGAACGAGATGACGGCGTTCTGGGCGCACTGCCTCCCCGAACGGTTGCCCGAAGCCGAAGAGGTGCTCTCCGACATTCTCCGCCCCGCGTTGCGTCCGCAGGACTTCGACGACGAGCGGTCGGTGATCCTGGAGGAGATCGCGATGTACGAGGACCAACCGTTCTGGGTCCTCTTCGAACGCGCGATGGAGGCGTACTTCGAAACCCACCCGCTCAGCCACCGCGTGCTGGGGACGCCCGAGACGATCAAGGCCATGCGGGCCGACCAGATGACCGAGTACTTCCGCTCGCGGTATTCGGCGGACAACACGATCCTCGCGATGGCCGGCCGGCTCGACTTCGACGCGATGGTGGAGCGCGTCGCGACCCACTGCGGAGGCTGGGAACGCACCGGCGTCGTCCGTGGGTACCCGTCGTTTCCCGCCCCCCGCCCGGATCTGACGATCACCTCCGACCAGGTGAATCGCCATTACCTCCTGATGCTCGCGCCCGGACCGGCGTTGCGGGACGAGCGACGCTACGCCGCCAGCCTTCTGATGCAGGTGCTCGGCGACACCGACGGATCGCGGCTCTACTGGGCGCTCGTCGATCCCGGACTCGCCGAGGAGGCACAGGCGCAGCTCGACGGTCGCGACGATTGCGGAAACTACTTCGTCTTCGCCTCGTGCAGCCCCGAGCACGCCGAAACGGTGGAACGGATCACGCTCGAAACGATGGACGGTCTGGTCGACTCGATCACCGACGACGATCTGGAGCGTGTCCGCAGCCGGGTCGCCACCGCCGCCACGCTGCACGGGGAGCTGCCGGCGGGACGCATGCGACGGTTGGGCCGCGTGTTGACCTACTTGGAAGAGTATCGCTCGCTCGAAGACGAGCTGGCCCGGATCGACGCGGTCAGGCTCGAAGACCTGCGTGCGGTTGCCGCGTCCTTCCCGCCGCGACCGGCGTTGACCGCGCGATTGACGCCGAAGACCTGACTTGGTCCGGGCTCAGGCCGCGGCCGTGCGGCCGCCGGGGCGGAAGACCCGCACGCAGTTCCGCCCGCCGTCCTTGGCGGCATAGAGCGCCTTGTCCGCGGCCTGGACGAGGAGTCCCGCCGTCGTCAGCACCCGCGCGGAGTCGGTGTCGTAGACGACCGCGCCGAGGCTGACCGTCACGATCAGCTCGGCCGGAACGCCCGGCACCCCGGACAGGTCGAAGGCCCGATCGGCGATGCTGCGTCGGAGCCGCTCGGCAATCGTCGCGACGTCCTTGATGGAAGCGCCGGGAAGGATCGCGGCAAATTCCTCGCCACCGTAGCGGCACACCAGATCGACGCCCCGCACCGCGTCGGCCAGACGCGCGGCGAGCTCCACGAGCACGGCGTCCCCCGCCTGGTGACCGTGGGTGTCGTTGAGCAGCTTGAACCGATCGGCGTCGATGAGCACGAGGCCGAGCGTGCCCTTGAACGCGCTCGCCTGATCGAACCGCGTCGTCAACTCGTCGTCGAATCGTTTGCGGTTGCCCACGCTCGTGAGCGCATCGGTCGTCGCCTGCCGGGCGAGCTCGTCGGCCGTGCGTCGCAGCGATTCCGTCTCGCGTTGCTGCGCGAGCTGGTGACGCACCGCCGCCTCTTCGCGTTCGGCCATCAGCGTGTTGACGTCGGGAGCGACCGACGTGTCGACCTCGAAGAGCTTCGACAGCTCCTTGACGTCGTCGTCGATGCCCTCGACGAGCGTCTTGACCGCGTCCGCGGTCAGCGTCAGAGTCGGGTTGACGACCGCCCGCACTTCCTCGCAGCGGCGTCCGGCGTTCGGCTCGTCCAGAGCCGTGGCGACTTCCGAACCGAGCCAGACGAGCTGCACGATCTGGTCGTAGACGCCGGCGCTGCCGTCGTGGTGGTGGCGGATCGCCTCGATGAGCTGACCGGGCAGCCGCCACCGCGATCCCAGACTTGCGCCGACCTCGGTGTGGTCGAAACCCATGGCAGCCCGCTCCGCCGCCGGCAACCGCCGGTGGTGGTCCGCCGTGCGGATCAGCGTCGCGTACTGCTCGCCGCACTTCGTGTGAAGTGCGAGCATGCCGAGGTCCTGCATGATCGCGGCGGAGAAGACCTCTTCGGCGTCGCACCCGCCGGCGATCTGGCACAGCCGGCGTGACGACGCGGCCGCGTACAGGCACCGACGCCAGTACTCCCGCCGCATGACGTCGTCGGTGCCCTCGCTGATCTTCGCCAGGCTGAAGCCGAGGACGAGCGACTTGACGGTGTTCAGCCCGAGGAACGTGAGCGCCCGCGCGATGGTCGGGCAGGGTGTCGACAACGCGTAGAAGCTGGAGTTCACGGTCTTCAGGATCTTCGCAGCGAGCGCCGGGTCGTTCTGCACGACGTCGGCGATCTCGTCGATCCTGACGTCCTCGTTCCGCGTGAGCTCGAGCACCTGCATCGCCACCGTCGGCAGCGACGGCAGGGCCGGGCAGGCGACGATCTCCTGCAGGGTCGGGAAGGCGTCATCGGGGGTCGACACGCGTACGTTCTCCTCGCGCCCGCGATCGAATCGGGGCGTACCGATACCATCGGCTTGCTGCCACGCTCGATGAAGGACGCGCCCGGTCGATTCTGGCGGCACGTCCGAGAAGATCACGCGTCGTCGAAGGCCCAGCCGAACGAGGGCAGTTCCGTCCCGAGCAGCTCGCGGCAGTAGGCCGCGAGCAGGCGATTCGCCCGCGTGACCGTCGCCGGCTCCGCCTCGGCCGTCCCCTCGCCCGCCGCGACCCGTCGGAGCAGATCGACGGTCGCCCGACGCACGCCCCACCCCTCGGGGTCCGAGCTGGCGACCAGCCCGCCGCGACGAGGGTTGAAACGCAGAGGCTCCACACCGTCCGGAAGCCGATCGCCGGTCTCGACGTCCCGGTCGAGCTCCGGGCGATAGCCGGTTTCGACCAGCAGCACCCACTGAAGCTGTAGAAGCGCCGGCGCCTCATTGCCTGGTGTCTTCAGCCGCCGCAGCGCCGACACCGCGGCGTCGAACAGGGCCGGGTGCGGATCGCTGTCGGTGAGCATGTGGTGCAGGAGGTCCGCCATCAGCAGGCCCACGCGGTTCGCGGTCAGCCGCTCGCGGAGCGCCCGGAATGTCTCCTCGAGGTGCCACTCGCTGAGGTTCGCAAGCTCACGCCCCGGCTTGACGAACGCGACCACCTGACCACGCGTGAGCACCTCGATGCCGCCGGAGAATCGTCCCCGTTCGCGGCGGGCGCCCTTGGCCAGCCCGCGGAGCACGCCGTGCTCGCGCGTGAGTAAGCTGACGGTTTGCGACGTCTCCGAGAAGTCCCAGTGCCGCAGGCACAACGCTTGATCGGTCAGGGGAGGCACGACACCACGATACGTCGATCCTCGTGCACTGGCGCCCGCGCGTGGCGTGCGCAATTGGTGCCGGGAGTCCTTTGCGGCCGATATACTCCCTGCCATGACCACTTCCGGCCCGCACCGTCCGCGCATCATCGCCATGCTCAATCAGAAGGGCGGGGTCGGAAAGACCACCAGCACTGTCAACATCGGCGCCGGTCTCGCCGAGGCCGGGCAACGCGTGCTGCTGCTTGATCTCGATCCGCAAGGTCATCTGACGCTGCATCTGGGTATCGACGGCGACGCGATCGAACGCACTGTCTACGACGTGCTGATCGATCCCGAGTGCCCGATCACGGATGCCCTGATCACGGCGGCGCGTCCCAATCTGGACGCGGTCTTCGCCGAGGTGGATCTTGCCGGCGCGGAGACCGAGCTGGTGTCGGTGCCCGATCGCCAGGGCGTCCTTCGCCGGAAGCTCGGGCCCATCCTCGATCGCTACGACGTCGTGCTCATCGATTGCCCGCCGAGCCTCGGCCTGCTGACGCTCAACGCGCTGACGGTCGCCACCGAGGTCTTCGTGCCGATGCAGGCTCACTTCCTCGCCCTGCAGGGCGTGGGGCGGCTGCTGGAGACGGTCGGCCTCGTCTGCCAGTCGGTGAACCCGGCGCTGGCGGTCTCCGGGATCATCCTCTGCATGCACGAGCGGCAGACGACGCTCGCCCGAGAGATCGTCGCCGATCTCGATGCGTTCTTCGACGCCGCGCGCGACCAGCCCGTGCCGTGGCGTGACTGCCGCGTCCTGAAGCCGCCGATCCGCCGGAACATCAAGCTCGCCGAAGCGCCGAGCTTCGGGCAGACGATCTTCGACTACGCGCCGTGGTGCCCCGGCGCGCTCGACTACCGCCGACTCGTGGAAGAGCTGCTGGCGGCGTGGTACGGGAGACCGGTGAACCCGGCTCCGGACACCGCGACGCCGACGGCGGCCTCCGCGTCGATCGAACCGAAACCGAAGGAGACCGAGGCGAGCGCCGCGGTCGCGCCGGAACCGCCGATCGAGCCGGTCATCGAAGTCGTCGACCCGCCACGCGCCGACGCGGAGCCCGCCGGCGATGTCGCCCAGACCGCAGCGCGCTCCTGAGGTGCTTCCGCGTGTCGAGCGTGGCCACCGCCGCCCGTGGCGGTATGCGCTGCTGGTCTACGCGGTCGCGTTGACCGTCGCGACGCACTGGCCCGCCCTCACGCTGGGAGCCGCATCACCGGTCAGCGACAAGCTCGTCCACGCGCTCGCCTTCGGCGCGCTCACGATCCTGCTGTGGCGAACCGGGTGGTTCCAGCGGCGGATGACCGTCACGCTCGTCGCGCTCGCGTGGGCAACGCTGGACGAGACGACGCAGGGCCTCCCCTTCATCCGCCGGCATGTGTCGTGGCCGGACGGCATCGCGAACGGGCTCGGCGTCGTGGTGGCGGCCGCGTGGCTGTGGGCCGCGGCCCCGGTTGGCGGCGCGGCCAACCGTGCCCGCCTGCGAGTGGAGTCGTTCGCGTTCGACCAGCTCTGGACACGCCCCGAAACCTGGATCCGCCTGGCCCTCGCCGGCTTTGTCGCGGCCGGCGTCGGCGTGATCGTCCCGGTGCGGCTGCCGGGAACCACGTGGGTTGGCATCGGGGCCCTCATCGGCGCGCTCGTCGCCGGCACGGTGCTGGCGATCTCCTGGCGGCGGGCGTGCCGCCGGCTGGACGCGGCTCGCCCGTGCTTCCGGTGCGGCGCGAGCTGCCGCGGCACCGGTTTCGACGAGAACGGCGTCGCAGCGTGCCCGGTCTGCGGCGTCACGCTGCGTTCGACACAATGGCGCACGCCCGCCCGCGCGTCGTCGCGTCAGCGGCTGCGGCTCCTCGCCGCACCGCTCGTCACCGCAGCGTTGCTGGTCGTGGCGGCCTTCGTCGGCTTGACGCTGCTCTCCGCGGTGTATCCCCGGCTCCTGCGCTGGCCCGCAACGGCGCGGCTGGCGCCGCGGATCGCCGTCGCGATCGGGCGCATCCCACCCGACATCGCCACGATCGTCGACTTCGCAGCCGCCCTCATCGCAATGGCCGGCCTCGGCCGACTCTACCGGCGGCGGCTCGCACGGTCATTCGATCAGGGCGAACGCTGCCGCCGCTGCGGCCACGACCTCCGCGGAACCCCGGCCCCCGACGGACGCGGGCGGTGCAGCGAGTGCGGGGTAGAGTTCGTGGTGGAATAGACCCGGACGCGGACACGGACGCGGACCCGGACACGGACCCGGACACGGACACGGACACGGACGCGGACGCGGACACGGACACGGACACGCCGTCGCGCGGGGGAGTCAGACACCCCTTTGCAATGGACGCTGACGGCACGGACGCTCCGCTGTCCGTGGCACCCGGAGGTGTGGGAGTCGATCACCGAAAGTGGTGCCACGGACGGAGTCCGTGCCGTGCGTCGCCCGTCGTGCGGCGGAGTCAGACACCCCTTTGCAATGGAAGCTGACGGCGCGGACGCTTCGCTGGCATGAACGCCGCCGGTCCCACGCAGCACCGGACGAGACGCTCGCGCCGGCAAGTAGGGAACCCCTCCGCTATCCTCCCCCCCCATGGCCTTCGAGCGTCACGCCCGCACCGTCTCGCTGCTCACGCTGCTGAGCCGCATCACGGGCGTGGGACGCGATGCCGCGATCAGCCGGGTGTTCGGCGCGGGCATGTTGACAGACGCGTTCTTCTTCGCGTTCCTCGTGCCGAACCTGTTTCGCCGCCTCTTCGGCGAAGGCGCGTTGGCGGCGGCGTTTCTCCCGGCGTTCTCCCGTCTCGACCGCGATGATCCCGCGCGGGCGCGGAGCCTCGCCACGATCACGATCGGCGCGCTCGCGGCCGGGTTGGGCGTGGCGGTGCTGATCGCGGAGGTAATCCTGTTTCTCGTCTCGATGCGGCAGGATCACGCGAACCTGGCGGTGTGGCTGACGATGATCATGCTGCCCTACACACCACTCGTGTGCGTGGTCGCGGTGCTCGGGGCGCTGCTGCAGGTGCGGGGGCGGTTCGGCCCCACGGCGGCGGCGCCGGTGCTGCTGAACGGATGTCTCATCGCGGCCGCGGTGGGCGGGGCGGTGTGGCTCGGCGGGGAGAGCGAACGGGAGCGGCTGGTCCACATCGGGCTCGTGGCCGCAGCCGTCATCGTCGCCGGTGTGTTTCAGGTTGCCTGGTCGTTGATCGCGTCGCGTCCCGCCTCCTGGTGGACCGCCGATCGACGCTCGGGCGCCCTCGCCTTCCGGAGGATGGGGCGGGACGTCTTGCCGATGATCCTCGGCCTCGGCGTCTTGCAGGTGAACACGCTGCTCGACGGGCTCATCGCGAGCTACCCGACGATCGTGGGCGCGACGATCTTCGGACGCGACTACCCGCTGGCCGAGGGATCGATGGCCGCGGTCAGCTTCGCGCAGCGTCTCTACCAGTTCCCGCTCGGCGTCTTCGGCATCGCGGTGGCGACCGCCATCTTCCCCGCGTTGGCTCGGCTCGCGACCGACGCGGGCGGCTTTGCGTCAACCGTGCAACGCGGGCTGCGACTGGTCGTCTTCATCGGGTTGCCCGCAAGCGCGGGGCTGATCCTCGTCCGGTCCCCGCTGGCGGCGGCGATTCTCGAAGGTGGTCACTTCGGCCGGGCGGACACCGAACGGGTGAGCTTCGTGCTCCTCGGATACGCCCCCGCGATCTGGGCGTACTCGATGGTCCATGTGTGCACGCGCGCGTTCTACGCGCGGCACGAGACGATGACGCCGGTGCGCGTCGCGGTGGCGGTCGTCGCGTTGAACCTGGTCTTGAACTGCACGCTCATCTGGACGCCGTTGCGTGAATCGGCGCTCGCGTGGTCGACGGCGGTGTGCGCGGTCGTGCAGGCGTTCGCGCTCCTTGGTCTGCTTGGGCGTCGCGTCGGGCCGCTGGGAGGTCGCGTGATCACGGCGAGCTGGATCCGAACCGCGGTGGCCACGGCGGTCATGACCGCCGCGGTGATGGTGATCGCGTCCTTCATGCCCGACGAGCGAACGTGGGCGACGTCGACGCTCTGGCTCGGGGCGATGGTCGTGACCGGCCTCGTGGTCTACGCGACCGCGGCCTTTGCACTTCGCATGCCGGAGCTGAGCTGGGCGCTCGGCCGCGCCCGGGCGGATTGACCTCCGTCAGTTCTTGGTCTCTTCGGGCACCATCTCCGCCGGCTGCACGCGACGCACCGTCTCCAGCAAGGCCAGATCACGCAAGCGATCGGGCG
>JABDLI010000189.1 GCA_013003065.1 Phycisphaerales bacterium | reverse complement strand
GACGCGGACACGGACACGGACGCGGCCACGGACACGGCCACGGACACGGACCCGGACACGGACGCGGCCACGGCCACGGACGCGGACACGGCCACGGACACGGACGCGGCCACGGACACGGCCACGGACACGGACACGGACACGGACACGGACACGGCCACGGACACGGACACGGACACGGCCACGGCCACGGACACGGACACGGCCACGGCCACGGCCACGGCCACGGCCACGGCCACGGACCCGGCCCCGGCCCCGGCCCCGGCCCCGGACGCCCAACGCGGAATCGAGGATCTTCCTCAAAACAACCCGCCGCGATCGACGCCACGGTGGGTATAACGGCAGAAGCGGGCCGTTCGTTTCGCGCGAGCGAACACCGAACAGGCTCGCATCATCGAAACGCCCGCCAACGCCACCTCACCTGGCGTGGGGCTCGTTGTCTGAGGAGGACTCTCTCGATGCGATTCTCTTACGTGTGGTTGAAGACCACGTTCGTGGCGGTCGGTCTCGCTGCGACCCTCGCCGTGACGCCGGCGACTCTGGCCGCGGGCACCACCTGCGGCGGCCTCGTCGATTGTCCGGCCGACTTCGACGGCAGTGGCGATGTCGGGTTCGCCGACCTTCTGGCGCTCTTGTCGGCCTGGGGCCCATGCGACCAGGGCTGCGGTGCGCTGGATCTCGACGGCAGCGGCGACGTCGGCTTCGCCGATCTGTTGTCGCTTCTCTCTGCCTGGGGCCCGTGCGGGGTGACCGACGACGTCGTCTGCATCGAGATGGCCGGAAACGATCTGGCCCAGTATCCCTTCGTCGAGTTCGTGCTCGCCTACAACGCGGGCACGACCGTTCGCGTCGCGATCGACCCGGGCGACGCCCCGGCCGGCGACCAGACGGCCGACGTCTACATCGTGGCCGCCCGCAGCTTTGCGGAGTGGAGCGCCGACCAGACGCTCACGGACGTCCGCGGCGCCCCGCAGACCGCGAACTTCGGCGGCGGCACGATCCAGGCGAACTCGATCGCGCTGACGGGCAGCGGTGGGCTCAGCGCCGACGCCGGTCTGGGCATCGGCGTCGGATACGACCTCGTGGCCGACTTCAACGAGAACGGGGTCCTCGACGCCGGCGACTACATCGACGGTCGTGGCGACACCTCCGGCTTCTACATGGTCCACGACCTCGTCGCGCCGGGCCCGCTCGCGGTGACCGAGCTCACCTACAACGTGCCGGGGTGGCCCGGGGCGGCCGGATACCAGGAGGAGAACACCTTCTACCCGACCAACATCGCGTCGATGGGTCAGCTTCCGCTCATCGTGATGAGCCGCGGCAACGGTCACAACTACCAGTGGTACGACCACCTCGGTTTCCACATGGCGTCGTACGGCTACGTGTTCATGAGCCACGACAACCACACGGAGCCGGGCGTCTTCACGGCGTCGACGACCACGTTGCAGCACACCGATCAGTTCCTCGAGCAGCTTCCCAATATCGCGGGCGGCGTCCTCGAGGGACACATCGACACGAGCAACATCGTGTGGATCGGCCACAGCCGAGGCGGCGAGGGTGTCACCATCGCCTATGACCGCCTGTTCGACGGCACCTGGATTCCCGAGCAGTACACGATCGACAGCATCAAGCTCGTCAGCTCGATCGCCCCGACCGACTTCCAGGGCCCGGGTCAGACGAATCCGCACGACGTGAACTACCACCTCTGGACCGGTGGCGGCGACTCGGACGTCAACGGGTGTGCCAACTGCAATCTCTGCCAGACGTTCCACCTGCACGATCGTGCGGAGCAGGCCCGGCAGTCGATCTCGCTGCACGGCGTCGGGCACGGCAACTTCCACAACGGTGGCGGTAACCCGTGGTTCACCGGCCCGTGTGCCGTCGGGTCTCCCGACACGCACAAGATCATGAAGGGCTACCTGCTTCCGATGGTCAAGCACTACGTCGAGGGCAACATCCCGGCGGAGGACTTCCTCTGGCGGCAGTACGAGAGCTTCGCGCCGATCGGATGGCCGTCGGACAACGCGTGCGTGACGGGCGTGGATCTGATGTACCGCGAAGGCGACGGTGACAAGTTCGTCATCGACGACTTCCAGTCGCAGGCGAGCAAGACGATCAGCAGCTCCGGCGGGGTCGTCGTCTTCAGCACTCCGGACCTCAGCGAGGGTGACCTGGACGATGCCAACTCCTCGTTTACGGCCTCGGCGTCCGACGTCATGAACGGCATGACGGTCGGCGGGCCCAGCGACTCCACAAGGGGCGTCGTGTTCAGCTGGAACGCGAACGCGTTCTACGAGCAGGAGGTCGTCGGCGCCGCCCGGGACTTCACCACCCGCGACCATCTCTCGTTCCGCGCGTGCCAGGCGACGCGACATGCGAACACCATCGCCGTGCTCGGCGACTTGACGTTCACGGTCACGCTTCGCGACGGCAACGGCACGACCAGCTCGATCAACATCGGCGCCTTCGGCGGCGGGATCGAGGAGCCCTATCAGCGAACCGGCTGTGGCTCCGGCACGGGCTGGGCAAACGAGTTCGAGGTGATTCGCATCCGCCTGAGCGGGTTCGAGCACAACGACTCCGGCATCGACCTCACCGACATCGTCGCCGTTCGCTTCGACTTCGGTCCCGCCTGGGGCTCGAGCGTCGGACGTCTCGGTATGGACGACATCGAGCTGGTGAGCGACTGAACCTGCTTTCGCGATTCGAAACTCGAATCGATCATGAAAGGACTGACTCGAATGAACACGATGAGAATCCTCGGCCTCCTGGCCGTTTGCACCGCCGCCAGCACGATGCTCACGAGCGTCGCGTCGGCGCAGGCACAAGACCCCGTCTCGGAGCAGGTTCCCGAGATCCCCGCTACTCCGGTCGCGGTCACCGAGCTCGTGTACGCCCGGCCGTTCACGCTCGAGCGACCGGAGACGTACTGGTACCGCGTCGAGCGTCCCCAGTACGGGGAGGGCGTCCTGCTCGTGGTCAAGGTCGACCCGTCGATCGCGACGGGTCTGCTCGTGGCCCGGCAACGCCCGATGCCGATCGCGTACGTCGGCGATCAGGTCGCCCAGGTCGTCAACCACGGCGACGTGAGCGGCACCGTGATCCTGATGGTCCCGACGCCGCTCGATCGGCTCGACCTCACCAAGCAGGCGATCTGGTTCGGCACGCCCGACATCGCCGAACGCGTCGACGCACGCATGATCGCCGGTGAGCGTCAGCGCGCGACCGACGCCGGCATCAAGCCGTTTGCCCGCGCAGCGGTCGATGCGGCCCTGGCGATCGGCGGCCCGCGGGTCGATGCCCCGGACGTGATGGGTCTTCTCCGCGGCGAAGTCCTGGACCTGCTCAAGCGTTACGCGCCAACGCAGACACTGCGGATCGAGTCGCTCGAGCGGCAGTAGACGCTCGTGCAAGCAATCGGCGATGACCAACGGCCCCGACGCATCCGCGTCGGGGCCGTTTTCCATCAACCAGAGTCCGGTGCCACGGACAGCGAAGCGTCCGTGCCGTCAGCGTCATGGCGCGGGAGTGATTGACCTTCCCCTGCGCAGTGGACGACGCACGGCACGGACGCTTCGCTGTCCGTGGCACCGCGTGGCACCGCTCTCAGCGACACTCACCCCACCGATCGAGCACCGTGATGAGGTCGTGGAACCCGACCGTCGAGTCGAGGTTCTCATCGGCCTCGCAGCACGCGGAGCACGGACCCCAGGTCGCGAGGACCGTGAGGAGGTCGGCGTCGTCCACGGTTCCGCTCGCGTCGACGTCGCCCGGGCACGCCGGGGCGTCGGGCTCGACGATGGTCAACCGCTCGTCGACGCCGACGGCGCACCGCCGCACCCGCCGGCCGGAGGGGAACGTCACAACCAGGGCGTCGACGACGTCGGTGGGACCGAGGCCGAAGTGCGTCTCCAGCGGTGGCGCCGCGTAGAAGCTGCCGCCGGCGATGATCTCCTGCATCTGGGTCCGGCCGCCCGCGGTCACGTACACCCGGGCCCCCACGCCGTTGCGATTGGAAACGCGGCCCTCCGCCGCGACGACGAGCCAGTGGTGATCACCGCGTCGGGTTCGGTTCTCGTAGACGGTCGCGGCGGCCAGCACGTCGAACATCAGGAAGTCAATGTCGCCGTCGTCGTCGAAATCGAGGGGGGTCAAACCCCGGGTGTTGCCGACGTGGCCGATCCCGCACTCCGCGGCCCGCTCGGTGAAGCGGTTCTTCCCGTCGTTGTGAAAGAACGTCGCCGGCGTATGCCACTCCGGCTGCGTCCAGCCGTTCACGGCGAGCACGTCCCGGGCGCCGTCGAGATCGGCGTCGAAGATCCACACGCCCCACCCCCACGCGGTGTCGCCCAGCCCGAATTCGGCCGTTCCGTCCGTGAAGTGGCCGTCGCCGTCGTTGACGTAGAGCCAATTGCACCCGTGCTCGACCGCGCAGTTGTCTCCGCCGGTGATGTTGGTCGTGTAGAGATCGAGATCGAGATCGTGGTCGAGATCCGCCACCGCGACGCCCATGTCATGGCCGACGTGATCGGCGCCCCATGCCTCTGTGACGTTGGTGAAGGTCCCGTCGCCGTTGTTCCGGAAGAGGTAGTCGGCGGCGAAGTCGACGGCGCAGAAGAGATCAACCCAGCCGTCGGAGTCTATGTCGGCGAAGACGGGCGACCACTGGGCCGAGAAGTCCGGCGGCCGCACGCCCGTCGCGTCGGTGACGTCGGAGAACTGGAAGTTGCCCTCGTTGCGATAGAGGTAGGTGTTCCAGTCGTACCAGCCGACGACGAACAGATCGAGGTCGCCGTCGTGGTCGTAGTCGCCCGCCGTCGCGCCGCCGAAGGTCGAGTCGATCGGCTGGAAACCGGAGCCCTCCGTAACGTTCGTGAACGTGCCGTCGCCATCGTTGCGGTAGATCTGCGACGGGGGGAGCCCCTCGCCGAAGATGTTGTAGTCGTTGATGACCACCAGATCGTCGAAGCCGTCGTTGTCCAGATCGACGAAGAGCGCCATGTGGCCGTACCCGAGGTCGCCCGCGCCCGACTCGTCGGTGACATCCGTGAACGTTCCGTTTCCGTCGTTGCGGTAGAGCCGATTCGGATAGCCCCACGAGTCGGGGATGTAGACATCCTGGTCGCCGTCTCGATCGTAATCGCTCACCGCGGCGCCGACGCCGAAGCGGGTGTTCTGCCCGTCGAAGAGCCCCGGCACCGGGGGCGCGTCGTGGTGGACGAAGGCAATGCCCGAGGACGCGGTCACGTCGGCGAAGTCGATTTCGACGCCGGTGGTGGCGGCGGTGGTGGCGGCGGTGGTGGCCGCGGCGAGCGTGAGTGGGGTCAGGATGCTCATCTGTTTCAGTGTAGCGGTTGGGTTGGTGGATTCGGTGGGGTTTCTTTGACCGCGTCCGTGTCCGCGACCGCGACCGCGTCCGTGTTCGTGTCCGCGTCCGCGACCGCGTCCGCGACCGTGTCCGTGTCCGTGTCCGGGTCCGGGTCCGCGACCGTGTCCGCGTCCGGGTCCGTGTCCGCGTCCGTGTCCGTGTCCGCGTCACCCGACGACGGGGTTGCGCACACGTCCCACACCCGCGATCTCGACCTCCACGACGTCACCATCCCGCAGGAACCGCGGCGGGTTTCGGCCGGCGCCGACGCCCGCCGGGGTTCCCGTCAGCAGGATCGTTCCCGCGAGCAGCGTCAGACCGCGGCTGATCTCGGCGATCAGGCGACGCACCGGGAAGACCATGTCGCGGGTCGTGGCCTCCTGCACCAGGTCGCCGTTGAGACGCGTCGTCAGGCGAAGGTTCTGGGGATCGCGGACGGCCGCGGCGGGCGCGACCGACGACAGCGGGCAGAACGTGTCGAAGCTCTTGCCGCGGACGAACTGGCCGCCGGCGCCGTGCTTCTGCCACCAGCGGGCGGTGACGTCGTTCGCGGCCGCGTAGCCGGCCACGGCGTTGAGCGCATCGGTCTCCGCCACGTCACGCGTGTCGCGGCCGATCACGACCGCCAGCTCGCCCTCGTAGTCCACTTGCTCGCCGCCCTCGTCGCAGATCGCCGGGATCACGATCGGTTCGCCGTCGCCGATCACCGCGGCGGGGTTCTTCATGAAGATGAGCGGACGCGTCGGGACGTCGCCCTTCATCTCGCGGGCGTGGTCGGCGTAGTTCCGTCCGACGGCGATGATGGCGGCGGGGCGGTCAGGTCGGGTCATTCAAACGACCCATGACCCGCTCCAGCTCCGCCCAATCGGACGGCTCCGCCCAGATGAAGCAACCGAACTCACCGCCGAAGGCGACCGACTGGATCGCGCGGAGGTTGATGCTGCCGGCCGCGATCGTCTCGAGCGTCTTCACGAGCGCGCCGACGTCGTTGTCACCGCTCACGAAGAGGGTCGTCCCCTCGGTCGTTTCCAGCTCGGCCGACTCGACGAAGTTGCGGAACTGCTCGGCCTGCTCCGGCACGCAGTAGAAGCGGGCCAGGCCGCCGCCGTCACCACCGTAGCCCCAGAGCCCGACGAGGTTGACGTCGGCGGCCCGAAGCCGCGCGCCGAGCCGCGCCAGCTCGCCGGGTCGGTCCGGAAGCGTGATCGAGAAATCGCTCATTCGCGCCCATCGCATCATGCTGGGCATGGTACCGGCGTCTGCCTCGGGACGCGGGGACGGTCACACTTCCGTTTCGGGCGCACCGGCGAGGAAGTTGGTCAGGCGGCGGCGTCGGACGGGATGCTGGAGCTTGCGGATTGCCTTCGACTCGACCTGTCGCACCCGCTCGCGAGTGACCTTGAAGATCCGGCCGACCTCCTCGAGCGTGTAGGTATAGCCGTCGCCGATTCCGTAGCGGAGCTTGAGGATCTCGCGCTCCCGATAGGTGAGCGTCTTGAGGACGTCGTTGATCCGCTGGCGAAGCATGTCGCTCGTCGCGGTCTCGCTCGGCGCTTCCTGCCGCTCGTCCTCGATGAAGTCGCCGAAGTGCGAGTCCTCGGACTCGCCGACCGGCCGGTCGAGACTGATCGGATGACGCGAGATCTTCATGACCCGACGCGTCTCCTCGACCGACATCTTCGCGCGGTGCGCGATCTCCTCGATCGTCGGCTCGCGACCGATCTCCTGGAGCAGGTGCTTCTGGATCGTGCGCAGCTTGCTCATGGTCTCGATCATGTGGACCGGGACGCGGATCGTCCGGGCGTGATCGGCGATGGCGCGGGTGATGGCCTGGCGAATCCACCACGTCGCGTAGGTCGAGAACTTGTAGCCGCGTTTGTACTCGTACTTGTCGACCGCCCGCATGAGGCCGGTGTTGCCCTCCTGGATGATGTCGAGGAAGGGCAGCCCGCGATTGCGGTACTTCTTGGCGATGGACACGACGAGCCGAAGGTTGCCACCGGACAGGTCACGCTTGGCCTGCTCGTACTCGTCGAACACGGTGATCACGTTGTGCAGACGCTGACGCAGCCCTTCCGGTTGCTCCAGCACGAGGCCGCGG
Source organism: Phycisphaerales bacterium (assembly GCA_013003065.1). Lineage (GTDB taxonomy): Bacteria > Planctomycetota > Phycisphaerae > Phycisphaerales > SM1A02 > JABDLI01. The sequence continues at coordinate 13,423 of JABDLI010000189.1, read as the reverse complement.
AGGCCGTCGAGCTCTTCCTGCATCACGTAGAGATCTTCCGGGTCGTACTGGTTCGGGTGCTTGCGGGCGCGCTCGATCTCGCGTTGGAGCTGCATGATCTTCTTGTTGATCGCCTGCAGCTTGCGCATGAGCGGCTGGATTCGCGCCGTGCGCAGACAGCATTCTTCGAGCAGCGTCGCGAACTTCCGCCGTCGGCGTTCGATCTCCTGCTGGAGGGCGGTGCGTCGCGTGGCGGACAGACCGTTGTCCTGGAGCGTCTCCCACTCCTGCTGGTTCTGCTCGATCAGGCGACGGACCGTCCGGAGGTTGACCGGAATCCGCATTGCGATCTTGTCTTTCGCGTTTTCCTCCGCGGTCGAGATCCGCATCGTGCGATCGAAGGGAAGATTGCCGTCGTGCACCTGCTGGAGCGTCTCCGCGGCCTGCGCGGCGGCGTAGTCCGACTCGAGCACGCGGCGGCGGAAGATCATGCGGGTCGTCTCGATCTTCTTCGCGAGGCGGATCTCCTCCTCCCGCGTGAGCAGCGGGATCGTGCCCATCTGGGTGAGGTACATGCGGATCGGGTCGTCGATGCGTTTGGAGCCGGAGTCCGCGATCGCTTCCTCGATGACCGCTTGCGTCTCCGCCTCGTCGAGCAGCTCGACGCCGGCGGGCGCCGTATCGTCGGTCGCGGGCATCTCCTCTTCGCAGTCGTTCTCGATGTTGATCTTGGACGGCTTGTCCGGCTTGCGGCCCTCGTCGCGTTTGAACTTCAGGTTCGTCTGCAACGGCGCATGGAACGGCGTCCGGCGTCCCTGGCGGACACCCCGTTGGTCGATGAACTCGATGCCCTGACGTTCGACGAGCACGAGGAGCTCGTCGAGCTTCTCGGGATCCACCATCTCGTCGGGAACACACGTGTTGAGCTCTTCGTAGCTCATCCACTTGCGTTTGGCGCTGGCCTCGACGAGATCGCGGAGCGGCGAAGGCAGATCGGCGTTGGTCAGACTCACGTGGTGGACTCCCAGATGAACGAAGGGGTCATCGTAGCCGTCTCCCGGCCACCGGATCAGCTTCCCCCGAACGAAGGTCCTGTGCGATCGCAGCCGGGACGTGCCCGAGCTGGCCGCGGCGGCGGATCTGCTCCGCCACCGACTCGGCGGCCCCGCCGCTGCTCGCGGGGGTCTCCGCCTCGAACGCCTCCAGCTCGATGAGCCGGCGGAGCGTCGCGGTGGCGGTCGCCAGGTGACCGGCGGCATCGGCGTCCTCGGTCCCGCACCGGCGGCGTCCCTCGCGGAACAGGCGAGCCGCCAGGGCGGCCGTCTCGTCCTCGGGGAGCCGGCCCAGGATCCGATCCATCCCCACGTCGCCGCCCGCCTGGACCATGGGCAGGACGACCTCGGCGAGGTGACGGGCCGGAGGATCTCGGAAGTCGGTCGCCTGAAATGCGGGCAACGCGTCCTCCGGTGTCTCGGTCGCCCGCTCCCCGCACGCGGGATCGAACAGCAGGATCGACAGCAGCTCCCGTTCGGCGAGCGCCCGGGCACGGGACACCGGCGGCCCGGCGTCCGCCGGCTCGATCAGCATCTCGGACGCGGCTGCGTGGTCGGGGGTGGAATCGGCAGCCGCGGGTGACGGGACGGGCCGCGTGCTCTTGGAGACGCGACGTCGCGGCAACGCGCGCTCGATCTCGGCGACCGGGAGGCGGAAGAGGTCGGCGAGGTGCGTCAGCACGAGCCGCTTGCGCACGCCGGAGAGTTGCCCAAAGCCGAGATCGCCAAGCTCGCGGAGAAACCCCTCGAGCAGTCGCTGGCGTGCCGACAGCCCGGCGCTCCCGTCCAGACGCTGGTGAAAACGATCGAGCTTGAAGGCCAGCGCGTCGGTGGCGGAGTCGACCGCGTCGCGAAATCGCTCCGGCCCGTCGGGCTGCCGCAGAAGATCGTCGGGGTCCATTCCGTCCGGCAGGACGCAGATCCTCACGTCCACGGGCGCGTTGAAGAACACCTCGACCCCGCGATCGGCGGCCTTCTGACCGGCCTCGTCGCCGTCGAACAGCAGGACGACGGTGTCGCAAATGCGGGCGAGGATCCGCGCGTGGTCGGCGGTCAACGCCGTCCCGAGCGTGCCCACGACGTTCTCGAAGCCGGCCTGATGGCAGGCGATCACGTCGGTGTAGCCTTCGGTGACGATCGCAAGCGACGCATCCATGATCGATCGCCGTGCGAGGTGGAGTCCGTACAGCGTGCGCGACTTGCGGAAGATCGGACTCTCGGCGCTGTTGAGATACTTCGGCTGGTCGTCCGGATCGAGGATCCGGCCGCCGAACGCGACGGGGCGTCCGACCTCGTCGCAGATCGGGAACATGAGGCGATTGCGAAACGCGTCGTATTCGCCGCTTTCGTCCTGCCGGGTCTTCAGGAGCCCGGCCGCCCGGGCCACGGGTCGATCGCTCGCATCCAGACGTCGCAGCAGACCGTCGTATCCCTCGGGGGCAGCGCCGAGTTGAAACCGATCCACCATGTCCGGCGTGATGCCACGGTCCTCGAGGGCCCCGCGGGCCGTCGCCCCCGCGGCGGAGTCGGCGAGCACCCGCCGGAAGAACGCAAGCGCGCGCTCTTGCGTGGCGATCAGGTCGCCCCGACGCGGTCCGCCGTCATCACGTTCGCCGCCCGCCGCGCCGCGAGGCTGGAGCGTGATGCCCGCCCGCTCGGCGAGGTAACGCAGGGCCTCCCCGAACTCCATGCTGTGGAACCGCATCACGAACCGGAAGCAGTCGCCGGAGGCGCCGCAGGCAAAGCAGTGGAAGAAAGAGCTTCCCTTGTGCGTGACGACCGCGAACGACGGCTTGTGATCATCGTGAAACGGGCAGAGCCCGACGTACTCGCGACCCCGGGGCTGGATGGCCACGTGCTCGGAGACCAGACGGACGAGATCCGTCGCCTCGCGCACCTGATCGATCTCCGATTGCCCGGTCCCTGCCATCACGCCGATCGCCTCCCGGTCGCTGGTCTCGGTCCACACATCACGACGAGAGCGTCAGCGCAGCCCCGGCCCTTCGGGCCGTTGTCTGCACCGCGTTCCATCGCGCGACGAAACAAGACGCTCCTCGCGAGATTCCACGAACCGAAGATCACTTGCGCGCCCGGGCCAACATGATCGGCAGATCAACCCAGGGCACTCCGATCTCACAACCTGAGCGAACGAGCACCCTGGAACGCTGGCGCGAACGAACTCACACGGCGTTGGCTCTTGGGTCGGCCCGATAAGCACCGCAAACGCGGACGACGGGACGGGATCCCCCCTGGATCGTGCGAGCGAGTCTGTTCCAACGGTACGCCGGCATCGAGCGTGGTCAACCGCCGCACCGGAATTTCCGGAGAATTCTGCCCCACCTGCCCGGCCTACCTGAACTGCCGTCGACACCTCGCCTCTCACGCGCGGCGACAGCCCCGGCCCCCGGGGCTGACAACGAGCCGATTCATGTGGGATGTCCGAGCCTCAGCCCTCGGCCTTGGCCTGGCGCGTGTAGCCGTACTTGCGTTTGAGCGGCTTGACGACCTTGCCGTTCTTGATGGCCTTGGTGCAGACCTTGATCCGGGTCGGCTTGCCATCCACGATCGCCCGAACGGTCTGGATATTGGGCTTGAAGGTCCGCCGGCTGATCGCGGTCACCTTCAGACCGATGCCACCCTGGTACTTGGGGCGACCGCGGTACCGGATGCTGTTTCCGACCGTCGTTCGCTTACCGGTGATCTGACAGACCCGTGGCATGGGGGGGCTCCGCTGGGAAAATCGTGAGCCGGGGAGTGTAGTGGGGGGGGCGGGGGGGAGCAAGCGGGGGGAGGCAGGCACGGACTCGGGCACGGACGCGGACGCGGACACGGACACGGACACGGACCCCAACCTGCTCGAGGCGGCAGGACGCCGCCGGTCCCCACGCAGCTCCTGCCGCCGCATGGCGGCACAAAGACCGTCATACCCACGCCGAACCATCCAGACGCGAGCCCGCATGGATGCGGGCAGCGAGATTGGGCGTCCGGGCAGGTCTATGCCTCGCCGCAGGATGCGGCGGATCACGCGTGGGTCGGCTGAGCGCCGAATGACGCAGTGTTCAGCGCACGACCATCTGAGGCCGAGGGCGGCAGGACGCCGCCCGTGGATACGCAGGGTGTCCGGAGGTCACCGGCGTGTTTGTGCGGTTGGGGGGGAATTGGATTTCGAAGGGGAAGGGGAGTGGGGATTGAAATTCAGCACGGGCGGCAGGACCACGGCACCCATTCCAACGGTACCACGGACAGCGAAGCGTCCGTGCCGTGGGTCGGCCGTTGCGGTGGGGAGTCAAACGCCCCTGCGTGACGGACGCTGGCGGCACGGACGCTTCGCTGTCCGTGGCACCGTCGTGATGGGTGCCGTGGGTCGGCCGTTGCGGTGGGGAGTCAAACGCCCCTGCGTGACGGACGCTGGCGGCACGGACGCTTCGCTGTCCGTGGCACCATTCTCTGGGCCTCAGGCCGACTCCTTCGCCTTCCGCTGCGTCAGATCGGCCAGCTTCGTGCGACGCTCGATGTCGTCGCCGTCGATCACGTAGGTGACCCCGGCGTTGTCGCGGTCCGGCAGGTCGTACATGAGCTCCAGCATGAACTCGTCGAGCACGGCTCGCAACGCCCGGGCGCCGGTTTCCCGCTTGATCGCCTCGTCGGCCAGGGCGTTGAGGGCGGCATCGGTGAACTCGAGCACGCCCCCTTCGAGGGAGAACAGGTGCTGGTACTGCTTGACGATCGCGTTCTTGGGCTCGGTGAGGATCTGCACCATCGCGTCGCGGCCGAGCGGCATGAGCGGGGTGATGATCGGGAGGCGGCCGACGAGCTCGGGGATGAGGCCGAACTGCAGGACGTCGTCCGGCGTGACCTGGTCGAGCAGCTCGCCCTTCTTCTGGTGATCGTTGTCGCTCACCACGTCGTAGGAAGCGCTGAAGCCGATCCGGGTCCGTCCGAGCCGCTTGCGGATGATCTCGGTGATGCCCTCGAAGGACCCGCCGCAGATGAACAGGATGTGCGTCGTGTCCATCTGGATGTACTGCTGCTCGGGGTGCTTCCGGCCACCCTGCGGCGGCACGTTCGCGACCGCGCCCTCGAGCATCTTGAGCAGCGACTGCTGGACGCCTTCGCCCGAGACGTCGCGGGTGATCGACACGTTCTGGCTGGTCTTGCCGATCTTGTCGATCTCGTCGATGTAGATGATGCCGCGTTGCGCGGCGTCGAGGTCGTAGTCGGCGGCCTGCAGCAGCTTGAGCAGGAGGTTCTCGACGTCCTCGCCGACGTAGCCGGCCTCGGTGAGCGTCGTCGCGTCACCGATCGCGAAGGGCACGTTCAGGATGCGGGCGAGGGTGCGTGCGAGCAGCGTCTTGCCGGTTCCGGTCGGTCCGATGAGCAGGACGTTCGACTTGTCGAGCTCGACCGGGGCGTCTTCCGCGTCGATCTGCGTCAGCCGCTTGTAGTGGTTGTGTACGGCCACCGCGAGTGACTTCTTCGCGTGACCCTGACCGATCACGTACTGGTCGAGGAACTCCTTGATCTGCCGCGGGGCGGGGATCGCGCTGAACAGCGGCCGCGCACTCGAGACCCGTCGCCGCTCCTGCCGGAAGATGTTCTGGCAGAGATCGGTGCAGTTGGAGCAGATGTAGATGTCGTTGGGGCCCTCGACCATCGGCCCGACCTCGCGGGAGGTCTTGCCGCAGAAGGAGCACGTGGTCACCCGCTTGCCGCGGAAGCCGCCGCCGCCGTCGCCGGAGCCGCCACCACTGCCGGGGCCGCCGGGACCACTGGGGCCGCCGGGGCCGCCGCCATCGGAGCCGCCGGAGAAGCCGCCGTCGCTCTTGCCCGGCGCCCGTCGCGAGCCGCCCCCGTTGCCGGTGTCGGCGACATGCGTCGGAAGGGAGGCCGAAGCACGACTGTCTTGTTGCGTCATAACGTCCTCGGGTCTCGCTCGAAGTGAGGCGCGGTCGGGGGCTCGGGCACGGGCTCGGGCACAGGGCAAGCGAACCGGGCGGCGGAGCCGACCCGAGATTCCCTCAGTGTATCGGGCTGGCTCGGGAGCGTCTAAAGGGTCGTGGCCGATTCCGCCCCTCCGTGTCGTGTTCCCGGGAGCGAGACGCGTCAAGGGCGGCGGATCATGCGTCCGGCGCCGATTGCTCCGCCTCGCCCGCCGCATTCTCGGACGTGTCCCCTCCGACCTGCGCAATCATCGCCGATTTCGCCCGCTCGAACTCCTCGGTCGAGATCTGGCCGGAGGCGTGCAGTGATCGAAGATCGTGCAGCGTGAAACCGGCGTCGGGCGCCCCGCCGTCCCGCCCCCAGACGCGACGCCGGATGATCGCCACGACGATGGCGCCGACCACGACGATCCCCAGGAAGACGAGCAGCCACGGGAGCACCTGCCCGAACATGTCTCCCGGGCGTGTCACCCCCGCCGACGCGAGTAACGCGGGTCGGCCGTGAAGCATGCTCACTTCTTGGGGGCCGACTTCTTCTTTGTCGTCGTCTTCTTTTTCTTGGTCGTCTTCTTCTTGGCGACGGTCTTCGTCTCACCGGTCTTCGCGTAGAGCTTGTTCCAATCCTCTGCGCTGATATCGGTGACGGTGGCCTGATCGATCACCCGATCGGCCGCCTTGTGCTCGCGGATCTGGCTGGCGATCTGGCGGACGCCGCCGGACTGGATCATCTCGGCCCGGAGCTTCTCGGGACGGACGCCCCGCTGGGAAGCGATGGCGGCGATCCGCCCGTTCACCTCCTGATCGGTCACCTCGACCTCGAAGTGATCGGCGAGCTTGTGCAGGATGAAGCTGAGCTTGAGCCGGTCGCGGCTCTGGACCTCGGTCTCGGCCCGCATCTCGGCCAGACGCTGCTCGACCTCGTCCGGTGAGAGACCGCCGCGGTAGAGCATTTCCAGACGCTGACGCTCCAGGAGACGTCCGGCCTGGCTCGCCGAGAGCTTCGCCGGCACCTCGAAGTCGACCGCCCCGGCGAGGTAGGTGCACACCTGCTCCCGCATGGCGGCTCGCTGCTCCTCGTCCCGCCGGTGCTCGAGCGCAAGCTTGATCTGCTCGCGCAGGATGTCCTCCGAGGGGAGCCCGTAGGCCTCGATCACCTGGGCCGGCGTCGCGGGATCCATGTGCTTGCCGTCGCGAATCGTGAACGCGATGACGAGGTCGTTGCCACGCACCTCCTCGAGCTCGTGGCCCGCGGGTCCGGTCGTCTCGATTGTCACGACGTCGCCGACCGCCCGGCCGGCGAGCGTCTTGGCGAGGTCGTCGATCAGCAAGCCAAGGACGGCGCCGCTCCCGTCGTCGCTCGCGGGCACGGTGATGTCGATGTTGTCGTGGGTGAAGAAGGGCTTCTCCTCGCCCTTCTTCGTCACCGTGACGGGGCCGAACAGACGATCGCCGGGCTGGAAGTCCTTGCCGACGTCGCTGAGCTGCCCGAACTGCACGCACTGCCGCTGGATCTCGGCGTCGATGTGCTCGTCGGCCACCTCGATGACCGGCTTCTTGACCTCGATCCCCGAGAGGTCGGGGAGGTCGAACTCGGGCACGACCTCGACCTCGACCGCGAACGTGAACGGTTTGCCGGGCTCGAACTCGAGCGCCTCGATGTCGCCGACGGGCTCGGGCTCGCCGACGGGCTTGATCGAGTGCTCCTCGATCGCCGTCGCGTACGCGTCGGCGACGAGCTGATTCCGGGTCTCGCTCCGCACGGTCGAGCCGAACCGACGCTCGAGGAGCTGCTTCGGGGCGCGTCCCTTGCGGAATCCCGGCAGCGTGGTCTGCGTCGACAGCGTGCCCATCGACTCCTCGATCTTCTCGTCGATGGCGCTGGCCGGCACGGTGATCGTGACCCGCTTGCGGGCGGCGGCCAGGTCCTCGATCTTGATGTCGTAGTCCTTGGTGGCGGTGGCGTCGGCCATGGTCATTCGTCTCGTCGGGAGTGAAGGAGCGGAGAATCGGAGAAGCTATCAGAAGAGACGAACCGGGGGAAGCGAGTTCGCCGCCCCGGACCGTGCCTCAAAGCTCGTCCAGCTGCGGTTTGACCACCCGCTCGTAGCACTCCGGGCAGACCGAATGGCTGAATTGGGCCGTGCTCCGGTCGGCGATGTAGCTCTCCACCGCCTGCCAGTAGCTGTCGCCCTCGCGAATCCGTTTGCAGTACGCGCAGATCGGAAGCAGCCCCGAGAGCTGCTGCACCTCGGTCATCGCCGCCTCCAGCTTCACGATCCGGTCGGCGAGCTTCGTCTGCAGCTCCACGATGCGTTGCCCGGTCGCCACCCGCGCCCGCAGCTCCTCGTGATGGAAGGGCTTCGTGACGTAGTCGTCCGCGCCGGCCTCCAGCCCGCGGACGATGTCCTCGCGTTGCGTCTTCGCCGTGAGGAGCAGGATGTAGAAGACGTCACCGTCGGCCCGTCCGCGGATACGCTCGCACAGTTCCGGACCGTCCATGCCCGGCATCATCCAGTCGAGGATCAGCAGATGCGGGACGTCGGGTTCCTGCACGGCGGCCCACGCTTCGGTGCCGTCCTCGGTCACGGTGACGTCGTACCCCCACCGACGCAGCGTGGCCTCGAGCACGCGACGCGAGATCGGGTCGTCTTCGGCGATCAGGGTTCTCATGCGTCGGGTTCCGGCGGCCGGCGAATCAAGTGGGTCATGAGGTGCTCCACCTCGCGTTCGAAGTGTGTCATCGCCTCGCGCACGGCGACGGGGTCGTCCTCGGAGGCGGCGGTCTCGAGTCGTTCGGCCGCTTCCATCGATCCGCGGGCGCCCAGGTTGCCGAGCGCGCCACGCAAGGCGTGCACCACCCGCTGGAGCGCCGCGTTGTCGCCGGTGCGCAACGCTTCTCGCAGCGCGGCGCGTTGACGCGGATACTCGTCGTGGAAGAGATCGACCAGCTCATTCAGCAACGCCTCGTCACCCCCCAGCCGCGCGACGGCGGCCCCCCGATCGTAGGGGCGTGATGCCTCGGCGATCGCCCCCCCGTCTTGGGGCTCTTCCGCCCGTCGCCGGCGTTCGGGGAGCAACCGGTCGATCTCCGTATTCAACGCGTGGATGCTGATCGGTTTCGCAATATAGCCGTCCATCCCGGCGTCCATGCAACGCTCGCGATCGCCGGGCATCGCGTGGGCCGTCATCGCCACGATCGGCAGGTGATCGTCCCCGTCCCCCTCGGCCCGGCGGATGCGACGCGTTGCCTCGAACCCGTCGAGCGTCGGCATCTGCACGTCCATCAGGACAAGATCGAATTGCTCCTGGCGTACGGCGTCGACCGCGGCGGGGCCGTCGTCCACCACCTCCACGCGATGTCCTGCCCGTTCGAGCATCCGCACCGCGACGCGTTGATTGACGGCGTCGTCCTCGGCCAGCAGGACCCGCAGCCCGACCGAAGGCGAGATCGAGCGTTCGAGCCGGCTCAGCAGGTCCTCCTCGGGATCGCCACCCACACCCAGGATCCGCTGCATCGCGTCGCGGAGACTCGCGGCCCGCACCGGCTTGAGGATGGCGCCGGTCCGGGGAATCTGGCGGCACCGCGCGACGTCCGGTCCCCGGCTCGTCGCCGTGAGCAGCATGAGGACGGCGCCGTCATACGACTGCTCCCGGATCGACCGGGCGAACGCGAACCCGGCGTCCTGCGGCAGCGTCGCGTCGATGAGGAGCGCGGCAAACGGGTCGGAGTGTTCCGAGGCCGCCGCCACCGCAACGCGAGCGGCCGCGACGTCGTCAACGGTCTCGACCCGCATGCCCGCGGCCTCGAGCATTCGGACCAACGCCGCGGTGGCGGGGGGGCTGTCGTCGACGACGAGCACCGGCAGCCCCTCCAGCGTGGGCACCGGCCTGGCGAGCTCGTCGCCGGGCACGCCCGGCTGTCGTTTGACCAGCACGGTGAAGTGGAAGGTGCTCCCGTGGTGCAGTTCGCTCTCGAGCCACATGCGCCCGTGCATCCGCTCGGCGAGCTGCGACGAGATCGCCAGACCCAGCCCGGTGCCGCCGTGGGTCCGCGTGGTCGAGCTGTCGGCCTGGGCGAACGAGCGGAAGATCAGCTCGTGCTTCTCGGGCGGGATGCCGGCGCCCGTATCGGCGACGGAGACCCGCAGGTAGAGCTGGCGACCGTCCACCGGCTCGGACACGACCCGCACCACGACCCACCCGCGATCGGTGAACTTGATCGCGTTACCAACGAGGTTGACCAGGATCTGCCGGAACCGGATCGCATCGCCGACCAGCGCGTTCGGCACGTCGGGATCGATGTCGACGACGAGCTCCAGTCCCTGCTGCTGGGCGCGGACGGCGAGGAGCTCGACCGCGTCGGCGACGGTGGAGCGGAGCTGGAAGTCGTCTTCGTCGAGCTCGATCCGCCCGGCCTCGATCTTCGAGAAGTCGAGGACGTCGTTGATGACCCCCAGCAACGCCTCGGCGGAGCTCGTGATCATGTCGAGGTACTCATCCTGCTCGGGAGAGAGCTTGGTGCTGCGGAGCAGCTCCGCGGTTCCGGCGATGCCGTTCATGGGCGTCCGGATCTCGTGGCTCATGTTGGCCAGGAAGTCCGACTTCATGCGGGCGACCTCGAGCGCAGCGTCGCGGGCGCGTTGAAGCTGGGCGCTGGCCTCCTTGTGGGTGGTGATGTCGGTGCCGACGCCGACGAGCCGCCAGGTGCCGCCGGCGCCGGGTTCGACGTCGACTTCTTCCTGGATCCAGTGATCACGACCGTCTTTGGCGCGAACGCGGAACTCCTGCCGGTAGGAGTGAGCCCCGCTCTCGATCGCCTCGATCGGAGCGAGTTGGACACGCTCGATGTCCTCGGGATGCACGCATCGCTTCCAGGCGTGCGCGTAGGACCCACCGTAGAAGATGTCGAGGGGCAACAACCGCTGCGCCGTCTCCTCGTCCTGCATCTCCAGCTGCGTGTGGTAGCCGCCTTCGTCGTCTCGACGCATGGTTGCGGTCCACAGGATCGCGCGGGCGTGTTGGCCGATGTACCGAAGCACGCCCTGGGAGCGTTCGAGCGTTGCGAGCGTCTCGTTGAGCGAGCTGGTCAGACCCGCAATCTCGTCGTTGCCGTGGACGGGCAGCCGCGCCGAGACGTCTCCCTTCTCGCCGATCCGACCGACCGCCGCGGCGAGGCGGAGAATCCGACGCAGCACGACGCGTTCGAGGAGCACGAGCGTCCCGAAACCGAAGACGATGCCGCTGGCGATCAGCGCGACCAGGAACACGCCCAGGCTGCGTCGCCCCTGGGCGAGCAGATCCCGCCCCCGCTCCGCCCGCATCAGCAGGGCCGGCGCGCCGGTCGGGTCGCGGGCGAGCGTGGTCGCCGAGATGCGTCGGTCACCGTCGGTCGTGACGAGGGTCGGCGTTCCGCTTTGCAACACCGCCGCCGCCGCCGACCAGTTCGGGTCGTCTTCGGCCCCGGTCAGCGGACGCCAGTCGATGCGAAAGCCGAGCCGACGCTCCAACTTGCGCCGCGTGGCTTGCGACAGCCACCGGCCCATGATCAGGCTGCCCCGACGCGGCCCGGACTTGTCGCTCCGGAGGATGGGGTGCGAGCTGACGAGGAGGGGGGCGTCGTCGACGATGATCACGCCCTTGACGGTGTGCTCGGTATCCGGATGGTCGAGGAGTACGGGAAACGACGATGCGACCGCGTGCAGCGTCGGGGGCACCGGACGCGCGGTCGCGGCCGCGGCGTCGTACATTTTCGCGAATCGAGTCGCGCCGGCGCGGTCGACGAAGATCATGACATCGACGCCGGTGTCCCGGAATGTCGAGTCGAGGAGGTTCGACTGCACGTACGCATCGTTGCCGTCGGCAATGAACTCGTACGTGTCATCCCACCCGGCGTAGTCGCTCGCCAGCATTCGCAAAGCGCCGACCTCGTCCTCCATCGCGCTGAGCGTCTGCTGGACGTTGCGTTCGATCCGCGTCACCTCCATCTCCGCGAAGCCGTCGAGGACGAGGGACCGGATCACCAGGTACAGCAGACCGACCAGGCCGATCAGGGTGATGCCGATGATCAGCAGCGTCTTGGCACGGAGCGTCATGGCCGGCGACCGTCCGGTGAGAAGGACATCACGGACCCAGGACGTGGTTCACCAGGCGGCCCACGCCCTCGACGTCGACGACGACCTCATCGCCCGGGGTCAACGCGGCGGGGCGGTCGCCCGCGACCAGGGGGGGAGCGCCCGTCAGGATCACCGTGCCCGCTTCGAGCGTCATGTGCTGGCTCAACTGGCTGACGATGTCGGGGACCGAGCAGATCATGTCGGCGGTCGACCCGCGTCGGATGACGTGGCCGTTCACGATCGTGCGAATCTCGCGTGGCGTCGTGAGCTCCTCCGGCGAACCCGTGACGATGGCCGGTCCGAGCGGGCAGAACGTGTCGAATCCCTTCCCCCGCATCCACTTCGGCGATCCGGTGGCCGTTTGCCAATGGCGGGCCGTGACGTCGTTGGCGGCGGTCAAGCCGACGATGACGTCGCCGACATCGGAGGCCGCGATCTCGTGCGTCTGCGCGCCGATGAGGACCGCGAGCTCGCCCTCGGCGTCGACCAACGGGTCGAGGCCGCCGAACCCGGGCAGCCGGATGGGATCCTCCGGCCCCGCGATCGCGGTCGTCGGCTTGATAAACACCTCGAGCTGGTCGGGGCCGCCGACGGCGTCGGAGGGCGTGGTTCCGGTCCGCGCGGCGATGGGGTAGTTGCGGCCGATGCACACGATGTCGGTCGGAACGACCGGCGGCAAACGCCGCTTGATCGCCCGCGGGGCGCCGATCGGCATGAGCGTGTCGGCCAGCCGCGCCGTTGCGACCCGGATCGCCCGGTCGATCTCCTCCACGAGCTGCCGTGGGGTGAACGGCTTGTACAGCACCGCCGTCAGCCCCTCCTCGGAAGCGCGCACCACCGAGTGGCTCGGGTCGTATCCGAATCCGGTGACGAGGACGATGGGCAGATCCGCGTGACGTTCCCGTGCCGCAGTGAAGATCTCGTAGCCCGTATGCCCCGGCATGACGATGTCGGAGACGACGAGGTCGATTCCGTCCGTCCGCACCGCCGCCATGGCCTCGGTGCCGTCGACGCACGTCGTGCAGCGACATCCCACCTTGGACAGGGTCGTCGCCATCAGCTCGCGCATGTTGCGATCGTCATCCGCGACCACGGCGCGTTTGCCACGCAGCAGATCGCGACGGTGCGCCGCGGTGCGGGGGCCCAGCACGCCCTGCGGATCCAGCAGGGGCGTCGCCGTTCCGTCCGGGTGCTCCTCGCCGTGATGGGTTTCGTCGTCGTGATCGACGAACCGAACGATACGCATCGCCGCCTCCGGAATGCGACGGGATCCTCTTCCCGATCGCACTCGCGTCTCAACAGCAGGATACTCGCTTCGCCGCGGAAGACGAGTCGAAGA
>JABDLI010000187.1 GCA_013003065.1 Phycisphaerales bacterium | reverse complement strand
GACGCGGACACGGACGCGGACGCGGACGCGGACACGGACGCGGACGCGGACACGGCCACGGACACGGACGCGGACGCGGCCACGGCCACGGCCACGGCCACGGCCACGGACGCAGCCACGGACGCGGCCCCGGCCCCGGACGCACCCACGCCCCCCACAAACCCGTAACCCCCCCAGCCAACCGGCATCCCAAACACGGGCCCGCACCCAACGTCCGAGATTCTCTTGACTGCGTTCCCGCTCGCTCTATTAATCGAAGAGACGGGGGAATCGACGGAGTCGACGCAGGTGATGACACGACGCACAACGCAGGTCACGTTCGGGGCGGTCGAATCCGGCCGCCGCGGTGCGCGTTGCGGGTGTACCGGCGGTTGTCGACGCGGCTGAGTCGCGTTTCTCGACGACCACCCCTTCCAAAAGCTGATCGGTCCCCGGCGACGGGACGCGTCATCTGACGCGGCCGCGACGCCTTCGTGGTGAACAACGAACGAGAGCTCACGTGATCTACTTCAAGCATGATGCGCCGACGGACATCGGCACGCAGGACGCCGCCCGGGTGGGCATCCTCTACGAGAACGATGCCTGGCTCGGTCCGCTCTTCGCGACACTCGACGATCGCGGAATCCCGACCCTGCCGATGCGGACGGAAGATGCCGCGATTCATCTCGCCGAGCCGCCCCCATTTCATCTCGCCTTCAACCGGGTCAGCCCGAGCTCGTACCTTCGCGGTCACGGGCCGGCGATCCCCTTCGCGCGGTCGCTGCTCGACACGCTGCGTCACCATGGCGTGCGGGTGATCAACGGCGCCGGGGCGTTCCGGTACGAAACGAGCAAGCTCGACCAGCAGTTGCTCTTCGCGCGTCTCGGCGTCGCCACTCCGCGGACGATCCTCTTCAACAACGACCAGGCCATCCTGGCGGCCGCCCGCGCGTTCTCCTTCCCCGCCATCATCAAGCCGGACTGCGGCGGCAGCGGGGCGTTCGTGCGGCGGGTGGCCGACTACGAGGAGCTCGCGGCGATCGTACGGGCCGGGAGCGGCCTCTTCGCCCCCGATCATCTCCTGCTTCTCCAGGAGGAGGTGGTCGCGCGGGATGACGCGGTCGTCCGAACGGAGTTCATCGATGGCGAGTTCGTTTACGCGATGCGGGCTCGCGCGACCAACACGTTCAACCTCTGCCCCGCCGATTCGTGCGAGCGGCACGCCGCCGACCCGACGGAGCGGCGGGGGCCCGCCGTGGCCTTCGAGCCGTATCTCGACATTCCGCCGGCGGCCGTCGCCCAGGCGCGGGAGATCGTGCGGGCGGCGGAGCTGGACGTGGGCGGGGTCGAGTTCATCGAGGACGCGGATGGCGTTCGCTGGTTCATCGACATCAACGCGACGTCGGTCTACCGCGAGGACGTGTGCAAGGCCGCCGGCGTCGACGCCAACGACATGCTCGCGCACTTCATCATCCGGGAGCTGCACAAGGAAACCGCCAAGTCGACCGTTCGCTTGCGCGTCGGAGCACGAAAATGAACCAAGCAGACGTTGTCATCATCGGCGGCGGAGTCATGGGTCTCTTTGCGGCCCTGCATCTGGCCGAGACGGACGCGGGGCGGATCGTCCTGCTGGAGCAGCGTCATCTCGGCGCGGGCTCGTCGGGCAAGTCCGGCGCGATCCTTCGCCAGCACTACTCCCACGAGGTCACGATCCGCATGGCCCGGGCCAGCCTGCTGGACTACCGCACGTTCGAGGCCCGTCATGGTCTGGACATCGGGTTCACGGAGACCGGGATGATCTTCACGTGTCACGCCCGCGATCGGACGACGTTGGAGGCGAACGTGGCCCGGCAACGCGAGCTCGGGGTCGACGTGGTCGTGCTCGACGCACCGGCGTTGCGGGCGCTCGATCCGCACGCGACTTTCGGCGACGACGTCATCGGCGCCTTCGAACGCGAAGCGGGATACGTCTCGCCCGTGGCAACGCTCAAGGCGCTGGCGGCATTGGGACGCGACCGCGGCGTCGTGATTCGCGAGGGCACGCAGGTGGAAGACGTCCTCGTCGAAGAGGGTCGGGTGCAGGCGGTCGCGCTCGCCGGCGGTGAGCGTCTGGCGACGCCGATCGTCTTGAACGCCGGCGGGCCGTGGGCCGGCATCCTGTGCAAGCGGCTCGGCCTCGACCTGCCGCTGCGCGCGATTCGCCCCGAACAGGCCTACTTCGCCGCGCCCAACGGGCGCGAGCGTTTCGTCTACGGCGACTTGCTCACCGGACTCTACTGGAAGCCGGAGCCCGCCGGCTGGATGCGGGTGGGGAAGATGGCGTACGACGGCGATGCCGAAGTGCCGGATCCGGACGCGTATGACGAAGGCGTGAGCAACCGCTTCATCGACCAGTGTCGGACCCGGCTCACGCAACGGCGTCCGGACTACGCTCGCGCGGTGTCGTGGGGCGGCTGCAGTGCGCTCTACACGGTGACGCCCGACGCGCACCCGATGATCGGGCCCGTGCCGGGGATCGACGGGCTGCACCTGGTGTCGGGTTTCAGCGGTCACGGATTCAAGCTCGGACCGGCCGTCGGCCGCGGGGTCGCCGCGATGCTCACGGGAGGTGATCCGTCTCCGCTCGATCCGGCGTTCTTCGCGGTCGACCGCTTTGCCCGTGGTCGCCCGATCGAGAGCGCGTACGAGTACGGGATTCTCGGCTGACGTGCGGCGGTCGGTCGCCTTCTCGTGATCAGCGGACGACGGTGAAGATCATGTACCCCGCGTAGCACGCCACCAGCACGATTCCCTCCGGCCGCGTGATCCGGCGCTGGTTCGTCATCGCCATCGGAAGCAGCAGCAGGGTGACGCCCAGCATCACGCCCAGGTCCCACCAGCCCCACGGCTGCGGCACCGGAACGTCGGCGACGACCGAGGTCGCGCCGAGCACGAGGAGGATGTTGAACAGGTTGGAGCCGACGACGTTCCCCACGGCGAGATCTCCGTGACCGCGTCGGGCGGCGATGACGGAGGTGACCACCTCGGGCAGGCTCGTCGCCAACGCCACGATCGTGAGCCCCACGACGCTGGAGGGGATCTCCAGCATCTCGGCGATGCCGACGGCGCCGACCTCGGTGCACTTCGCGCCGCCGAGAAGCATCGCAAGCCCGAGGATGAGAAAGACGATCGCGAGCGTCGTCGAGGAGGGGCCGCTGCCGACATCGGTCTCGGCCTCGGCCGCCAGCGGGTCCTTCCGATCGCGTCGTCCGAGCCGGATCCAGAGCCAGGCGAACGTGGCGAAGCAGGCGAGCATGATCAGCCCGTCCACGCGGCCGAACGTCGCTGCGTCGCGGCCCGGCAGCCAGGCCAGGAACAGCATGCCGGCCGTCACGGCGATGAGCTGCGGCAGCTCCTTCTTGATGACGCGGCTCATCACCACCAGCGGAGCGAGGAGGGACGAGAGGCCGAGCACGAGCGTAATGTTGGCGATGTTGGATCCGACGACGTTGCCGAAGCTCAGCTCGCCCTGCCCGCTCACCGCAGCCGTGACGTTGAAGAACAGCTCCGGGGCGCTCGTCCCGAAGGCGACCACGGTCAGCCCGATCAGCAGCGTCGAAATGCCGAGGTCGAGCGCGATCTTCACCGCGCCTTCGACGAGCCACCGTCCTCCGGCCAGCAACGCGACGACGCCGATGACAAAGGTGACGGGCGCCGGCACCGCCGCGAGAAGGTCGAGCACCATCTTCGACATGGAGGGCGATTGTAGTGGTCCACCCGGGCTTCTGCCGACAGAGGAACGAGCCTGCCCCAGCGGCCGGACGGGGTTTGTGCGCGTTCACGATCGCGGCATCGAAGGCCGATCCGGATGCCACGGATTCCCCGGAAGCACGGTTGCAGCATGACGGATCCGCTCGACAGGGAGAGCTTCCAGCAAGCCGTGCAACGCGCGGCGCAGGGCGACGAGATCGCCTGGCGCACGATCGTCGATGCGTACAGCCGGCGTGTCTTCGGTCTCTTGCGGGCGCAGTGCGGGAACTCGGATCTCGCCGAGGAGATCACCCAGTCGACGTTCTGCACGATCGTGACGAAGATCGGCAGCTACACCGAGACGGGGAAGTTCGAGTCGTGGCTCTTCCGCATTGCGATGAACCGGCTGCGGGACGAGATGCGGCGCCGCAAGCGGCAAGCGCGTCCCGTCGAGGAGGAGACGCTCTCCGGTCTCGTCGGTCCGGCGGCGGAGGCCGAGGCTCCTCCGTCGGTCGAGCTCGCCCAGTTGCGTCGGGCTCTCGAGCAGTTATCGGAAGCCGATCGGAAGATCGTCCACCTCCGGCATTTCGGCGGCCTGAGCTTCAAGCAGATCGCGGATGTCCTCGACCAGCCCCTGGGAACCGTCCTGGCCCGACAGCACCGGGCCCTGAAGAAGCTCAAGGGCCTCATGACCCCGGATGGAGACGCCGGCGAATGACCCCTGCAACTTCCTCTCCGGAGACGCAATCGGCGGCCCGATCGGGCGTTGCACCCCCAGCAGAGGCCCTCAGGCCCCTCCTGGAATCTTTCCCGCAGCTCTGAAGCACATGACCGACCACTCCGACAACTTCGATCCCTCTGATCAGGCCCCGAATCCCCCCCTGCGTCTGGCCGGCGTCTCCTCCCCCGCCCCCCGGGAGACGCTGCCGGATGCCTTCGAGCCGGCGTTGCAAGCCCTCGACGATCGTCTCGCCGAGACGCTCGTCGCGGGCGCGCCCGCCGGCCTCGAGGATCGCGTGTTCCGAGCGAGCGTCGGCAGCCTTCCCGCCGGCCGTCCGACGCTGGTGCCGGCTTTCCTGACCAGCCGCTTCGGCTGGAGTCAGCTCGCGATGGCGGCCTCGCTGGGCCTCGCCTTCGTGGTGGCGGCGATGACCGTGATGAAGGCGCCCGGTCCGAACCAGGCGATCGCATCGGACACGGTGCTGGAGATCGACTGGCTGCGGGAGGGACCCCAGGCGGAGGAAGACCGCAAGATCGCCCACGTGCTCGACACCGGCGCGTTGAGCTCCTTCGATGAAGTGGCCGGCGAGATGCAGGCGCTCATCGACGAGCTGGAGATGTGATGGTCGCTGCGATGATCGTTCGTGTCGCCGAGATCGCGTGCCTCGTGAGCATCCTCGCGCTCGGTGCGAGCGGTCCGATCCCGACGGCGGTCATGACCCAGACCCCGCCGCCCGCGGGCGTGGGTACGCCCGAGCGGTGGAGCGACCTCTTCGAACGACCAGCCCGCGGACCGGCCCGGCCGCTCTCCGACGAGACGATCGCGTTGGCACTGATCGTCGCCGACGACGTCGATCCCCAGCTCGCAACCCGTCTTCGCCGCCTGCAGGCGCGGGATCCCGTGCAGTTCGAACGCAAGCTCCGCCAAACGCACCGCCTGATCGATCTGGCGCAGCTCAAGCAGCACGAGCCCGATCTCTACGACCGCAAGCTGATCGAGCTGCGGGTCGACGCCGAGGTGAATCGCCTCGTCGGCATTCTGCACGAAGCACGCCGCAGCGGACGCACCCAAGAGGCCGCCGCGACCGAGCAGAGCCTCCGCATGCAGGTCATCCTCCAACTCGCGTTCGCCTACCAGGCCCGCGAGGACTACCTGTGTCGCCTCCAGGATCTGGTGGAAAAGCTGGAAGGCGAGCTCGCCCGCGAACGCACGTATTTCAACGATCACCTCGACGAGGTCGTCGACGCGCGGATCGAGGAGATGCTGAAGCAACGCGGGGAGTAGGGGACGCGGGGACGGACGCGGGGACGGACACGAACACGGACGCGGACGCGGACGCGGTCACGGACGCGGGCACGGACGCGGACACGGTCGCGGACGCGGTCACGGACGCGGTCACGGACGCGGTCACGGACACGGACGCGGGCACGGACGCGGACACGGACGCGGACACGGACGCGGACACGGTCGCGGACGCGGTCACGGACGCGGACACGGACACGGACGCGGACACGGACGCGGACGCGGACACGGACGCGGACACGGACGCGGACGCGGACGCGGGGCGTTGCGTGCGGGCGGGGGTCTTCTTTGTGAGTAGGTGAGCGTTCTGCGCGCGGGGGCGGTGCGCGCCGGAGCTTCTGTTCGGGCGTGCAGGTTCTGGGCTCGCCGGGCGGGCGGCACGGTAACGCCTCGCTTGTGCGTGTCAAGGGACTGCGCAACGCGGCTTCGCCGCCTTGCTTGGCCCTTGACACGCACGGGCGCGAGGCGTGCGGGCGGTGAATGCGCCCGGCTCGGGCCTTGTGGCCGGGTGGGCGCGTTCGTGTTCGTTCGTTGTCCTCTCGTACTGGAGTGTTGCCTATGTTGCGTATCTACCCTGTGGTCGTTGACTGGGTCGTTGATCTTCGTCCTTCGCTCGAGGCGATCGGTC
>JABDLI010000182.1 GCA_013003065.1 Phycisphaerales bacterium | reverse complement strand
GCCCGGCCGGTCGCGATCAGCGAATACGAACCCTCATCTTTCTTGACGCCGTCGGCGGAGAGCGTACACGCCCCGACGGGGAACCAGTGCTGGGTCGGTGGATCGGGAGGCGGTCCCTCCATGCCGGGATTGTCGAGCAGGTTCGCATCCCAGGTCGGGAGGTCGTTCACGTCGATGGCGGTGCCGTTGGCGAGGTAGTAGTCCATGACCGTCGCCGGATCCGGCATCGCGAGGGGCCAGTCGCCGTCGGTCGTCGTCGTGCCGTGAAACTGCGATCCGCCCGAGGCAACCACCGCCGATTGGGCCGCGACCTCGGCGTGCACGTGCGACGCGAATCCGGCGCCGCTCGACGCCTCGACCTCGTTGTTGGCCGTGATCCAGTGGTCCGTCGTTGCGGTGACCCCCTCGAAAACGACGTCGCCTTCGGCGTGCACCGAAGACCGCAGGCAATCGAGTCCCGGCTTCGCCACGTCGAGCCGCATGTGCAGCCGCTGCGTCGCGTTCTCGAGCGTGCCGGTCGCCGTGATCTCGATCGGATCGTACGGTGAATCGACGAGGTCGCCGTCGCTCGGGTCGGTGAACGCGATGCGGTAGGTGCCCCGGCCGACGGCGGTTGGTACGTCCCACGTTCCGGCTGCGGCCGGCGTCCGCCAGGAGGGGTCGTGGTCGATGCGGTACATCGCCATCTCGAGCCCTGCGCGAGCGTAGAGGGTCGCCTCCTCCACCGTCCCGCTGTCTTCGGTGGCGCCCACCTCGAGCCGCGTCGCGAGAATGGCGCCCATGCCGAGCATCGAAACGAGCAAGGAACCGAAGAGAACCAGGATGTACACCGACCCGCGTCGTCGCGACGTCGGGCTTCGCCTCCCATTCGGGTTGGACGCAGTCCGATGTGTCACTCCGGCAGCACCCGCCATGAACTCGTCCGGACCGCGGTCACGCACGCGAGTTCGTCACCACCACGCGTGACGGTGACCGTGATGACCTTGACGCCGACATCACCGGAGCCGGAGGCCGACGTGAGGTCGTTCGGGTCGCCCAGCATCACGGTCACCGTGCGGGTCCAGCCGGCGAGACCGGACAGCGCCGAGCCGTCCGGCGCTTCCGGCGGCGTGCGAGTCCAGAGGTGGAAATCGTCGACGTCGTCGAACGTCGAGCGTCCGACGCCTCCTTCGGATGACTCCGGGCCGAACGAAATCGTTTCGAACGGTTCCTCGTATTCCATCGTCAGGATTTCGGCGAGCAGATCGTGCGCGAGCATCGCCGCCCGGGGGCGGTCGTACCCGACACGCCGCATTCGGTGCGTGGCTCCCACGGTGCGAACGGCGGCGATCATCACCAGCCCGACGACGACGAGCGAGACCGTCGTCTCCAGCAAGGTGAATGCTCGCACCGGGGATCGTCGTGTCGTCACGGCCCCGTCTCCACCGGGTTGAGGATCGATGCGAGACGCACGGCCCGCGTCGCCGCCGACGGACCCGCCTGGGCTTCGATCCGCACGCCGACGATGTAGGTCGTGGCGGTGGGCACCCAGGTGTCGTACGAACCGAGCGCGTAGAATCGCATGTCCTTGTCGTTGACGATGCTGCTCCAGCTGCTGCCGCCGTCGTCGCTCGTGAGCCAGTCGGCGTCTGCCGTCATCGGGCTGCCACCGTGTTCGTAGCTCACCTTGCCCGCCTTGTTTCCTCCTCCGCTCTGGCCGATGACGAGGCACACGACGTCGGCGGGATGGAGATCGTTCAAGGACGTGAAATCAACGTCCACCCAGCCGGGGTTCTTGTCGAGGCTCGCCTCCTTGACCGATCGAGCCTCGAGGGCGATGCCGGACGGCTTGCCGAGCGATTCCGATTCGATGCGAACGTCGAGCACACCGCTCACGTCATCCCCTTCGCGTTTCCCGACGAAACGCACGCGCTTCAGCGACCAACTCGTCGTTCCGAGCGGGAGATCGGCTTGGAAACACTCCGCACACCACTCGGTCAGCTCGATCGTGTGGTCGTGCGTGTGACCGTCCGGCGCATGATCGTGGTATGCGATCACCGCCAGTTCTTCGTCCAGCGGCTCGAGCACGTCGCTCATCGTCTCCGACGCGAAAGCGAGGTGATGCACGTTGTCGAGGATCGTCTCGGGGGGTTGCTGGTTGAGCGTGAGCGTCAGCGGGTCGCCGGCGACGCCCGACCACGCATACCGAAGCACGTCCGCCCGCTTATTGCCGGTCCGATCCGGGACGCGAAACTCGATGGCCGTGGGCGTGATCTCGTAGAAGCCGAGCGTGTTCGCAAGATCGGTGGCGATGCGACGCGTGGCCGTCGTGGCGTCGTAGGTCCTCGGTCCCTCGCTCGCCGGCGGGCTCGCGCTGCGGGTGACGAAGACGACCGAGCCTCCGATCGCACCGACGATCAGGGCCACGGCGGGCAACGCGGCCAAGAGCTCGATCATCGAGACCCCGCGGCGGCCGGGTTGTCGGGTTCGTTCGTGAGGCATTCCGTGCTTCAGTCGATTGGGTCCAGACTCGTCGCCGAAGCGACGGTGATGATTCGTTGCGCGGAGCCCACGGCGACGATGAGCTGACCACCGTCGTCGGGAATCGCGTATCCGTTGAACGACAGAGTCCCATCGCCCCCGAAACTCGCGCTTGTGATCGTCGCGTGGTACGGGTCTTCGTGCAGCCGGACGACGTACGGCGTGCCGGGGCGGTCGGGATCGTCGAGGCCGCTCATCGTGTACTCGCTTGGCGCTGGATCGACGGAGAACGTGATCGAAACGGGCGCGCTCTGGGCCGTCGCCCGCTCCCGCGCAAGAGCCAGATCCAGCTCGACTCGCCGGGCCGCGGCGTCGAGTCGATATCGGTCCAGCGATCTCAAGTAGCGGGGGACGCCGATGGCCGCGAGCGCGGCCACGATGACCAGGGCCATCGCCACCTCGAGGAGCGAATACCCATGGGCTCGGCCGCGCGCGTGCGACCGGACGCCCCTGACGCCCCCGGAAAGGTGGGATGACACGTCGACTCACCTCCGCACCACTGATCGTCCTCCCGCCCGGGCGGCTGAAATAGGACGCGGCGTCTTGGCGAGACGGGTTGCTCCCGCGGGCGGCCAGACGGGCGACGTGGGTCGAGTCTTCCGCGCGGACGTCCGATTACGTGGCGGCTCGCCCGGGCGGAGCAGTCCCATGGCCTTCAACACCGACGGTCGTGCCGGGGTTGCGACCGTTGTGCGTTTCGCGGTCTCGCCGTGCGCGTCCTCTCACTTGACGTGAAGCTGAAGCGTGCCGACGTCGGCGCCCGCGGCTTCCATCTCCGCAAGGGCCCGCGCGGTTCGCGTGCTCCACGGCGTCACCCCGAATCGACCCTCGAAGCTCGCGAGCGCCTCCCGGGCGTCGGCATCACGCCCGGCCGCGAGCGCGTCGACGACCCGCCGGCTCAGCTCGATGAAAGCCGGCGGACAGTCGGTCTCCACCACCTCGAACACGTCTACCGCCGCGGTTTGCCCGACGACGCAGACGCGTCCGACGGGGCGGACCATCGCGACATCCGGATCGAGCAGCGCCCGCGTGCGTCCGTCGATCAGGCTGCTCGTTCCGAACTGCTTGTTGGCCGACTCCAGCCGGGCGGCCAGGTTGACCGCGTCGCCGATGACCGTGTAGTCGTGCAGACGCGGCGGGGCGCCGCAGTCACCGACGACGACGGACCCCGTCGTCACGCCGATGCGGAGGCCGAGTGACGGCAGCCCGCGTGCCGCCGATTCCCGGTTCAGCTCCTGCATCACGCCGCGGCAGGCGACGATCGCGGCGCACGCCCGTGTCGCTTGCTCCGGATCCGGCTCGAAGGCCGACCAGAAGGCCATGAGGCCGTCGCCGAGGAATTTGTTCACGTAGGCGCCGTGGTCGATCAAGGCATCGGAGAGCCCGCCGAGGTAGCGGTTGAGCATCGCGACGGTGTGGCGGCCGCCGAGGGACTCGCTGACCGCCGTGAAGTCCGCAAGGTCGCCGAAGAGCACGGTCATCTCGCGTTCCACCCCGTCGACGGTCACGGCGGCGGGATTCGCCACGAGAAAGTCGACGAGCTGCCCGGACACCCGCGCGCGGAACTGGTGGGTGATCCGGCGTCGCGCCGCCTGCGACAGGACGGCATCGACGGCCGTACAGCCGACCCAGACGCCGATGGATGCCACGAGGGGCGCCGCCACCGGGATCGCGATCTCGACGTGAGCGAACAGCCAGCCCGCCGCCGCCGCGTAGGCCAGAACGACCACGCCGCACAGCCCGCTGGACTGGAGCGCCGCGAACCGCGCCGCGATCACGGCGCACAGCAAAGCGGGCAGAAGCGTGAACCACACGGCACCGAGATCCGACACGAACCGGACCGCGCGACCGGTCATCGCCATGTCGGCAACCGCTGCGTGCACCACGACGCCCGGCGTGACGGGATCGAGCGCGGTCGGGAACGAATCCGCGGCCGCCCCGGTCGCGGTCCAGCCGACGAAGACGAGGCGATCCTCGACAGCGTGTCGCAGCCGCTGTTCCGCCACCGTGATTCGGGTGCGGGCTTCGTCGAGGGCGACGGCCACGTCCGCCCACAACCGACAGTTGTGCACATGGTCGAGGAACGGATCAGGCTCGGTCGTGTCGTGCGTGTCGGGTTCCGGACCGCGGTCGTCCGCCGGCCCCACTTCCGACAACGTGAACGACACCTCGTCCGCAGCCTCGGCGAGCAGATGCGGGTCGTCGAGCGGCGTGTCGTCGCGGCTGACGTTCGCGTGGTCGAGCACGAGCGCGGTCAGCTCGGCGTGGTTCCGCTCCAGGGTTCGCCGGGTGCGGCGGGCGTGGGCGATCTCGATGACGGCGCGGATCGACAGATGCCCGGCGGGATCGGGGTTCGCGGCGGATTGATTCAGCAGGCCGGCCCACCGCGGGCGGGATTGGCTGCTGGGCCAGGCGATCCACAGACGACCGTCGCGCAGGGGCAGCCGCGTATCCCCGATGATTGCGACGTCGGGTTCGATCCGCACGTCATCGTCGTCGAGTCCGAGGTGACGGGCCGCGGCGGCGAGCCCGAACTGAAGCACATCGCCGTTCGGGGCGGCCCGCACGATGGGAATCTCGCGCAGCACGCCGTCCTCGTGCGCACGAGCCTCGAAGTTGACGAAGCCGATCGCGTCGGCGTGCAAGCCGTACGCGGGAAGAGGGGCGATGTCCTGGTAGGTGCCGGCGTGATGACGCGTGCGCGCGAGCAACGGACGCACGGCGGTCCACGCCAGGTGCTGCCGCCACGCCCACTGGAGCACGGGACGCTCCGGGTAGTCGCCGGAGAGCGTCGTGCGGTGCGGCGTCATCTGACGCTCGTACTCCTCCCAGCTCGGGGGGGCAACCCGGGATGGGACGCGGGCGAGGGCGCGCCACGCCGCCGCTCGCTTGTACCGCAGCGGGCTTTCGAGGAAGACGCGTCGCCGCGGCTCGGTGAGCCCGGCTCGCCGCGCGACCACGCGATCGGCGGTCTGGATGTCCTGCGTCAGGACGTGCAGAAGCCGGGCCAGCTCGCGTGGCCCGGGGTCCCGACGCCATGCCGCGTCGAAGACGCGGTCTTCGTACAGGACGACCGGGAGGACGCACGAGGATGCGGCCAGCGTCTCCGCGAACACGCGGTCGTGGTCGATCGACGGCACCGTGCCCCGCGGGTACTGCTGCTCCTCGCTGAGGAGGAGATCGAGCGCGATCGTGCGGGCCCCGGCGTGCGTCAGCTCGGCGATGGCGTCGGCCAGCATCGCACGGTCCCACGGCCACCGTCCGAACCGGGTGATCGCCCCGTCGTCGATGTCGACGTGCACGATGCGATCGGTCATCGGGCGAAACGGGCGGGGCAGCGTCGTCATCCGCTGGTCGACCGTCCAACGCTCCAGGGCGGTGAACCCTCCGAGCGTGTCGATCACGAGCGTGAGCACGGCCAGCACGAGCCCGAGCCGGAACAGACACCACGGCCGAGTTACGGGGGAGGAGGCGGCGGTGGCGGTGGCGGCGGTGGTGGCGGTGGTGGTGGCGGTGGGGGATGGGCGAGGTGGGTGTCGAAGACGGCCTTGTAGAAATCTTGTACGCACCGGTGCACGTCCTCCGAGTTCGGCGCGTGCTGGCTGACGCAGTACGCGATGATGATGTCCACGATCTCCTGCAGTTCGTGGTCGTGGAAGACGCCGTGGGCGTCGAGGCAGAGCTGGGCCACCTCCATGTTGGCGGCCGAGAGGCCGGCGGTGCCAAGCTGGTTGAAGTTGAGGAAGTCCGCGTAGCGGCTGAAGACCTCGTTGAGGAACTGGCAGATGAACGAGGCGATCTGTGCGAACGTCACCTCGTCGTCGATGAACCCGAACGGCGGATCGAAGCCGAGGGCTTCGTCCAGCCCCATCTCCGCCAGGTCGGCCTGCCGATCGGCCCGCGCGGGGTTCGAGAGGGTGGCGAGCAGCAGTTCCGGCGTGGCTTCCGCTTCCAGCACCGAGCTCACGAGACGTGGTGGGCCGAAGCTCTTGAAGAGCCCGTGGATGGCGGGGTTCGGGTGCGTGTCGCTCGTCGTTACCTTGGCGGACAACGCGTAGGAGAATCGCGAGAGGAAGTACCGCACCTCGATCGATCGGATCTCGTTCTGCCGGGCCGAGAGGATCCGCGTGCCGTCCAGACCGCCGTAGTCGACGGCAAATCCCGTTCCCCGGACGGATAGCGTGCTCGACGGCGTGACGATCGAGAAGTCGTTCGTGAGTCCGACGCGGTCGACGACGAAGTCCGCCCGGCCCCGGGTCACCTCGACAACGGTCTGCAGCGTGTCACCTTTCCGGAGAACCCGCGGCAATGCGAGCCGCGTGTGGCTGTCCACGAGCACCGACGCGTTGTGCCCGACGCGAAGTACGAGCGAAGACTTGCGTCCGGTTCTGATGAGCGAACCGGGGGCGAGCAGGTCGTCGACGGCGGCCTCCGCCCAGGGGCTCCGGTCGTCGGGACGCCATTGCGCTCGACCGGTCGCCTCCATGACGACCGCGCGGAGCGGTCCCTCGGCGATGCCGGCCTCCGGCTCGAGCCGCGCTCGCGCCAGCTTCCCGAGTTCCTGCACGGCCGCGTACAGACGCTTCAGCTGGTCGGGCGGGAGCGTCTCGGCGGCCAGCCCGGGTCGCGTGACACCGAAGATCACTCCGAGGACACAGATCATCACGAGGCCGGTCATGGCTCCGGCTCGAGTGCGCATCAGGATGCTCCCGCCGTTGTCTCGGCCTGCTCGACTTCGAGCCGGTTGACGAGATCGATGAACTCCAGTCCGCTCAGCGACTGGTTCTCACTGCGAGGCGGAAGCAACTCCAGGAACACGAGCTCCTTCGTGCAAACGCGTGGTGAGGGTCCGAAGACCAGCATCGTCACCCCGCCGCGCGCGTCGATGAGGTCGCACGCAGCCATCGCGATCATGCCGACGGTGGCCGACGCGTGTTCCGGCGGCCGACGGGCATCCGACATCCAGCCGCGACGCACAGCCTCGGCCACCCGCGATTCGTAGCTCGGCGACGCGACTTCCTCTTCGGTCATGAGAAGCAGAGCGTGCAACGCGTCGTTGTTCGTCACGACGGGGCGCGTGGCCAGCTCATCCCAGAAGTCGAGCTCCTGCTCGGGATCGGCAAATCGATCGACCACCGAATCGTCGAGAACGGTCCGCGACAACGCGCAACCGTTTGCACCAAGGGCGACGAGCAGCACGAACGCGGAGAACGCGATGCAGAGTGGTCTAGAACGCATAAAGCACCCCCAGATAGAGGAAGTGACGCGGGTCCCGTTGAGCGCGGGGGATCGCATTGCCCGGGAGGAAGATGCCGTAGCGGAGATCGACGCTGACGTCGTTGGCAAGTCGCCACTCCAGACCGAGGTCGAACTCGAGGCCGACGAATCGATTGCCGCGTGTCGGGACGGAGATCACCGAGGCGGCATCCACTTTGTTGAGCAGGAAGGCATCGAAGCTCATCTGCAGGTGGCCGGCGCGGCGGCGATTGTCGACGAGCGTGGTGCGCACGCCCCCGCGGGCCATGATCAGGTTCGAGATCGCCGGGGAGAGAGCGAGCCCCGTGTTGAGATACCCAAGGCCGTTGAACGCGTGATCGTCGGTGCCGTCGCGGTTTCCGAGGAGCGTGTTCGACGGATGTCCGCGATCGGCGTCGCCGGAGCCCGCGGCGAGTTCGAGCTCGAGCCGCGTCTCACGCTCGTCGTAGAAGAGGTGGGTGAGGGTGAGAATGCCGGCCCAGGCGTCGATGTCGCTTTCGCTTTGGGTGTCGGCGAAGCCGTCGCTCGGATTGATAGGGCTGCTGAGTCCCCGGCCGCTCTGATAGTTGATCTCCGCGCGGTAGAGCCAGCTCGGACCGAGACTCCCACGCGATCCCAGCGTGAAGTATTCGGAGTCGTACCTGAAGCGGGTCGTGACGTCACCGATGGGCGTGGCGAAGACGCGTTGGTCGGCGTCATTGTGATCGCGTTGCACCAGCACCGAGAACGAGGGGCGATGCTGGGCGAGGCCCCGATACTCGAGCCGGCCGCCGTAGAAGCGTTTGTCCACCGCGGTGTCGTAGTTCGGACGGGTGGCGTCGAAGTCGATCGTTTCCGTGCGTGGCGTGACCCCGACAAGCCCCACGAGCCCGAGATCTCCCGCCTCGGCCTCGACGATGCCGCTGTAGAGGACGTTGCTCAGTGCGAGTCCCGAGTTCCAGTGCACGTACTGCCGGCCGGCCTTGACGTTGAGATTCCAGTCGAGGTGTTGACCGGTGCGCGCCAGCTCGGCGCCGCGAAGGTCGAACTGGTACCAGTAGCGGTCGCCGATCGGCGCCTGAAATTCGTCGCCGAGCCCGTCGAACGAACGGCCGCTGTTGAAGTCGTCGTACCGAAACCGCAGGCGACCGAGAAACCGGTGCGCGCCGTCGAGCTCCATCCGGAGGTGCAGCGTGGCGTCGCTCTGACGGAGAATTCGCGTCGCGCCGGCTCGGTCGTCGGAAGTGACGAACCCGAACCGCAAAGACCCGCCGTAGTCGATGAGCAGCCGTTCCGAGATCGGCTGATCGGGGGGCACGGTCAGCCGGTAGGTCGCGTCGAGCTGCTCGAGCCGACGCTGAATCGACCGGATGAAGTTCGAGTCGGTCGGCTGCGCCGCCACCGGGGCCACGAACGCGAACGCGGCCATCGCCACCACGAGACATCGGCATCGACCGATCCTGTACATGGGTCCGATATCGGGACCATCCGGGGGCCGCTTGAGGGCAATCGGGAACGGCCGGGCGTTGATCGTCGAGCCGGTCGCGACGGGCGAGCCGCCGCGTGATGCCGGTCCGGCCGGTCAGCGCCAGGATCGTTGACTTCCGCGTGGGCCGGGCTCGGCAACGGGCCCGATCATTCGGCCAGACACCGCGTCACGGACGGCTCGATGGCCGCCATCCACGCCTCGTACCCGGCGGCGGTCAGATGCACGAGGTCACGGGCCATCCGCTCGTTGGCACGTCCGGCCGAGTCGAGAAACAGCCCCCGCAGATCGAGGTAGATCACGTCCGGGCGATCGCCCAGGGGGGCGATGATCGTGTGGACTCGATCGATCGCGACGCGTCGCGGCTCTCCGGGAGCGCCGAGCGGAAACGGGCCGCAGAGGACGACCGTCGCCTGCGGCTCGCGGACCCGCAGATGATCGACGACCGCTTCGATACCGGCCGCCGTCTCGATCGCCGTGTGGCCGGCGCTGTTGATGTTGTTGACGCCGATCTGCAGCACGATGACCTGCGGGTCGATCGTCGTCAGAGCGCCGTGATCGATGCGAAAGAGCAGATGCTCGGTGCGGTCGCCGGAGAGCCCGAGCGCGAGCGCGGAGCCGGCGTCGTGGAAGCGGTCGAAAGGACGTGTCCCGCCCGGCCGGGACCGACGGTCGTGGGCCCCGGACAGGCTTTGCGTGATCGAGTCGCCGAGGAAGACGACTGCGGCCTCTTCGTCGGCGCTCGCAAGTCTCCGCATCGCATGAAGCTGATCCCACCAGGTCCCGCCGCCCCAACCCGCGGGGTGCCCGCGGTACTCCGCCGAGGGCACGCTGCGAACGGCGGGGTTGGCGGGGAAGACGCCGGCGGGGAGGATCACCTCCGCGAAGCGGTCGGCGATCGCCTCGGCGCCGAACGCGTTGGGATGGACGCCGTCGACGACGTGGCGGACTTCCAGGACCCGGTCGAGATCGTGGTATTCGACGCCGTCGATCGTCGCCGCCACCGCCGCGAGCGTGTGACCGATGACGGCAAGCCGGGGGTCGCGTTCGGCGAGGTCGAGGCGACGCGGTTCGGCCAGACCGGGCTGGCCCGGAAACATGGGGGGTGGGCGGACGAGCAGGACACGGACGCGGGGGTTGGCCGCCCGCAGGCCATCGATAAGAGAGCGGGTGCTCGCCGCCAGCTCGTCCGCATGTTCCCAGTTGCGACGGCGATCGCTCTGGCACGTGTCGTTCGTGCCGAGCATGACCACGGCCACGTCGGGCGCCCACGCGACGACGTTCCGCCAGGCGTCGGTCGCGACGTACGGCGTGTCGGCGGCCTGCAGCAGCGTCCGCCCTCCGACGCCAAAGTTGCGGACCTCGTAGCCGGCGCCGAGGCGGGGTTGAAGCTGTGCCGGATAGGCATTGTGCCCGCGATCGACGACCTTCGCACCGTAGGTGATCGAGTCCCCGATGCACGCAACACGAGCGGGTGACGAAGCCCGCGCGGGTTCCGATACACCGGCGAGGGACCGGCCGCCGGAGCGCACGAGCAGGGCGGGGGCGTTGTGATCGTCGAGTGCGAGCCCCGGGTGCAGCGGCACCGTGACCCGTCCCCCGGTGACCGTGTCCCACGTCGTGACCTCGACGCTGCCGCGTCGCGTCGCGTCGGTGACACCGGATGCGACGGAGCCGACGATGACGCGGTGGGAGTCCACGATCGCCCGCTCGTCCTGGAACCAGCACCAGCCGCCGTCGTCGTTGAGGACGATCTTGTCTTCCGCGGTGACGCACGGCGGTGCGGCGGCGAGGGACAGCAGCACGAGGACGGGAGGCGTCTTGAGCCGGCAGATGCGGATGGTCATCGGCCACGAATGTATCAGGCGAGTTCGGGAAATCGAGATCCGGTCACGCGCACGCCGCGTCAGCGGTCACAATGGGCGGATGCATGTTCCCCGATCTCCCTCCCGACGTGCCTGGTTGACCGCCTGTCTGACCACCGCCGTGGCCGCCACCGTGACGCTCGCACCTCCGGCGCCGGATCCGCCCCTGCGGTGGTGGAAGGGCAACACCCACACGCACACGTACTGGAGCGACGGCAACGCAGCGCCGGAGCACATCGTCGACTGGTACGTCCGTCACGGCTATCACTTCCTGGTCCTTTCGGATCACAACATCCTCTCGCAGGGCGAGAAGTGGTTCCCGATCTCCGAGGACGGCGGGCGCCCGCTGCGTCGCTCGCACGTCGAGGATCTCGAGCGGCGGTTCGGCCCGGGATGG
Organism: Phycisphaerales bacterium; assembly: GCA_013003065.1. GTDB lineage: Bacteria > Planctomycetota > Phycisphaerae > Phycisphaerales > SM1A02 > JABDLI01. The sequence goes on along the minus strand of JABDLI010000182.1, from coordinate 5,240 downwards.
GTCGACGAGCGTGACGACGCGGGCACGCCGCAGATGCGGCTGAAAAACCTGCCCGAGCTGCGATCCGCCTTCGAACACACGGGCGCGTTCATCCTGATCCAGGGCGAGGAGATCACCGACCGGTTCGAGAAGCATGAGGTTCACGTGAACGGTCTGAACCTCGCCGCGGTCATTCCCCCGCAGGGCGGCGATTCCGTGCGCGAGACGATCCAGCGCAACATCGATGCGGTGATTGCGCACGGGCGTGCGCACGATCGATCGGTGCTCGCCCACCTCAACCATCCCAACTTCCAACGTTCGCTGACACCGGAGGATGTCGCGGCGATTCGGGGCGAGCGGTTCTTCGAGGTCTACAACGGACACCGCGGCGTGCTCAACCACGGCGACGCGAGCACGATCGGCACCGAGATGATGTGGGACACGGCGCTCACGCTTCGTTTGACGACGCTGCGGCTCGGTCTTCTCTACGGGCTGGCCACCGACGACGCGCACGATCACCACGGCCTGAAGACGACGTCCACGCCCGGTCGCGGCTGGGTGTGGGTGCAGGCGGCGTCTCTCGCGCCGGACGCGATCATCGACGCGATGCGAGCCGGCCGCTTCTACGCGTCCAGCGGCGTGACGCTGGAGAGCGTCCGGACGGATGACCGCACGCTGCAGGTGGCGGTCGCCGCCGAGCCCGGGGTGACGTACACGACCGAGTTCATCGGCACCCGCCTGCGGGACGACGCACCGGTCGAGGTCGGGGCCGTCCTCCTGCGAAGCACCGGCGCCCGGGTCGCTTACCGCATGGATGACGACGTGCTGTATGTCCGCGCTCGGGTGGTGGCCTCGCGGCTCCATCCGAATCCGTTCGCCGAGGGTGACCGCGAAACGGCCTGGGTCCAGCCCGTCCTGGGGCCCGCCGCCGGCGATCGGTGACCACGCGTCGCCGGAAGGGGCCAGGCGGGCCCAAAGTGAACGAAGGTTCATCCCCCGTTTCACGCTGGGTTCATGGAGTCGCCCGATCGTGTGTCCGGTCAACGGACCGGATCGATCACGCCGACTCCCCGAAAGGAACCCTCGATGATCACCCTCGCTCCCCGTCACCTCGCCCGTTACGCCCAGATCGCACGGCTTCTCGTCAAGTACGGCCGGAGTGACCTGGTCGACCGTTGTGGCCTTCGCGCGGCGGCCGAGGAAGGCGGCGACCCGCCGGTGGAGACCGGCCGGCCCGAGGAGTTTGCCTCCGATCTCGAGCGGCTCGGCCCCACCTTCGTCAAGCTCGGACAGCTGCTGTCCACGCGCTCGGATCTGCTGCCGCCGGCGTATCTCGATGCGCTGGCTCGCCTCCAGGACGACGTCGAGCCCGTGGACGTAGACGAGGTCCGGTCCGTGATCGAATCCGAGCTCGGCGTCCGGATCTCCTCCGCCTTCGATGAGTTCGACGATCGCCCGCTCGCGGCCGCCTCGCTCGCGCAGGTTCACCGGGCGCGGCTGCGGTCCGGTCAGGAGGTGGCGGTCAAGGTGCTGCGTCCGGACATCCGCGAGCAGGTGTCGACCGACCTCGACGCCATCAACGAGCTGGCGCGCACGCTGGACCAGCATGCGGAGTTCGCTCGTCGCTACGGCTTCCTCAGCATCGCCGAGTCGCTCCAGGAATCGATGCGACGCGAGCTGGATCTCCGGACCGAAGCCCAGAGCGCCCGCGCGCTCGCCGGCACCCTGTCGGAGTTCGAGCGGTTCCGGGTTCCCCAGCCGATCGACGACTTCTGTTCGGCGAGCGTCCTCACGATGGAGTACATCTCCGGCACCAAGATCACCGACCTGTCGCCCGCAGTGCTCATCGAGGTCGATCGCCGTGGACTGGCCGACGAGCTGTTCCGCGCCTATCTCAAGCAGATTCTCGTGGACGGTCTGTTCCACGCCGACCCGCATCCCGGCAACCTTCTGTTCACCCGTGAGCACGACATCGCCTTGCTGGACTGCGGCATGGTGACCCACGTCGATCCCGCCACGCGTCACACGCTTCTGCGACTCCTGCTCTCCATCAGCGATGGTCGCGGTGCAGATGCGGCGACCGCCGCCCGCGCGTTGGGGACGCCGATCGGGGACGGCTTCGACGAGAACGAGTTCAACCGCCGCATCGCCCAGATCGTGATGGAGCACCGGCACTTGCCCGTGGAGCGTTTGGAGGCCGGACGGTCGATCATGAGCATCCAGTGTGTCGCCGGCGAAACGGGGCTCCGATTGCGGAACGAGCTGACGATGCTCGGCAAGACGCTGATGAACCTGGATCGCGTGGTGTGTCTGCTCGATCCCAAATTCGACCCGAACGCGGCATTGCAACGGGAGGCCACCGCGCTGATGCAGCGGCACACGACGCGCGACTTCTCGCTCAGCCGCGTCTTCGAATCGACGCTCGAAGCGACCGACTTCGTCCAGCGGCTGCCCGGTCGGCTGAACCGCATTACGGAGATGGTCGCCGACAACGATCTCAGGATCACCGTGGACGCCATTGACGAGAGCCGGCTTCTCCGCGGGTTTCAGAAAGTCGCCAACCGCATCACGGTCGGTCTGCTGCTCTCATCGATCATTCTCGGTGCCTCGCTGATGATGCGGATGGAGGCAGAGTGGACGCTGTTCGGCTACCCCGGTCTCGCGATGGTGTTCTTCCTCGTGGCCGCCATCGCCAGCCTCATCCTCGTGGCGCGAATCGGCTTCGACTCCGCGTCGAAGGGGGAAGCGTAGACGTCGCACCGGCCCGGCCCGCAGCGTCGGGAACCCGGATGCCCGCCCTTGCTGCTTCCGCCCGCGGCGGTGACCCATTAGGCTGGAGCCCGCGCGAGCCCGCCGTGGGCAACGCCGCACTCCGCGCCCGAGCCTGGAGCAGCCTGATCATGTCGAGCCACCCGACCCGTCGCACGTTCATCAAGTCCTCGTCCGCTACGCTCATGGGGGGTGCCCTCGCCGGCTCGCTCGGTCGTCTCACGTACGGCGCCGGCAGCGACGAGATTCGCTTCGCGCTCGTCGGCTGCGGCGGCCGGGGCACCGGGGCGGCCGCGCAGATCTTCAACACCAAGGGCAACACGAAGCTCGTGTCGGTCGCCGATGCGTTTCCGGATCGCGCGTCCGGTGCGCTCAACGCGCTCAAGCAGCACGATGCCAACAAGGTCGATGTCCCCGCGGACCGGATCTTCACCGGGCTCGACGCCTACCGAAAGGCGATCGACGTCGATTGCGACCTGGTGGTCATCGCCACCCCGCCCGGCTTCAAGCCGCCGCAGTTCGAGTACGCCGTTCGCCAGGGCAAGCACGTCTTCATGGAAAAACCGGTCGCGACGGACGCACCCGGCGTGCGGCGTGTGCTCGCCGCGGTCGAGGAGTCGAAGCGAAAGAACCTCATGGTCGGCGTGGGGCTCCAGCGTCGTCACGAGCCGAAGTACATGGAGACCGTCAAGCGGCTGCACGACGGCGCGGTCGGCGACATCATCCTGCAACGGGTGTACTGGAACGGCGGGGGGATCTGGTACCGCGACCGCCAGCCGCAGCAGACCGAGATGCAGTTCCAGGTCAACAACTGGTACCACTTCAACTGGATCTGCGGTGATCAGATCGTCGAGCAGCACATCCACAACCTCGACGTCGCGTGCTGGGTCAAGGGTGCCTACCCGGTCGAGTGCAACGGCATGGGCGGCGGCGAGCAGCGTATGGGCGGCGACCGGACGAAGTCGCAGATCTTCGACCACACCTTCTGCGAGTACACCTTTGCGGACGGCACGAAGATGTACAGCCAGGGTCGTCATCTGGCGGGGGCGTGGAACAACGTGAGCGAGGCGGTGCACGGCTCGAAGGGCACGGCCAATCCGGCCGGCTGGATCAAGGGCGACCGCGATTGGCGGTTCCAGGGCGACAGCCCCGGCGGACACCAGCAGGAGCAGCACGACCTGATCGAGGCGCTGATGGCGGGCGAGATCTACAACGAGGGCGAGTACGGCGCGCTCTCGACGTTCACGGCCATTCTGGGTCGCGAGGCCTGTTACTCGGGCAAGGTCGTCAAGTGGGACGAGCTGCTCGCCCGCGGCCGGAACCTCGCGCCGGGCATCGATCGCTACACGATCGACTCGACGCCGCCGACGGTCCCGGGCCGCGACGGCAAGTACCCGGTCCCCGTGCCCGGGCAGTACAGCCCGTTCGCCTGAGTCGGCTGGAAAGGGGCGTGCCGGTGGCGATGGTCCGCCGGACGCGGCGGGCTGCGTGGCCGCGCGGGCCGGGCATCACTTCTTCCGCTTCTTGAAGCCCTTGGCCGGTGAGGCGGTCTTCGTGGAGCCCTTTTTCTTCGTCTTCTCGCGTGGCCCGGGCTCGGCGCCGAATCGTGGCGCGGCGTTGGCGCGATCGAGGGCGAAGGGGTCTCGGACCCCGCGGCTGCCCGGCTTGCGTTCGGTTGACATCATCGCGCTCCTTCCGTGGCACTCCGCCGGCCCGATGTGGCCGGCTCCATCTCATTGTAGCGAGTGATCGAGGCGTTCCGACTCGGCAAACGTGAAGAGCTCCGGGTCGAGCAGGTCGCGAAAGCGGCGGAGCCGCTCGAGCGACGCGTCGACTCGGTTCTTTCGAAGTCGCCCCCGGTAGAACAGCTTGATCGCACCGCGTCCGGCGCTCCAGTCCACGGTCGTCTTCTCGAGCAGGAATGACTGGACATCCGGTGTCAGCAGCAGAACGGCGAACTCCTCGTCCTCGCCATCGACGCGAAAGGCCGCGTTGAACTGCTCGTCGTCGAGCACGAACCCGGGACGACGGCCGAGCCGGTAGAGCAGCCGCGTGAGACCACGCCGGGCCCGGATCCGCACTTTCGGCCAATCGGGGGCGGGCAGGACGTAGAACGTCTCGACGACGGTCGGAGTCGGGATCATGTTGAGCGCGGGGTTCGGCATCATCGCCGTGCGTTCGAAGATCTCGACGGGGGTGTTGTCGAGGAGTCGGGTGAGGGCGAGCTTGTCGGCCATGGCGGGGGAGGATAGGCGGGGTGGGGGGTGGGGGGCGGCCGGGTTCGTGTCCGCGTCCGGGTCCGCGTCCGTGTCCGTGTCCGCGTCCGTGTCCGTGTCCGCGTCCGTGTCCGGGTCCGGGTCCGCGTCCGGGTCCGTGGCCGTGTCCGTGTCCGCGTCCGGGTCCGTGTCCGTGTCCGTGTCCGCGTCCGCGTCCGCGTCCGCGTCCGTGTCCGTGTCCGCGTCCGCGTCCGTGTCCGCGTCCGCGTCCGCGTC
>JABDLI010000163.1 GCA_013003065.1 Phycisphaerales bacterium | reverse complement strand
CGAGCTTCCAGGACGCGGGCTCCAGCTTCGAGACCATCGAGGCCTTCGTCCGCCACGCGCGGGATGGAACGCTCGACCTGCGCCTGTGGGTGATGATCCGCGACTCCAACGAGCGACTGCGGGAGCGACTTCCGTCCATGTCGATTCGCAACGCGGGGAACCACCGGCTGACGGTGGGCGGGCTGAAACGCACGATCGACGGGGCGTTGGGCTCGCGGGGGGCGTGGCTGCTCGAGCCGTACCGCGACGACCCGGCGAACACCGGGCTCGCCACCGCGACGGTCGAGGACGTGAGCGAGACGGCCGCCCTGGCCCGGACGCATGACCTGCAGTTCTGCGTCCACGCCATCGGCGACCGGGCCAATCGCGAGGTGCTCGACCTCTTCGAACGCGTCCTCGATGGCGGTCCCGCCGACCACCGGTGGCGGATCGAGCACGCCCAGCACCTGCACCCGGACGACGTTCCGCGGTTCGGCCAACTCGGCGTGATCGCCTCGATGCAGGGGATCCACTGCACGTCCGATGCCCCGTGGGTGCACGCGCGGTTGGGTCCGGAGCGCGCCGCGTCCGGCGCCTACGTCTGGCGTGACCTCCTCGACAGCGGCGCGGTCGTCACGAACGGAACCGATGCCCCGGTCGAGGACGTCGACCCCATCGCGAGCTTCCACGCGACCGTGACCCGTCAACTGGCCGACGGCAGCGTGTTCTACGGCGATCAGCGGATGACGCGGATGGAAGCCCTGCGGGCCTACACGATCAGCAACGCCTTCGCCGCCTTCGAGGAGGCCGACAAGGGCACGCTCACGCCGGGCAAGCTTGCCGACGTCGCCGTCCTGTCGAAGAACATTCTCACCGTGCCCGAGTCCGAGATCATGGACGCCCGGGTGCTGATGACCATCGTCGGCGGCCGCATCGTCTACCAGGGCGGGGGGTGACGGGCCGGCGGCCGGCTGCGCTGCCACGCTATCGGACGTCGGTTCCCGGGCCCGCTCCCGGACGAACGTAAAGACCCCGTCCGACCCGGCCGATGGTTGGTGAGAAGCCGATCGGTGCCTCCGTGTCGCCGACTGGCTTGGTCGCCAATCCCCGAACGAGAGTGTGATCCATGGGCAGCGGGAAGTATCGTCTCTTGACGCGAAGCGACTTCGACGGCCTCGTGTGCGCCGTTCTCCTGAAAGAGCTCGACCTCATCGATGACATCAAGTTCGTGCACCCCAAGGATGTGCAGGACGGCGTCGTCGACGTGACCAAACGCGACATCCTGACGAACGTGCCGTACGTCGAGGAGTGCCACCTCTGCTTCGATCACCACGACAGCGAGGAGATTCGCGTCGGCCACGACACCCCCGAGAACCTCGTGCTCTCGGCCAAGGCCGCCTCGGCCGCCCGCGTCGTGTACGACCACTTCGGGGGACCGGATCGCTTCAGCGACATCTCCAACGAGATGATGGAAGCCGTCGACAAGGCCGACTCGGCCAACTTCACACAGGACGAGATCCTCAACCCGTCGGGCTGGAATTTCCTGTCGTTCCTCATGGACGCCCGCACCGGGCTCGGACGCTTCCGCGAATTCCGGGTGTCCAACTACCAGCTCATGATGCAGCTCATCGACTGCTGTCGCGATCTCACGATCGAGCAGATCCTCGAGCTGGCCGACGTCAAGGAGCGCATCGAGCTCTACCGCGAGCACGAGCAGCAGATGAAGGACCAGATCCGCCGCTGCTCGACCGTGCACGGACCGCTCGTCGTCCTCGACCTGCGCCGGGAGGACACGATCTACGTCGGGAATCGCTTCATGATCTACGCGTTGTTCCCGGAGGCGAGCGTTTCGATGCACGTCATCTGGGGCCTCCGCCGCCAGAACACAGTCTTCGCGATCGGCAAGTCGATCCTGAACCGGACCAACCCCGTCGACATCGGCGCGTTGACGCTCGAATACGGCGGTGGCGGTCACACCGCGGCCGGAACGTGCCAGATCACGAACACGGACGCCGAACGAACGAAGGCCGAGCTCATCCGTCGGTTGAGCGAGACGGATCAGCGGTCCTGCGCCGCCTGAGCGGCTGTCCGCGACGCCGCCCGACACCCGCCGCCGCGACGAGACCGTAGAATCTCCCGCATGCACGTGTGGGCCGGGACGAGCGGGTACAGCTACAAGGAGTGGAAGGGTCACTTCTACCCCGAGAAGCTGGCCGCGAAAGACATGCTCGCGTACTACGCCGAGCGTCTTTCGGCGGTCGAGATCAACAACACCTTCTACCGCCTGCCGCGGGCCAGCGTCCTCGACACCTGGTGCGAGCAGGTGCCCGATGACTTTCGTTTCGTCATCAAGGCGTCCCGCCGCATCACGCACATGAAACGTCTGAAGGACGCCGGCGAGGAGACCGACTACCTGCTCACGACGCTTACGACGCTCGGTCCGCATCTCGGGGCGGTGCTGTTCCAGCTCCCCCCCAACCTCAAGAAAGACCTCGATCGTTTCCGCAGCTTCCTGGATCTGCTTTCCCCGGGCACGAAGGCGACGTTCGAGTTCCGTCACCCGTCGTGGATCGACGATGACGTCCTGACGCTCTTGCGCGAGCGGGACTTCCCGCTCGTCGTCAACGACTCCGACGACGACGAGCCGGCGGTCGAGATCATCCGCACCGCCGGCTGGGGATACCTCCGTCTGCGTCGCGCGGCGTACTCCACCGCCGATCTGGATCGATGGGCGGCCGTGCTGCGTGAGCAGGCGTGGTCCGACGCGTACGTCTTCTTCAAGCACGAAGACGAGGGCTCCGGCCCCGCCCGGGCGCTCGAATTGCGCGAGCGGTTTGCGACCGCGTGACCGCCGATAATCGGGGGCCGGTGTCTGTGATCTCCATGGTCCATGAAGCGGCCGCGTGGTTGTGCCGACAACAGTCCAGTTGCGACCCGCCAGTTGCGACCGCCAGTTGCGACCGCCAGTTGCGATGGCGACCGATCACGTCCCCGCGCGGAAAGTCCATGGGTCTCGCCGAGCTTCTCATCATCGTCGTCAGCCTGTTCGCCAGCGTTGCGTTCCTGGCGATCGCGGTGGTCGCCGGCCGCCTGCTCAAGCTCCCGTACCGGCAGTGGCGGGGCCGGCGAGCGGGCATCACCGCCGTCGCCTTCATGTCCGTCAGCGCGAGTGCGTGCCTGATCCTGCTGACCCGCATCGGCCCGGGCTCCGCCGAGGCGTCGGGGTACGTCGCCATCGACGAGGAGGCTCCGGGCGACGAACCCGAGTTCGCCGTCTTCGTCTACCCGCTCGAGAACTGGGCGGAAGACCTGCGACGCGAGGACAAGGGCAACGTCTTCGCCCGCACGGTCATGGACAAGCTGCGGGACCAGGGCCTGTCCGCCCGCAAGGGCGTCGAACATTTCATCCCGCTCGACATCTTCCAGTCAGACTCGGCGGTGCCGGAGAACCTCGCGGCTCTCTACCGCCGCCGCGCGCCGTTCGCGTGCCTGTGGGGAACCCTCTCACGCAATCGCGACGGCGGGCTCGAGGCGCAGATCTCCTGCCACTACCTTGGCCCCGATCTGCGTCCCAAGGAGATCGTGAGCCGCGTCTTCCCGTTCGGCGACAGCGGCGATGCCCTGGATCGCGCCGCCCACGAGCTCGTCCAGACCATCGTGGACGAGATGCCGGAGTAGCCTGCACGGCGCCGAAGCCCGGGGCGGCCCGGCCGGAACGCGGGTCGAGCATTCTTGGTACAAACTGGTCCGCGTCGCTCGCGCGGCTCCGGCCATGGCACTCGCTCCCTGGATCATCCTGGCGTTCCTCGCGTCGCTCGCATTGATCGCGTTCAGGCACGCGCGGGAGGTCCGGACCGGTCAGGACTTCGCGTTGGCCGGGCGACGGCTCGGACCCGCCGTGGTCATCGGCACGCTCGTGGCCACCTGGATCGGCACCGGCTCCCTCTTCGGCAACGCCGAGTTCACCTACGAGCACGGGCTGGCCGGGTTCTTCCTTCCCCTCGCCGGTGGCGCCGGCATCCTCGTGCTGGTCCTGCTCGCCCCCCGCGCGCGGAAGCTCGAGGCCGAGAGCGTGCCCGAGATCCTCGCGTTGCGTTTCGGACGCAGTGCGCAGCTGCTCGGCGCGATCGCGTTGATCGCGGCGTACCTGGTCATCGTCTCGTATCAGTACCGGGCGGGCGCCGCGGTGGCCGCGCGGCTGTTCCCGGGCGCGCACGAAGGCGTGCTGCTGATCGGGTTTGCGGCTTTCATCGTCTTGTACACCGCCATCGCGGGGATGATCAGCGTCGCCTGGACCGATCTGCTCAACGGAATTCTCATGGCCGTCGGCCTCTTGATCGCACTCGCCTGGGCGTGGCGTCAGTGGGATCCGGAGCTGACCCCTCTGCCCGCGGAGCTGAAGCAGGCTTCCGGGGGCGAACCGCCGCTTGCCTGGGTCGGCTTCCTGCTGCCGGCTTTCCTGCTCGTTCTGGGCGACGCGAACCTCTACCAGCGGTTCATGTCGGCCCGCTCCGCCGGCACCGCCCGGCGGGCGGCGGTGGGCATGCTCATCGGCGTCATCGTCATGGAGTGCGTCGTGATCGCCCTCGCGTTGCTCGCGCGGCTGCTCCTCGCCGAACCCCCCGCCAACCCCGCCCACGCGATCATCGACCTCGCGTACACCACGCTCCCGCCCGCGATCGGCATCCTGATCCTCGCCACCGCGACCGCGGTGATCGTCACGACCGCCGACTCGTACCTGCTCGGCGCATCCACTTCGGTCGCCGTCGATCTCACCGCGGGGCTGCGGTCACCGGCGCGACAACGCGTGATCGTGATCGGACTCGGTCTCGTCGCGCTCGGGCTCGCGTACACCAGCGACCGCTTCTTCCGCGTCGCGTTGTACGCCTACACGCTCTACGGCGCCAGCCTCACCCCGGCGGTGCTCTGTGCGCTCCTGCGTCCGGCCACCCCGGGCCGCGCGATCGTCGCCGGCATGGGCGCCGGGTTGGGCACCGCCTTGGCGTGGAAGCTGCTGGCCACGCAGGAAATGTTGCCGCCGGCGCTGGCGGGGATCGACCCGGTGTTGCCGGCGCTCTTGGCGAACCTGGTGGCGTTGGTGGGGGTGGCGGTGGTCGTGCGGGTGCCCGCTGGGGAGTGAGACGTGCGTCCGGGGCCGCGCAGATGACGGCGGCGTCCATGCCGCCTGGCTTGGGAAGATCTGGACGTGGACCCTTGCGCTGGCGTCCTGCCAGGGGACGGTGGCGGTGCTTGCCGGACGCGGGTTGCCGCGTGTTCACGCCGCGTCGTGCGGCTCGACCCCAGTTGTCGTGGGTCTCATGTGACGCTCGCATCCTGCGAGCTGGTCAGTGAAGATTTGGGCGTGGGTTCGGACTGTCTTTCGCACCGCCTCCGGCGGGTGCAGGGCTGCGCGATTACCGGCGGCGTCCATGCCGCCTCGGGCAGGTTGGGTCGGACGCTTGCGCGATGGGCGTCCGTCCTCGCGTCCATCTCACGGTGCGCGGGGCCGGCTCAACGAATTCCAGTTCCCCATTCGCCGCTCCCCGATCTTCGGGTCCCCTTCCCATTCCCATTCCCACTCCCCTTCCCCTTCCCATTCCAATTCCAATTCTCCCCACCGCGTGGGGACCGGCGGCGTCCAGGCCGCCTCGCCTGGGAAGAGATGGACGTGGATCCCTGCGCTGGCGTTCGGTCCGTTACCCTGCTCGCGTCCCATGTCTGCCTCGCGTTCCAACCAGATCCTTCACGGTGACAACCTCCGGCTCCTGGCCACGCTTCCGCGGGGCTTCGCGCGTCTGATCTACATCGACCCTCCGTTCAACACCGGACGCACCCAGACGCGGCAACGCATTCGCGCGATCGCGGACGCCGACGGTGACCGCGTGGGTTTCGCGGGGCGGCGGTATCGCACCGAGACGCTCGACGCGTCCGGATACGCGGACCAGCGTGACGACTACCTCGAGTTCCTGATGCCGCGTATCGAAGCAGCCCTCCCCTGCCTCACGACCGACGGGTCGCTGTTCGTGCACCTGGACTGGCGGGAGGTCCACCACGTCAAGGTCGCGCTCGACGCGTTGCTGGGCCGTGACCGGTTCATGAACGAGATCATCTGGGCGTACGACTTCGGCGGACGATCCCGCACGCGGTGGCCGGCGAAGCACGACACGATTCTCTGGTACGCCCTCGATCCCGACGCGTACGTCTTCAACTACGACGCGATGGAACGCATCCCGTACATGGCCCCCGGTCTCGTGACGCCCGAGAAGGCGAAGCGGGGCAAGACGCCCACCGACGTGTGGTGGCACACGATCGTGCCGACGAACGGGCGGGAGAAGACCGGCTACCCGACGCAGAAGCCGCTCGGCATCCTGCGTCGGATCATCTCGGTGCACACCGATCTGGGCGACACGGTGCTCGATTGTTTCGCGGGAAGCGGCACGACCGGGGCGGCGGCGGCCGAGCTGGGGCGACGGTTCGTGCTCATCGACGAGCGGGCCGAGGCGATCGAGGTCTGCCGGACGCGGCTCGCCTCGCATCACTCCGCGGCGGCCGGCCGGACCTGAACGACGGGGCGGCTACAATGGCCCCCCGCGGGAGGAGTCCGGGAACGATGTCGAACAACGGAACCATGTGCGACGTGGCCATCATCGGCGGCGGCCCCGGCGGGAGCACGCTCGGATCGCTGCTGCGGAAGTACCGGCCGGAGGCGTCCGTCGTCATCCTCGACAAGGAGCGTTTCCCACGCGATCACGTCGGCGAGAGCCAGCTTCCTCCGATCGGGGACGTGCTGGAGGAGATGGGCTGCTGGGACAAGGTCGAGGCCGCCAACTTCCCGATCAAGATCGGCGCGACGTTCCGGTGGGGGAAGAGCGACGATCTCTGGGACTTCGAGTTCCTGCCGATCGATCAGTTCCGCGACGAACCGCGACCCGCACAGTACGAGGGGCAACGCCGGCAGACCGCCTTCCAGGTGGACCGGCTCGTCTACGACGACATCCTGCTCCGCCACGCGGAGTCGCTCGGCTGCACCGTGCGGGAGGAGACGCTCGTCACGGACGTCCGCACGACCGGCGATCGGGTCGAAGGGCTGGAGATCAAGGGCGGCGAGGTCCTCACGGCCCGTCATTACGTCGACGCCTCAGGGCACGTCGGCATCATGCGTCGCGCGCTGGGGGTGCCGACCGAGGTGCCGACGCAGCTTCAGAACATCGCCATCTGGGACTACTGGGAGAACGCCGAGTGGGCCGTCGAGATCGGCGTCGGCGCCACGCGCGTGCAGGTGATGAGCCTCGAGCACGGCTGGCTGTGGTTCATCCCCCTCGGTCCGACCCGCACGAGCATCGGCTTCATCTGTCCCAGCTCCCACTACAAGCAGATGAAATCGAGCCCGGAGACGCTCTACCTCGATGCGATCGCCCGCGATCCCCGCATCGCGGCGCTCACCGAGCGGGCGACCCGCCGCGGCGAGATCGAAACGACCACCGACTGGTCGTTCGTGGCCGAGCGGTGTCAGGGGGAAAACTGGTTCCTCGTGGGCGAGTCGGCCGGCTTTGCCGATCCCGTCCTCGCCGCCGGTCTCACGCTGACGCACACGGGCGCGCGAGAGCTCGCCTACACGATCCGGGCCCTCGACGAGGGCGAACACGACGCGGCGTGGCTCAAGGAGCACTACGAACGCAACCAGCTCGATCGCGTCCGGCAGCACATTCGATTCGCCGATTACTGGTACGCGGCCAACGGCCAGTTCACCGACCTCCAGGAACACTGCCAGTCGATCGCCCGCGGCGCGGGGCTCCGGCTGAGCCCCGAGGCGGCGTGGCGTTGGCTCGCCCAGGGTGGGTTCACGAACGACTCCCTCGGCCAGGTCGGCATCGGCGGCCTCGACGTCTCGGCGACCAAGCAGCTCACCGCGATGTTCGTCGACAAGGACGCGCGGTGGAAGATCAACGACTACAACGTGTTCAAGCTCAACCTCACCGGCGCCGAGGAGCGGCAGGTGCCCCAGTACGCCGACGGCGAGATCACGCCCGTCACCTGCTACTTCAAGGCCGGCCACCGCCTGCCGATGACGGGCTTGTTCCGCCTGCTCACCGACATCCTCTCAGGCACGTCCGACATCGGCGTCATCCACGAGCAGCTCTCGAATCACTTCCAGTCGACGTTGCCGCGGGAACACGTTCCGGTGGCGATGAAGCACGCCGTGCAGACGCTGGAGGTGATGCTGGGCGAGGGGTGGCTGCTTGCGAAGCTCGACAAGCGAAAGCCGCGGCTGAACGTCGCGTCACCGGCGGTCGGGGCGATGATCCATCCAAACGTGGACGGGTGACGGACGGACGCGGACACGGACGCGGAACCGGACACGGACGCGGACACCGGACGCGGACACGGACACGGACGCGGACGCGGCCCCGGACACGGACACGGACACGGACGCGGACACGGACGCCCACCCCGGCAAGCACCCGCTAAGATCGCCGCGATGGCCACGTGGCGGAAGCTCACCCAAGAGGACGAGATCCCATCGTTCATCGATGCCGCGGCCAACCTCCACCAGCCCCTGCTCGATCGAATACCACGTGACGAGCGGCCGTTCTTCTTCGATGCATGGCTCACCCGCTTCAACCACTGTGATGCATGGCGACTCCCCACATCGGTCGGCGGCCCCGCCCTGGTGACGGTGCCGCGGGTGGCCGACCGGCACGAGTACCGCTGGCAGGTGCGCACGCTGGCGGTGGGGGCGGCGGCCGAGGACACGCTGGTGTTGCCACCGGAAGTGGGCGTCGACCGTTCGTTCCTGATGCCGTGCCCAAGTGGTCAGCCCACCTCGCGCTCGGTGCTTGCGGAGATGACGGCGACACCGGTGCAGCTCGGCTTGGTCGTTCGCCTCGACGATGTCGCTGTCCCGGCTCCGGTCGACTGGCGTTTGCACGAGTCGAGCGAGCAGGACATGGCCGGGATCCTGACACTGTTGGAACGGGCGTATCCATGGCTCGAGGAAACAGCGAGCCGCCCTCCGATCGGCACCAGCGCGCGTTTCACGACCGACACGCCCGACCTTCACCGCCAGCGGGAGGAGCTTCGCCAGCTGGTCAGCCACGATGCGGGATGGTGTTTCCACGCGACGATCGATGATGATGCCACGCCCGTGGCCATGGCCTCGTACCTTGCGTTGCCGCTTCCGTTGCTCGGCGTTCCGGCCGTCCTCACCGCCGACCTGGCGGTGGATCCGCCCTACCGCGGCCGTGGGCTCGCCCGCACGTTGCAGCAATTCGCTTGCACTCGGTTGCAACGCAGCGGTGTCCGCTGGCTGCACGGCAACATCGACCCCGACAACATCGCATCTCGGCGGCAAGCGGAGGGAATGGGACGCACCGTGTGGTGGGAGACGGTGCGGTTCGCCGCAGTCGACGGCTGACGCAGGAACGTGTACTTCGGACGATCGACGGACGCGGCCGCGGGCGGTGCGTC
>JABDLI010000125.1 GCA_013003065.1 Phycisphaerales bacterium | reverse complement strand
GACGCGGTCCCGGACACGGACGCGGACACGGACGCGGGCACGGACGCGGACACGGGCACGGACGCGGACACGGACGCGGACACGGTCGCGGGCGCGGGCGCGGACACGGGCACGGTCGCGGCCACGGACCCGGTCACGGTCGCGGACCACGCCCCCACCAACCCACGATCACCCGGCCGTCACCCGCGGCTTCGCCGCCTCGTCGATTCGTCGCTTCGCGTACGACACCGCCGCCATGTACGTGGACGATGCGGACTCCGCATCACGCAGCACCTGCAACGCGGTGGTCTCGATCTCGGCGATGCGTTGTGCGCGGTCGTCGGGCGAGAGGTCGAGGTAGACGCCGGCCAGCTCGATGACGCCGCCCGCGTTGGCGATGAAGTCAGGGACGTACACGATGTTGCTGGCCATGAGCGCCACGCCGTCCTCGTCGTAGTCGTCGAGGATGTTGTTGGCGCCGCCGCAGATGATCGGGCAACGCAGCTTGGGGATGATCGTGGCGTCGATGACGCCGCCGAGCGCACAGGGGGCGAGGATGTCGCAGGGCGTGGTCAGGATGTCTTCGTGCTCCACCGGGGTCGCGCCGCACTCGTCGACGACGCGTTTGACCCGCACGTCGGCGATGTCGGCGATGAGCACCTTGGCGCCGAGACCCGTGAGGATCCGGGCGATGTTGGAGCCGACGTTGCCCGCCCCCTGGATCGCGACGGTGACGCCGGAGAAGTCGGCATCGCGGCCGACGTGCGTCAAGGCCGCACGCATCGCGTTCACGACGCCCTGCGCCGTGTGCGGAGAGGGGTCGCCGCCCGGGCAGTGGTCGATGCCGCCGGTGACCCACGTTGTCTCCTGCGCCATCCAGTCGACGTACTGCGGAGAGAGGCCGACATCCTCGGCGGAAATGTAGCGTCCGCCGAGCGCCTGCACGCAGCGTCCGAGCGCGCGGGCCTCTGCCTCCGTCGCGCGATAGTCGAGCTTTGGCAACAGCACCACGGCTTTGCCCCCGCCCATCGGCAGGTTGGCGGCGGCAGCCTTGTACGTCATGCCTTCGGAGAGCCGCAGCACGTCGTAGAGCGCGTCGGCTTCGGTGGCGTAGTACCAGCGTCGCGCGCCGCCGAAACCCGGGCCGAGCACGGTGGAGTGCACGGCGATGATCGCACGAAGGCCGGTGTCGGGATCCTGGTGAAAGCTGACCTGCTCGTGTCCACGGTCAACCATCTGGTCAAAGGTGTTCATGAGTCTCCTCGAGGGCAAGGCGGGCGCCGTGACGGCGGCGGGGGGGAGCGGAGGGGCGGCGTCGCGGCCGCCGCGTGTCCTACGCCTCCTGGAACAGCGTGCCGGAGCCGAACTGCTGAATGTGGCTCTGATCGAGATGACGTCCGTGGCCGCGGGCCGAGTCGTCGGGCGAGCTTTCGGGGATTGCGTAGTGCTCGTTCGGCAGGCTCGACACGTACGCAACCGCTGTCTTGGCGCAGGCTCGCATCGCGTCGTCGTCGTTGTGATCCAGGCGGCGGAGGTTGTCGCCGATCTCGCGGCTGGCGAGGCGGCAGACGAACTCGACGATGGTCAGTTCGTCCCGAAGCTGGTCGCCGTTGATGCCGCGTCGGATCGACCCGTCCACGCGGGCGAGGCAGCACGTCGCGGCATGGAGCCACATCACGCTCAGCGCGAGCCGCCGCTGGATCATCTGGTTCGTGATGAGGCCTTCCTCGTGCACCTTGAACATGCGTTTGATCTGGTGGGAGAACTCGCGCACGTCGCGTTCCAGGTCGTGCTGGAGATGCGCGAGCCGCGGGCTCAGCTTCGTGATGTGCGGCGCCGGACGCCGGAGCCCGAGGAACAGCTCGAGCCCCAGCCGCATCGCCGCCCCGAGGTTGGCGAAGGGCTTCTCCTTGACTCCGATCATGAACTCGCCGAGCTGCTTGGAGCCGTAGGCGAACACGAAGCTGTGCATGACTTCGTTGGCGCCTTCCACCACCGTGTTGATGCGGCTGTCACGCCAGAGACGCTCCAGCTCGTTCTCGGTCATGAACCCCTCGCCGCCCATGATCTGCATGGCGCGGTTGACGGTCTGGTAACCCATCTCGGAGCAGAAGACCTTGCACAACGCGGTCTCGAGCATGATGTCCTCGTCGCCGCGGTCGACCATGCCCGTGGTCATGTAGAGCATGGCCTCGGTGGCATACAGGTACGCCTGCATGTGCGCGAGGTTGTCCTGGACGAGATCGAACTCGGCCAGCGGGCGATCGAACTGGTAGCGGTACTGCGCCCACTTGCCCGCCTGCTCGAGCGCCGCCTGCGCGGCGCCCACCATGCCGGCGGAGAGCGTGCAGCGGCCGTAGTTCAGGCAGGTGAGCGCAACGTTGAGGCCCTTGCCCTCCTTGTGGAGGAGGTTTTCCTTCGGCACCCGGACGTTGTTGAAGCGGATCCGTGCCTGCCACGTGCCGCGGATGCACACCTTCGAACGGTTCCGCGAGAAGATGTCGATGCCTTCCATGTCGGGCGTGCAGATGAGCGCGGTCACCCGCTCCCGCTCCTTGCCCGTCTTGGGGTCGACGATCTTCTGCTTGGTCATGACGGTGAAGAGGCCGGCGAGGGCGGCACTCGTCGCCCACTTCTTCTCGCCGCTGACGATGATGTAGTCGCCGTCGTCTGTCTTCTCGCAGTACGTCTCCTGCCCGCCGGCGTCGCAGCCCACGTTGGGTTCGGAGAGGCAGAACGCGCTGAGCGTGTCCGTCGCCATCCGCGGCAGGAACCGCTTTTTCTGTTCATCCGTGCCGAACAGCACCAGGGCGCCGCAGCCGATCGACTGGTGGGCGGAAACCATGACCGCGGTCGAGCCGCACGTCTGACCGATGCGTTTGAGGACGCGGTTGTAGCTCGTGAGCCCGTAGCTGCCGCCGCCGTACTCCTGCGGGATGATCATCCCCATGACGCCGAGGTCGAAGAGCTTCTTGATCGCCCAGTCCGGGATCTGCTGGGTCTGGTCGATCTCGATCGTGGGGTGTTCGTTCCGAAGGTACTCGTCGAGGCCGGCGACGAGCTGATCGCAGCGCGCCACCTCCTCCGCGGTCACCTCGGGGAAGGGGAACACGAGCTCCTCGCGGAAGTTCCCCCAGAAGAGGTTCTTGATGAACCCCATCGTGGTCGGATCGGGCCCCAGCATCTCCTGGGCCTGCTCGATCTGCTTGCGGTCCTTTTCGGACACATTCTTCAGCTTCTGAGCGAGGTCGGAACTGGACACGGAGCGATCTCCTATCTGCGGTGGGTCCGCGGAGTGGCCGGCGGGGCGGATGAGGTGGAGCGGCATTCTAGATGCCGCCCCGTTCCGTCGCGGCGGGGACCCGGGGACGGGCCCGCCCGACGCTTCCGAGACTCCCAGGGCCCCGAAACAGGGGGCAGCCCGAGGGGAGCGCGGCGATCTCGTCACCCGGGGCCGGGCGGCCGAGGGCCTCCAGTGTAGGGTCCCGATGCGGTCGGGGCCAACGGCGTGGGGTCCGTGGCCGTGTCCGTGGCCGTGTCCGTGGCCGTGTCCGCGGCCGTGGCCGTGTCCGTGACCGCGTCCGTGTCCGCGACCGTGTCCGCGTCCGTGGCCGTGTCCGTGGCCGCGTCCGTGTGCGTGGCCGCGTCCGTGCCCGCGTCCGGGTCCGGGTCCGGGTCCGGGTCCGCGTCCGTGGCCGTGTCCGTGTCCGCGTCCGTGCCCGCGTCCGGGTCCGCGTCCGCGTCCGTGTCCGTGTCCGGGTCCGTGTCCGCGTCCGCGTCCGTGTCCGCGTCCGGGCCCCCCTCGCCACCGTCACCCCCTAGACTCCCTCAATCGGCATGCCTTTCGCCCCCGCGTCCCAAACCGTCACGATCATCGCCGCCCTCTCGGAGAACCGGGTCATCGGCCGTGGTGGCGGTCTGCCCTGGCATCTGCCGGCGGACTTGAAGCGTTTCAAGAAGCTGACGCTCGGACACCCCGTGATCATGGGCCGCCGCACGTTCGATTCGATCAAACGGCCGCTTCCCGATCGGACGAACATCGTCGTGACCCGCGATGCGTCGTTCACGGCCGAGGGCGTCGTCGTCGCGCACGGTCTCGACGAAGCGCTCGCGCAGGCGGGCGACGGGCTCGTCTTCGTCGCCGGTGGCGCGGAGATCTACGGTCTCGCGCTCTCCCGGGCCGATCGACTCGAGCTGACGGTGGTGCACGCCCGCGTCGACGGGGACGTACGGTTCCCCGCCTTCGACCCCCGCGATTGGCAGTGCACCGCCGACGAGCGACACGAGGTCGACGAACGTCACGCGTACGCGTTCAGCTTCCGGACGTATGCGCGGTGCGCGGTCGGGGCGACGGCCTGACTCGAGCGTGGTTCGTCAGCGGCCGTCGTCCGGCTCCGCGATCGCGACGAGCCCAAGCAGCGGCGTCTGGTCGGTCATCTGAAGTTCCACCATCCGGATCGGCGTGGACGCGACGGTGCGCCAGAAACCGCCCGCGTTGAAGACCTCGCCACGCATGTCGTAGAACTCGCGGAGCGACAACCGCACGGTCGCGCCGGCCGGCATCGACGCGACGCGGCGGACGTACCGCTGGTTGATCCAGAGGTCGAAATCGCGGTACGAACGGGGCATGGCGTTGACGAGCTCGATCTCGGATCCGTCGCGGAACACCTGCACGTCGATGGAAGCGGGAGCCATCACCGGTTCGGCGTCCCCCATGACGTGCTCGGTGAGATGGAGGTGTCGCGGGTACGCTCGGGTCGCTCGCGCGACGTTGATGGGAGTGCTCGTGCAGCCGCCCGTTCCGACGATCCCCGCGGCAAACACGACCGCAAGCGTGACCACACGGGGTCGGCGGGGTCGGCGGGACCGTCGCCGCGCACGTTTGGCTTGATCGACCATGGAGCCTAGCCTACCCGAACCGGCGTCCGACCGGCCACCGACACGCCACGCCCCGACCCCGTTCTCCTTCCCCGGACTCCCGAACTCCCGAACCAGACCAGTGTCGATTCAGCTCACACCCAGCTATCCCATGCCGCCACGCACGACGCGGTCTTCCGCCGAGATCGCGCGGGACGTCGTCGTCGATCCGCGGATTCCGGCGTTGGTGCCGGGCTTCGATGCGCCGTTCTTTCAGGCCGGGCTCGCCGGCTACTCCGATGCGCCGATGCGGCTCATTGCCCGCCGGCACGGTTGTCCGTTCTGCGTCACCGAAGCGTTGCTCGATCGGATCCTGGTCAGCGGCGGAAAGGGGCGGACCCGCGAGGATCCCGATCTCCTGGCCGAGTCGTGCGGCACGGGCGATCCGGCGGAGAACCGCGCCGCGGGGCTCGATGACCACCCGATCGCCGGGCAGATCATGGGCACGCACCCCGAGGAGATGGCCGCCGGCGCACGAATCCTCGCCGAGTTCGGCTACGACACGATCGACGTCAATCTCGCCTGCCCCGTGAAGAAGGTGCGCAAACGCAACCGTGGCGGTCACTTTCTCGCGTATCCGGACGAGGCGCTCGCAGTCTTGAGCGCCGTCCGCGACGCCGTGCCGCCCGCGATCCCGACCACGGTCAAGATGCGTCGCGGCTGGGACGACAGCGACGAGATGGCGCAGAACTTCGAGCGGATCTTCAACGCCGCGTACGAGATGGGGTACGCCTGGGCCACGGTGCACTGCCGCACGGTCGAGCAGCGTTACCAGGGGCCGGGGCGCTGGCCGTTTCTCACAGACCTGGTGCGGCGTCATCCCGACCGGCTGATCTTCGGCTCCGGCGACGTGTGGACGGTCGATCACCTCTTCGCGATGCTCGAGGTCACCGGCGTGCACGCCGTGAGCATCGCCCGCGGCTGCATCGGCAATCCCTGGATCTTTCGCCAGGCCCGCGACCTCATGGCCGGCCGCCCGCCGGCGTCACCGACGCTCGCCGAGCAGCGTGCGACGCTCCTCGACCATTTCGAGCTGGCGGTGAGCTTGCACGGAGAGAACCACGCCTCGCGGCTGATGCGGAAGTTCGGCATCAAGTTCTCGACGCACCATCCGCGTCCGGAGGAGGTCAAGACTGCGTTCGTGCGATGCAAGAGCGTCGCCGAGTGGCACGAGGTGATTGCGCGGTGCTATGGGGACGGCGGAGTGTGAGGTCCGCGTCCGCGTCCGCGTCCGCGTCCGTGTCCGCGTCCGTGCCCGCGTCCGTGCCCGCGTCCGTGCCCGCGTCCGTGTCCGCCTCCGCCCCCGCGGCCGCTGAAACCCGCCGGCGTCGAGCCGGAATGGTGATCGGGGCACCGCTCTTTCACCCACCCGAGGAGACCTCCATGAACCAGCGTCTCACGCTCGCCGCCACGATCTGCGGCGCTCTCGCGGCCGGCTCGACCGGCGTGCAGGCGGACCTCTCCGTCCAGGACTGGCAGGACGATCTGCGGTTCCTGCAGGAGACCGTCCACACCGAGTACCCGTTTCTCTTCAAGAAGACGACGGCCGCCGACTTCGACGCGGCCGTCGAGGAGTTGCACGCCGCGATCCCCACGCTCGCGCCGCACGAGGTCGTGGCGGGGCTCGCGCGGATCGTCTCCTCGTTCGAGTACGGGCACACGCTGCTCCGGGCCTGGAACAGCGAATGGGTCCGGCACGCGTTGCCCGTCAACTTCTATCACTTCAGCGATGGCCTGTACGTGGAAGGGGCGGACGAGGCGTACGCATCGGCGGTGGGCAGCCGCGTCATCGCCATCGAGGGCATGCCGGTGGATCGGGCGCTCGCGGCCATCCGGCCCGTGGTGCCGGCCGAGAATGATCAGTTCTTCAAGGCACACGGTGTCGGCACGCTGCGGATCATCGAGTACCTGCACGCGCAGGGAGTCCTTTCGGAGCTGAAGCACGACGTCACGCTGACGCTGGAACGCGACGGCGTGCCGTTCGATCTCACGGTCACCGCCGTTGCCGGCGTCGAGTTCGGGGCGCGGCACGGTTTCACGCGGCCGGGGAGCGGGTGGGTTTCGGCGCGGGATCAGAGCGCGACGCCCCTGTACTTGAAGCACCCCGACCGGGTGTATTTCTTCGAGCATCTCCCCGAGCACAAGACGGTCTACGTGCGGCACAGCCAGATCCGGGACGACGCCACCGAGGACATTCCCACCTTTTATGCGCGGCTCTTCGACTTCATCGAGACGAACGACGTGGAGCGGCTCGTGCTCGACGTGCGGCTGAACGGGGGCGGCAACAATTACAAGAACAAGCCGATCGTCACCGGTCTCGTGCGGTGCGAGAAGATCAACCAGCCGGGCAAGCTGTTCGTGATCATCGGACGACGCACGTTCTCGGCCTGTCAGAACCTCGTCAACGAGATCGACAACTACACGAACGCGATCTTCGTCGGCGAGCCGACGTCGGAGAACATCAACTTCTACGGCGACAATCGCCGCGTCGTCCTGCCCAACTGCGGGCTGCCGGTCTTCTTGTCGTTCGCCTGGTGGCAGGACAAGCCGCAGTGGGAGAACGGCCCCTGGACGGCGCCGCACCTTGCGGTCGAGATGAGCTTCGACGAGTACCGCACGAACGGCGATCCGGTGCTCGACGCGGCGCTGGCGTTCGAGGGCGAGTTCATCCGTGATCCGAATGCGCACCTCACCGCACTCTTCAAGGCGGGCCGGCTCGAGGAACTCGAAGCCGAGGCCGAGCGGATGGTCGCCGATCCGATGTACCGCTTCTTCGACTTCGAGGCGGCAGCCAACCAGGTCGGTTATCAGCTCATGAACGATCAGATGATCGACCAGGCGATCTGGTTGCTCCGGCTCAACACGCGTCTGTTCCCGGAGTCCGCCAACGCCTGGGACAGCCTGGCCGAGGCCCACTGGAAGGGCGGCCAAATGGAGCGCGCGGTCGAGCTCTACAACAAGGCGATCAGCATGGATCCAGAGGGCCCGGTCGGCGACAACGCGCGCACGATGCTGCAGCGAATGCGCCGCGAGGCCGAGATCGGCGGCTGAGAGCATCCTCCCGCGTCCGTGTGCGTGCGGCGTCCCGGTGCCACGGACAGCGAAGCGTCCGTGCCGTCAGCGTCCAATGCGAGGGGGAATCCAACTCCCCTGCGCGTCCCGGTGCCACGGACAGCGAAGCGTCCGTGCCGTCAGCGTCCAATGCGAGGGGGAATCCAACTCCCCTGCGCGTCCCGGTGCCACGGACAGCGAAGCGTCCGTGC
>JABDLI010000121.1 GCA_013003065.1 Phycisphaerales bacterium | reverse complement strand
AGTCGGCATCGTCGGCGTCGTTCGGGTTCTCCCCCGGGTGCGCGTCGATCACCTTGACGATCCAGTCGGCGGCCGAGCCCGTCGTCGAGACCCAGAGATCGGCGCGGATCGGTCCGGCCAACGTGAGATCTTCCGTCAGCGGTTCGGTCTGATAGACGAGAACGTCCGGACGCCATGCGGCGAATCGCTGGTCCTCGGTCATGTAATTCTTGGCCCAGCGGGTGGTGATCTCGGTCGTGTACGGCACGGGCTTGCTCGGATCGCTCACGTAGTCGTCGAACGCCTCGCCGCCGGTGACGGGGGCTTCCGGGGAAAGAAGGCCCCCGGCCCGAAAGTGCAACGCGTGTTCGACCCGCTCGTGTGGTGGCCACGCGTCGAAGGACCGCCAGCGGTTCGCGCCGGTCTCGAAGACCAGCGCCTCCGGGACCTCCGGCGCCGCGTCATCCTTCAGGAAGTGGCGAAAGAACGGGACCGCGACGTGCTCGTCGTATCCGGCCGAGGTGTCGAACCCGAAATCCTCGGTGCCCAGGGTGCGGCCCCGCGTGCGGGTCCAGCCGCCGTGGGACCACGGGCCCATGACCAGCACGTTCCACGCGTCGGGGTTTCGCTGCTCGATGGAACGGTAGATGCTCAGCGGGCCGTAGAGATCCTCGGTGTCGTACCACCCCCCGACCACCATGACCGCGCACCCGACGTTGTTCAGGTGGGGGAGGATGTTGCGGGACTGCCAGAACTCGTCGTAGTTGGGGTGCGCAACGACCTCGTTCCAGAATGCGATCTCGCCGCGAAAGTGACGCTCGTTGGCGTTGCGCAGCGGGCCGAGATCGAGGAAGAACTGATAGCCGTCCTTCGTGCCGTGGTCGAAACGCTCGCCGCGGGTCGTGGTGGGGTTGTGGTGCGGCTGCCCGAAGCTGCTGAAGAAATTGAACGCGAGCGGCAGAATGAACGCGCCGTGGTGGTGCATGTCGTCTCCGACGAACCAATCGGCGATCGGCGCCTGGGGCGAGGCCGCCCGCAACGCGGGGTGGGAGTCGATCACGCCCGCGGCGCAGTAGAACCCGGGATACGAGATGCCCCACATGCCGACCCGGCCGTTGTGTCCCGGCACGTTCTCGAGCAGCCACGCGATGGTGTCGTGCGTGTCCGTGCTCTCGTCGACGTCGGTCGGGCCGTGTTTGACCGGTTGGTGCGGCCGCATGTTGACGAACACGCCCTCGGACTGGTACCGACCGCGCACATCCTGGTAGACGAAGATGTAGCCATCCCGCGCAAACGCCTCGGACGGTCCGAGCGTGCGACGGTAGCGGTCGGGGCCGTACGGGCGGCAGGCATATGGGGTGCGGATCATCAGGAACGGGAGGGGTTCCGCCGCGTGGTTCGGCGAGTAGACGGCGGTGTAAAGGTGGACCCCGTCCCGCATGGGGATCCGGTACTCGAACTTCGTGTACGTGCGGCGAATGAACTCGGCGAGCGAGGAAGGCTCGGGCGTCTGCGCGATCGTGGCCGGCACGAGCGCGGCGAGCGTGGCCAGGGCGGCAACCGCTTGGCGGATGGTCATTTGGGGCCTCCTCGTCCGGTTCACATCCAGGACACGTGCAAATCCCATCGCGTTCCCCATCATGGTGGGCCGGACGCGGTCGGGCAAGACCTGCGGCGGAATCGGCTTTCGCGCGGTATTCTTCGGTGTCCCGACCCCCGGAGATCTCGCGAATGCCCATCGTTCGAAGCATCGGCGGCATCCTGGCCGGCTGCGTCGTCATCTTCCTTCTCGTCGGCATCGTCGACCTCGCCGGCGGCATGCTCTTCAACGCGTTGCCCGATCCGGACACCGGCACGCTTTCCCCGGAGGCCAACACCACGGGGCTGAGCGTCTGGAACCTCGCGTGGTACTTCGTGATCACGCTGCTGGGCGCCTGGCTTGCCGCTCGCATCGCCGGCCGGCGCCCCATGCTGCACGCCGGGATCATCGCGTTGCTCATCCTGGGCGGCGGCGTGGCCTTTGCGCTCTTCGGAAAGGCGGCCTACGAGGCACTCGGGATCGAGTTGCCGTCCTGGTACCTTCCATTGTTGCCGGTCGTCGGCGCGATCGGCGCACTGACGGGGGGATGGCTGCGGGCACGGCGTCAGCCGGGCGGGACATGAGCGCCCACCAGCGGGCCGCGGTGACGCGGCTCGTCCTGACCGCCCGGGTGGCGGTTCCGAAGTTGTCCGGGGACGCGGCGGGTCGTTGACCCGCCTCTCGATCAAACGCCGGCGTGCACGCCCACGCCAAGATCCAGGAGACAAGATCCATGGCCGAGCAGACGATGGAAACCAGTGATTGCGCCGCGATGGGAACGACCACCGAGCACCACAAGAAGCTCACGCCCTTCGAGGGCACGTTCAAGTCGGTCGTCAAGATGTGGATGGGCCCCGGCGAGCCGTCGGTCATGACGGGCGTCATCAAGAACACGTTCGACCTCGAGGGCCGTTTTCTCCACCAGTCCTACGAGAGCGACCCCTCCACCGACGGTCCATTCTCCAACTTCGCCGGCCGCGGATACTGGGGATACAACACCGTCACCAACGAGTACGAGGGTTTCTGGATCGACACCGCGTGCACCTTCATGCAGCACGAGCGGGGCCAGGTCGACGGCGCCGGCAAGGTCTGGACCATGACGGGCACGATGCCCAACCCGCAAACAGGCGGCACGATGACCAAGAAGTCCGTCATCACCCTGAAAGATCGTGACCATCATTCGCTCGAGATGTACTTCGACGGGCCGGATGGCAACGAGTTCAAGGCGATGGAGATCCAGTACACGCGGGCGTAGGGGCGCGGACGCGGCCACGGACGCGGACACGGCCACGGACGCGGACACGGTCACGGACGCGGCCACGGACGCGGGCACGGCCACGGTCACGGCCACGGTCGCGGCCACGGACGCGGACGCGGACACGGACGCGGCCACGGACGCGGGCACGGACACGGCCACGGAACCGGACGCCGACCGAGCTACCCCGCCTCGCCCCCGCGCGCAACCTCCACTA